>CAYVDY010000737.1:0-3173 GCA_964450255.1 uncultured Candidatus Solibacter sp. | reverse complement strand
GATCTCGAGAAGCTGGCGGCGCTCGACGTCGCCGGGACGGTCGAACCGGTCGACGATCGCGGCCCGGCGCAGCAGCGCCGGGTCGAGCACGCTCAGCCGGTTAGTACATAGGATGACGACGATCCTTCCCTTGTAGCGGCGCAGTTCGTCGATGCCCTGGATCAGCGTATTGACTGCGACCTTGTCCTCGTGATGGCTGTGCTCCTGTGCGCGCGACGCGGATGCCTGTGCCGTGGAGACATCGCTGCGCCGCGCGCATGGTGAACTGGAGTTCCGGTTCGCCACAGTGCTGGCCGTGCTGCCGAAGCGGAAGTGATTAGCTCTTGGTTTTGGGAGCGACGAAATCGGGCGGGAGCTGGGCTCCTTCGCCGAAGAAGTACTGGTCCATCTGCTTGAGGAGGAACTCCTGAGCTTCGCGGTTGCCGAGGTTCAGGCGGTACTCGTTCATGAGCATCTTCATGTGCTCGACCCACAGCTTCCAGGCTTCCTTCGAGACGCTTTCGAAGACCTTCTGGCCCATCGGGTGGTTATCGAAGGGTGGTTCGTCGAGGCCCACCATTTCCTTACCGAACTTCACGCACATGACCTTGCGCTTGCCGGTCTCGTCTTCACGAATCGGGGGCATTCCTCCGCCGCATCCCATGTTGTTGTCTCCTTAGATTTCAGATTAGCGTAGTGGCGGTAGCGCGGGGTTGCTCAGCGGCCGGAGGCTTGTTGGGTCCAGGCGCACACGGCCTGGACGTCCTGCGGCGAGAGTTGCGCATCCGGGTGCAGGATCAGATAGTTCTTCATTGGCATACCGCCGGTGCGAACTTCCTGGCAGATATCCTTGAACGACGTGGCGTCATCCCAGTTGTCGAGATTCATCTTCGTGCGGCCCTCGTTCACGTGGTCGGTGAGGAGCCAGGAGACGGGGGCGATTTCGCTGTACCAGGGCCAGCGGGTGCGATTGGAGTGGCAATCGGCGCAGGCGCGGTCGAATATGCGGTTGATGTGAGGAGGCACGTCGACCTGGGCGGCCAGCGCGTTGGCTGGAGCGACCGGCGGGTTGGTTCTGGCGGGGCGCACGAGTTGGATGCCGGCAAGCAGCACGGCCGCGGCGATCAGCCCTCTCTGAACGAGCTTCCGGTTCATAGGCGTCTCCGAAATCAGACACCCCGGGCGAGCAGCGCGCCCCAGTTGAAGCCGGCGCCAAAGGCGGCGAAGACGACCGGTTCGCCGGGCTCGAATCCGAATTCCCTGGACCATTCGGCGGCGGCGATCAGCATGGAGGCAGACGACGTGTTGCCGTACTTGCGGATGTTGGAGAAGAACTTGGCGCTGGGCACGCCCAGGGCGTCGGCGACGCGATCGATCAGATTCTGATTGGCCTGGTGCATGAGAAACGCGAGGACGTCGGGCGGATCGATGGAGTACTGCTCCAGCAGGGAGCGGATGGCAGCGGGAATCTTGCGCGATGCCTGGAGGATGACGCTACGTCCGTTCATCTTGATGGGCCGGTCGCATTCGAGAGTGAGGTCTTCGCTGAAGCTGCCGTCGGTATTGAGGACGGAGTCCACGATTTCGGCTTTGCCGCTATCGGCGGTGATGAGGCACGCGCCGGCGCCATCGCCAAAGAGGACGGCGACGCCGCGCTCCTGGGGTTCACGGGCGACGATGCGCGACATTTTCTCGGCGCCGATGACGAGGATGGGCCCGAGCTGGGCGGCGAGCCTGGCCGCGAGAGAGATGCCAAACAGAGAACCGGCGCTGGCCATGGTGAGATCGAGGGCCGGCACGCCGGACGCGCCCATCTTCTGGGCGGCCACACAGGCGGGGCCGGGGAAGGTGCGTTCGCCGGAGCCGCTGGCGACCATCACCATGCCGAGGTCGCTGCCCTGCATGCCGGCGCGCTGCAGGCAATCGTTACCGGCGCGGGCTGCGAGGTCGGCCACCATATCTTCGTCGGTGGCGAAGCGACGTTCTTCGATACCGGAGACGTTCTTCACCCAGGTGGAATCGGCACCCACCCAGGAGCCCGCCTCCTCGCTGGTCACCGCGCGAGTGGGCAGCCAGCAGCCAAATTCCTTGATAAATGCCATGTATGTGCCTAGCTCCTGGAGTCGAGGTACTCTTCAATCCGTTCGAGGGTATCGAACTTACGCGGGTTGAGGTCGGAGTCAGGGACCTGGATACCGAACTCCTTCTCCAAGGCGCTGATCAGATCAGGCAGCCCGAAGGAATCCAACAGTCCCGATTCAAACAGCGACTCATCCGCGCCCGGCACGGAGTCCTGTTTGCTGACCTTCTGAATGATCTCAATGAGTTTTGCTCGACGGTCCATTTTCATTACTTCCTAACACCTGACGCCGCACGGTCTGAAAGATGCCGTACTGGCCCATGATCAATTCAAATAGCGAGTCACCGACCAGGCGATAGCCCGGCGCGGTGAGGTGCACGTAATCGGTTTGTGCAAGTCCGGCTTGTACCCATTGTTTCATGGATCCGCGTCCGCCCATGGCCGCCCTCAGATTCCAGTAGCCGCAGCCGTTGGCCAGGGCGGCGTCGCGCTGGGCCTGGAGGATTCGTTCGAGGCCGCTGGCGGGGAGGATTCTACGGCGGGAGCGCATGGCCTGATCTGGCGCGCCGATGATGAGGATGGCGGATGCCGGGGAGGCCTCGCGGATGAGGCGGATGACGCGGGTGAGGGTATCCTGGTAAGTCTCGCGGGTCCAATCGGTGCGGGCCTCGTTGGTTCCGTAAGCCAGCACGACCAATGCGGGGGCGCGTCTTTCGATGTGGCTCTTGAGGAGAACGGGATCGGCGAGCAGGAGGAGATCAGCCTGCGCGCCATTGACGCCGAGAGTCTCCCACGTGATGCCGCCTTGTTTTTCCAACACCCAGCCGAAGACGCGCACGGGCCGCGTGTCCATGGTGCGCAGGACCAGGCGGTGCGTGCCGGGGGGGAGTTCTTTGCGGTAGTAGCCGGGGGACGCTTCGCCATCGGTGGCGATGGTATCCAGCGGGGTGCCCTGATCCTCCAGGGTGAACGAGCCGCCGCCGGGCTGGCGGAGGTAGTAGAGCTCGAAGACCTGGCCTTCGGCTTCCAGCGTGATGGTCTCGCCTTCGCGGCTGGTGTGAAGGCTGACGCCGCCAATGCCGTAGAGGCCGTCGCCCTCGCGGGCGAGTAGGCC
>CAYVDY010000736.1:0-3192 GCA_964450255.1 uncultured Candidatus Solibacter sp. | reverse complement strand
TGACGGACGTCGGTCGCAAGAGAGGATGCTGAGTTCGGCGAATTCAGGAACCGCCGTCAGATTGCAGCGCACTCGACCTCGTGTAGCGTGCGCCTGCACAGTTCTTTCGAGTTGAAATCCGCAGATGAGTGGGATTAGGGGGAGGGCGGGGCGTCCGCTGAACTCCCGCTCAGGAGTTCAGCTCTGCCTCAAGCACCGCCAACTTCTCCAGGAGCAAATCGAAGTTCGGCGGCTCCCCAAAAATCACGTCCGCCCTATCTCGGTAGTCTCGCCTCAGCGCTTGGATTCGACTCTGACGATTCTGCCGTCGCTTGTTCGGTTCGATCCATTCCGCGTCGAGCACCTGGTGGACTTGCAAAGTGGATTCCGGTTTGACGTTACCCTTCGATCCAGGAGTTGATTCGTTGGAGGTCAGCATTCACTCTCGCCTGTGGGCGAGTGTGAACGACGGCTTCAGACTGAATCCCGTACCCGGGCCGTCTACGGACGAATACTGTAGAGCGCCTCAGTGCTGCGCAAGTACAGACGGCCATCCGCGATGGCCGGCGACGCGATGAACACCTGGCCCGACAGTGTGTTGGTTGCAAGTACTTCGAATTTCTCGCGCATCTTAACGACCACGACATCGCCGTCCTCGGTGCTTCTCCTTCAACATAATTAAGGAGATCAGGCGTCGGGCCGGCTCCTCATCATCCACAACCAGAATTCTCCTCGGGACGGCGCCCACCCATGGCGGCGCGGAGTCCATGTAGACCTGTGCAAAGACCTTGAGGTCTTCCTCTTCCGCGAGATCAAGGCGGATGTCGAGCGTGAAGAAGCTATATCGTCCTTCCGCGGGTTCCCCGGAGGTCCAGTCGATCCAGGCAAGGATGGTATGGAAGCCGAGCGATTTGATCTGGCGCAGGTCCTGCCGCCAGACCTCCTTTCTCGCGCGCAGGTTCGCTTCGAGCATCGGCGCGCGCCTTGCCGCCGCCAAACTGGCGGAGATGGCGACTGCGGCCATTTTGCGCGGAGGCGGAGGCGTCGCAGAGGAACAGGACCAGCGTGCGCGTGGAATCACCCGCATGATACAGCGCCGGCGTCCGGTCTACTTCTTCACTCCCCAGAGCAACGAGCCATACTCCTTGCCGGGGAACGCGGAACCGAGCTGTTTGGGCACCACTTCGTAATACCAGCGGGTCTTGGAATTCCTCACTTCCTCACGGGTGAACTTGCCTTCAATCCCGTTAATCAGCGCGACGTGCTCGTCTTTGTCATTCCAAAGATTCGCCCGGATGTCTTTGTGTGTCTTACCGTCGCGGTGTTTCTCTTCGACGACGACCTGGATGCTCCAGCTGGTTTTCTTCCCGCCGCCCGCGGAAGGGGACTGGGCCGACGCGTCCACCACAACCGCCTTCGATGTTCCGGAACCGGCTCCGCCGCTGGACGTCCCGCCGCCGCCGGTCCCCGCGCCGCCACCGCCGGCGCCGGTGATGGAGTTGATTTCGACCTTGCCGCCCTTCTTAGCGCCGTCCAGCAGCTTCTTGATCTCTTCGGGCGTCTTGTCCTTGAGCGCATCGAGAAGCCGCTGCAGGTCCGCGGGCGTGGCGGGCGTACCGCCCGAGGTCATGAGTGTCTGGAGTTCTTTCAGCGCTTGGGCGCCGTGGTTCTTCTGGAACTCGGCGGCCCATTCCTGGAAGCCGGGCGAGGTGTTGGGGAAGTACATTTGCCCGTTGCCGATCCGTTTCCCCTCCGGCATTGCGGGGCTGGCGTTGCAAGCGTCCGCCTTCTCGACGATCTCGCCGAGACCGGCGGCCGTGAAGATGTCGACCATCAAGCTCTTCAGCGAATCCGCGATGAGGTTGTCGACGATCTCCTTGGCCGAGGGTTCGGCAATGTATTTCTTGAAAGCGTGCGTCTTGACGGCGAGTCCGGCGGCGACGCTGAATCCCACCTGCGCGACGAGGCCCCACAGGCAGCCGAGAGCGGGCGGTGTGGCGCAGGCCAGACCCTGCACCAGCAGCCGTACCGCGGCTTCGATGCTGCTGAGCATATTGACGACGTACTGGGCATCTTCCAGGGCGCCGAGCGCGGTTTCGTAACCCTCAATGATCGGCGCGTAGCGGGTTTCGATTTCCGCGCGGAAGTTCTCGTACTTGTCGTGCCACGGCGCGAGGATCTCCTCGAATTCCTCCCGGATCTCGTCCTCGATCTTCTGGACGACCACGTCAATCATGCCGTTGATGCAGCCGGTCACGATCGCAAACGTCTTGCCGACGATCTCGCGGAGGATCTCCATGAGAATGGTCCCGATGACATCGAGGGCGGCGGCTTTCCAGTCGATGCGGAATTTGTCGAACTTCGGCTTGGCGTTCTCGCGGAATTTCTCCGACTTCTCCTTCAGCTTCGCGACCAGCGTTTCGAACTTCTCGAAGAGCCAGGCAAACTTGAAGCGAAGCCAGCCGTAGACGTATCCGGAGGCGCCCGCCCAGAGATCGACCTTGCCCTGGGCCTTCTGGACGGGCGCTACCGAGGCCGGAGTGAATCCGAGTTTCTTATCGATTCCGACCTGGCGGCGGAAATCCCGGTTCTGATCGGAAGTGCCAGTGACCTCCTTCGTAGTGGCCTCACTGGACCAAGCGCTACGCTCAGCTTCGAAGGCCTTCCAATTGCCTTCCCACTTCGAATCGGCCAAGCTGCGCGCGGGCGCCGGAGTCTTGGGCGTTCGCTGGACGACAGTGACCGCGGCGCGCGTGCCGGGTTTGGCCTTTTTCGAGACGGGAGTCAATGCCGTCGGCACGGCATTGCGTTTGGGGATCTTGTCTTCCAGTTGCTTGAGAGTCTTCTCGAGGTTGGCGCGATACGCGGGCAGGATGGTGGTGCGCGGCGGGAGGAGAAAGTAGACAACGCTGCCCTTCCCGGTGACGTAGGCCCAGAGCCGTTGCGAGCCGTCGGGCTTGAACTTGGCGCCCGCGCCTGGGGCTGTGGCCTGCATCTCGGCGTCGTAGTTGGCGTAGTCGAGGCCGGCCGGCAGCTTGCCCGCGACGTCGAGTTTGTCGCCGGAAGACGCCGTGGAGCCGAAGTCACTGGCGGCTCGGGCGGTGAAGGCTTTGAGTCCGCGAAGGTAGTTGTCGACCTGGATCACACCCTTGCCGACGCCGACTCCGGCGCCACGCGCCCGCCAGCCCAACCCGTCGTAGAGACGCGGACTGG
>CAYVDY010000735.1:0-3205 GCA_964450255.1 uncultured Candidatus Solibacter sp. | reverse complement strand
AACTGATGAACACAAAGATGGACATGGCAGTTAACGCGGAGGTGAACGAAGCGGACCTGATCACGAAGACGCCGTCGCTGATCAAGGTGTGCTCGGCCAATCACATCGAGCACCTGGTGCGTCAGGCGCTGCCCGGGGTGCAGTTGACGCACGTACCGAAGCCGCCGGGGGCGATTCCCGTCAAGCTGAACTACCAGTATTTCAGCCTGAACCAAAGCGGCGTGGCGTGGGAGGCCATCGGGCGGGCTCGGAACCTGGCAGCCTACGTTCCAGGCGACTTCCCGGCGCCGCAACTGGAACTGCTCATCCTGCTGCCTGAGGCGGTCTGAAACCCTCTACCTCGACGAAGCCGCCGGAGATCAATCCAGTGAGCGCCTTGGCAAAGTCAGCGGCCTGGACGTCTTTCGGAATCACGCCCCCGCGCTGCAGCGCTTTCATGTGATCGCGGCCGGTGGCTTTGCCGTCGCAGATGGCGATGAGATTGGCCATCCAGGGAGCGGCGTCGCAATCGACGACGAAGGGCCGGTCGATTTGCAGCGTGTAGCCGTCGGGCACCCACTGGTCGTCTTCCAGTCGGTGGCGCACTTCAAAAGACTTGGGACGTCCGGTGTGAAGCGGCGTGTCCATGATGCGCGAGATTCGGTCCGGGCCCACAGCTTCGGCTTCCCAGCGGAGTAGCCACTCCCAATCGGCGCGCGTGAAATCCGCAGGCATCTGGCGCCTCACGGTAAAGGTGTGACGCTTGCCGTGACGGCGCTGAAATAGAAGCAGTCCCTGTTGCAGCGATTCGATGCCAAGGCGCGCAAAAAGGGAGGTGAGGGCGACGAACTCTTCCTGAGTGCGCACTTGATTCGGGTTTGTGCGTGCGGCGAACACCGAGGCAGAGACGGTGCGGTGGAGCAGGAAGGCGACGTCGAATTCAGGCGAGGCGTCACCGAGCCAATCGCGGGCACGCAGTTCGAAGGGCCGTCCATGGCGGTCGCTGCCCATGGTGAGGATGAAGCCCAGGCCGCCGGGCCGCAGATGAGCCGGCAGCCCCTCGACAACGCGGCGCATGATCTGTTCGCCGTCCTCGCCTCCGTTATAGAAAACCCAGCGCGGCAGAATGCTGGGCACATACGGCGGGTGGGAGACGATGCGGTCAAAGGTGGCGTCGCCGAACTGCTCGTAGACGTCGCTGGTGACCGCGGTGACGGCGTCGATCCCGTTGAGCAGCCGGTTGAATTCCGCGAAGACTGTGGATGTTTCGGCGATATCGCCGGCCCACGCATGCACGGCGCCGTGGCGGACAGCGGCCAGCGCAGCGACGCCGGTACCGGCGCCGATATCCAGAAACGCGTCGCACGGCGAGGTGGGCAGGAGTGAGAGAAAGCGGCGTGTATTTGGATTGAGGGCCGGATAGACGAGTTCGCGGTCAGCGCCGGAATCGGAACCGTCCGGATTA
This sequence comes from uncultured Candidatus Solibacter sp., assembly GCA_964450255.1. Classification (GTDB taxonomy): domain Bacteria; phylum Acidobacteriota; class Terriglobia; order Bryobacterales; family Bryobacteraceae; genus Paludibaculum. The sequence continues at coordinate 1,761 of CAYVDY010000735.1, read as the reverse complement.
TCCCAGCGATCGGACGCAATCAGGAGGTCGCCGACGGGGTAGATGTGGAAGGTTGCGCACACTCCGGCGGGTTCAGTGTGGAGGAGTTGGAACTGGTGGAGGAGCGCGACGGCGGAGTCAGGGAGGTGCTCGGCGACCGCCTGGGGTGAAACGTAGTCGCCAGCCAGGAGGAGAGCGATGAGAACGTCGAGAGTCGTTTCCACTGGAGGCAGTGTGGGGCGCCGGGCGCGGGCCAACTCAAATTCGCCAAGATGCCCAAGGCTCAAGCGGCTGCTGACCGCGGCTTCCGAGTAGTTGGCGGATTGGAGAAGCTCGCGGAGTTGGGCGCAGAGCGCGGGGTCGGGACTGGTGGGGAGATAGTGCAAGGTGCCTCTACTTTTTGAGAGCGAAGATGAGAACGGCGACGATGAGGAGGATGAAGAGAACAGCGAAGACCGCGATGATGATGGTCTTGCTGGGGCCAGTGGCCTTGGGCAGCGGCGCCGGGGCGGCAGGCGCGGGCGGTGGTGCGTACGATGGCGCCGCCGGCGTAGCGAACATCCGAGTGTATTCGCCGGGGCCGGTGGGCGCGGGCGGTGGAGGAGGCGCGGCCGGGGCGCTGGGCGCGAGGTTCATCGGCGGCGGAGGTGGTGGCGTGGATAGTCCGCCAGCGCCGAAAACCCGGGTGAATTCGCCGGCAGGTGCATACGAGGAGGGCGGCGCTGGCTGTGACGGTGTGGGTGACGGCTGGAGAATCGCGTCGGAGGGGTTGCTGCCGAGAGGTGAGGCAAAGTAGCGGCTGAATTCGCTGTCACTGGCCGGGGCACGCGACGCCGGCGGCGCGACGGGCGGAGGCGTGGTGGCGCGAAACATCTGCGTGAATTCACCGGCCGGGGCACTCGGAGTGGCAGGGGGTGGAGTGGTGGCGGGCCTGAAGAACTGGGTGAATTCGCCGGGCGTAGCGGGCGGAGGGACAGGAGCGGGTGGAGTGGCGGTTGGAGGCACCGGCGCTTCACCCATCGGGGCGGGTCGGCCGGCGGCCTGGAACATGCGAGTAAACTCGCCAGGCGGCTGTGTAGGGGGCTGCGCGTGCGGCGGCTGGGGTGCAGATTGTGCTGCGGGAGCGGATGGAACCGGCGTGTGGAACTGGCGTGGGAGTTCCGGGGGGAGCTTGGCTGCCGGCGGCGACTGCGGCGGCGCCGGGGCGGCCGGGGCTTTGAACATCCGGGTAAACTCGCCGGGCTCCGAGGAGGTTGGTGGTGGGGCGGCCATGGGGGAGTGCTCCGCCATGGGTGCAGGCGGGGCGGGGGTCTGGAACATGCGCGTGAACTCGCTTGGACCCTCGACCGCTGCTGGCGGCGCGGCAGGGAGCGGGGACGGCTGGGACGCCGGGGGCGGCGGGGCCGGCGGAGCAACAGGGATCACAGGCTCGGCGATTGGAGCAGGCGGGGCGCCCGCCTGGAACTGGCGCGTGAACTCGCTTGGACCGGCGGCGGGCGCGGCTGTCGTCGCCGGAGGTGGGGGTGGCGGGGCAACGGGCGCAACGGCCGGAGGCACGGGCTCGGCAATTGGCGCAGGCGGGGCACCCGCCTGGAACATGCGAGTGAACTCGCCCGGACCGGCGGCGGGTGCTGGCGGCGCGGCAGGGAGCGGGGGCGGCGGGGCAACCGGCGGAGTAACTGGCGTCACAGGCTCAGCGATTGGCGCAGGCGGAGCACCCGCCTGGAACTGGCGCGTGAACTCGCCTGGACCAGCGGAGGGCGCCTCCAGCGCCGGGGGAGG
>CAYVDY010000734.1:0-3226 GCA_964450255.1 uncultured Candidatus Solibacter sp. | reverse complement strand
GATCGTTGAGTGCGCCGGCCAGCTTGTGGTGGCTGGACACCAGCTTCTTGAACTTTTCGTCGCGGATATCGCCCAGCTTCAACGCCCGCACGGCAGCGCTGAGCCAGTCTGAGAGACTCGGGGTTTCCTGTACCGGCTTGAGCGGTGTCAGCGGCGTATGGAAGCTCTCGACGATGACCCGGCAGACGACCTCGACCATGGTCTTCGCGCAGTCGATGCAGGCATCGTTGTCTTGGTCGAGGGTCTGCTCGAGCGCCTCCAGGTTCTGCTGCAGCATCGGCGCATCGCGCCAGTGGCTGCAAGCCTCGCGGATGCCGGGGCACCAGTCGAGAGTCATGCGCTGAGGTCATCCAAGGTCATCAGGGTGAATCGCGGCCGGCCCTGGCCTACCTGCATGACGTTGAGTTTTACGGTAACCGGCTTGTGCAACCACTCCCGGTTAAGTGCGTCCGGATCTTCGATCGCACGGTCAACCTTGCCTCGGATCAGCCCCGCCTGATCGGCAAGCAGAAACTCAAAGGTCCTACCCGCTGGAAGTACGCCCTGGAACTCACCACGGTAGGTCTCTTCCGTCTCGTGGATATTCTCATCCTTGAGCCGCTCGCAAGACGCCTTGACCTGAGCGTAGTCGGCATAGCGGAAAAACCGATCACCAAACTCAAGCCCGCACCATGCCTGCTGTTGCACCAGCAACTCAAGGAAGTCATGCACCTTCTTGACGGCACGCGGGCGTACCTCCTCGATCACCTCCGCCATCTCGTCGTCGCTGCCTTCGGCCGCCAGCCTGAACAGAGCTTCGATCTTGGCCATGGCCTCCTGCGCCTTTTCCGCTTCAGGAAACAGAGAGGGTTCCGTTGTTGGCAGCTCGAACTCAAAGCCGAACGAGCCGATGGCGGTACCCGTAATCAGCAACTGATTCTTGTCCCGGTTGGGTATCGGGCCCATGTAGCGCAGCCCCTCACTCAAACTGGCGGCGACGGCCGCGAACGCATCCGAAAAGGCGCCGGCGGCCTTGCCGCAGCATTCAGCCGCAATACCATGACTGCCGAAAACGGGTTTTCCCCGGAAGGTCAATCGTGCCTTCGGCGCTATCTGTTGTGGCAGCGTGGCCAAATCCGCCTTGGCGGATTCGAGCCGCGATTCGAGGCTCATGCGCTCGATCACATTGCCATCCGGAATGGCGGCCAGCAGGTTCTCCAGTTCCCTGATCTCGGAGGCAATGGCCAGGTAGTGATTAGTCATGGTGAACCCCTCCCGCGAGATTCAAGACCGCCCGCGCATCGCCATCCTGCGCCGGGTCGAGATCAACCTGTACAAACCCCTTCCACAGCCCGTCGCGGCGGTGTGACCACAGGCTGTACCAGTAGGCGATCTTCTTGACCTGCCATTGATCGGTCGGCTGCCCGAGCACGGCGAAATAGGCATCCATCGCGTAGGTCGCCTTCGCGTGCTTCTGGTCGAACAGTGTTCCGTGACGCTGGACCAACGCCCGTTGATCCAGCCCCTGGGGCAGATCGAGGAAGGTCACCACATCCATGTCTCGTGGCGCCCGACATTCGAGTGCTTCGACCTGTTCGAGGAAACTGCCGTCCAGCCACTGAAAGCCGGACGTAATGCCGGCTGCATGCAGATCGGCGCGAAACCGCAGCAGGCCGTCGAGTATCGCCATGCGCTCCGACGACGTGGCAAAGCGATCAAACAGCACGGCCAGATCGACCGTATAGGGCGAGCGATCCAGACTGCTTCCGGGCACGTTTGGCCGTATCGGCGGCAGCACGCCAGCAATGTTCCAGGCAGGAATACTTGCGGCGCTTGTTGTCATGACACGCTCCTTGTTTGGCTTGCCGTCCGGTGTTCGGCGCGCTCCATGAACTTCTCGGCATCCGGGATTCGCAGCTCGCCGGAGATCAGTTTGGGCAGCAGGGTGTCGCGGAGTTTGACCAGAGCTATGGTCTCATTGTTTGTAGTCTTTGCTAGGATCGGTTCAACAAAGCGTACAAATGCTTTCAGCACTCCTTCGCTCGGCACCAGAACATTTTCTGCTTCCAGGAAATGGGCGGTCTGAAAGTTTGAGATTCCGGTGCTTTGATTTTGGTATTCCCAAGTTCCGCCATCTCGATACAAGTTAGTGAGATGGTGCGCAGCCAGAAGGCCAAAGCCAATACTCTTGGGTCTGAATCTACGGCAGAAACTGGCACATACCACAGGATGAGGTAAGCGTTTGAGCACCAACTGCGATACTTGGAGAGAGCGTCCAGTTGGCTGTGTCGGGCTGCCGCCGGACACCTCAACAACAATATCTCCGGCCTGAAGAATTCGGGACGTAAGTTTCTTCTTAGTTGTATAGCGCGTCGGCACTCGTCCAGTGGAACCAGCAAGCAAATCTGGGATGTCCGTCCCCCTAATGATGCAGACCGCTTGGTCGTGGTCGTTGCATGGCTCTTCTTTTCCCCAGTCTCCACCGATGGTTCCCTCGAGCATTTCGCCATAAGGCAAGTATTTCCACCCCTCCGGCTTCCCCTCGTCATCAAGACGGTCTGGGAAAAGCTGCCAGAGGTCGGCGGGAAGGTAGGGTTGCTGGGCTTCCATCTTGGCGCGGACGGGGCCGAAGTCGACGAACCAGTCCTTGAACAGGGCGCGGGCCATGGCCTCCAGGGTCTGGTTGCGGCGGCGGTTGAGTTCGATCTTGTCGTCCAGCGTGCCGAGGATACGGGCGATGGCGCGTTGTTCTGGAGGTGGCATCCACAAAACACCAAGGTTCTGTAGATCGCTCCCTCTGATACCTGAGGCCCCTGCCCCTTGCTCGACAATGCTTCGAATTGCGCTCTTTCCATGATGAGATTGGAGATAATAGAAATAGAAGCGCGGATCAGCTTTGCTTCGATCAAGCCTCACTCGGGTCACGTGCGACTCAAACGTAACAGGCTCGTCATCGCTCAAGAAGATCGAGCATTTCCCCGCGCCCTCTAGAACGAGCGATTGCCGGGCGAACAGCAGGTCACCCTCGCTCAGTAGGAATTTCCGCGCCTCGGAATCGCTCAGCGGGACACGATCCATGTCCGCGTTCCGGAGCCTTGGATGGGCGAACAACTCGCCCATATTCACCATCTTCACGCCAGCCCCTCGAACGGCCTTGGGCCGCGCCAAGCCATTGCGCGTTCCCTCTGCGAACACCTCACCGAATGGCCGAATTTCACCCGCCATACCCAAGCCCCCTCAGGTTGGC
>CAYVDY010000733.1:0-3226 GCA_964450255.1 uncultured Candidatus Solibacter sp. | reverse complement strand
GGCCGTGCCTTGCGCCGCTGAGCGGAGGAGCCTATCTCCGACAGACTCCTAGTTGTGCGTCGATGGGCCTGGAAGGCGTACGTCAGGCAGCGCGCCGAAATCGGCGGCTGCGGTTCACGGCACTCATGCATCACATCACGCCGCAGCTACTTGTGGACAGCTTCTACAGCCTCCAGAAGAACGCGGCGGCGGGGGTGGATGGAGTGACGTGGCGGGAGTACGAGAAGATTCTCCCTGAGCGGGTGACCGAGTTGCACCGGATGATTCATGCCGGAGCATATCGGGCCACGCCGTCGCGGCGGGTATACATACCCAAGGCAGATGGCCGGCAGCGTCCGCTGGGGATCGCCTCCATCGAGGACAAGATCGTTCAGCAGGCCGTCGTCACGGTACTGAGCGCGATCTACGAAGTGGATTTTCTCGGGTTCTCGTACGGATTCCGACCGGGTCGTGGACAGCACAATGCGCTGGACGCACTGACGGCAGGAATCAAGAGCCGAAAGGTGAACTGGATCGTGGATGCCGACATCCGTTCGTTCTTCGACGAAATCGATCACGAATGGATGCTCCGATTTCTCGAATATCGGATTGCCGATCAGCGGATCATTCGCTTGATTCGCAGATGGCTCGAAGCGGGCGTGATCGAAGACGGAAAGCGGGTCCCCGCGCAACGGGGCACTCCGCAAGGGGCGGTAGCCTCGCCATTGCTGGCGAACATCTATCTGCACTACGCCTTCGATCTCTGGGTTCAGCACTGGCGGAAACAGCCAGGCCGAGGAGAGGTCATCGTGCTTCGCTATGCCGATGACAGTGTGGTGGGCTTTGAGAATGTGCGGACGGCGCGAGCGTTCCTGGACGACCTCCGGGAACGGCTAGCCAAGTTCGGACTCACTCTGTACCCGGATAAGACGCGCTTGATCGAGTTCGGCCGCTTCGCGGCGGAACGACGGCGTGTGCGCGGGCAGGGCAGGCCGGAGACGTTCGACTTTCTCGGATTCACGCATTGTTGCGGGACTGACCAAAAAGGCAAGTTCCAGGTCGTGCGGTTGACGGCCAAGAAGCGTATGCGAGCGACGTTGATCGCGATCCGCGACAAGCTCTACCAACGACGGCACGAACCCGTGCCACTCGTCGGCGCATGGCTTCAGCGGGTCCTGAATGGCTACTTTGCGTACCATGCGGTCCCGACGAACCTGCTGCGATTGGACGGCTTCCGCAGCGAGGTCTGCCGCGCTTGGCGGCATGCCCTGCTGCGCCGAAGCCAACGGAACCGGCTCAACTGGTCTCGTTTCAATCGCCTCACCCGTAAGTACGTCCCGTCATGCCGGGTTCTGCATCCCTATCCGGAAGAGCGCTTCTCTGCGTCACGACCTTAGGCAGGAGCCGTATGCGGTAACTCTGCATGTACGGATCTGTGCGGGGGGCGGTCAGCAATAGCTGTCCCTACCGCGACCCCTGAACTGCCTGCAGTTGGCAGTGTGGCAGTAGTCACCGCGCCGGAGATCCGTTTCCACGTAATGTAGGTCCTTCCGGTGCTGGCTCGTGCCTGCCGCAGTAGTTGCGAGACCATCTCCATTCTGATCAGGCCCCGCGGTCCGTTCTTCCGAACCTCGACGGCATATTCGGCGTGAGTTTCGCCAGAACGCCACAGCGATGGGCATCCTGCGCTTGCCTACGGTTCCCAGGTGAAGCTGCCAGTGTGGGTGCTTGAAACACGTGATCGGGACGATCCGCCGCCAGGAACCACTTGCCTTGTCAGCGTGTTCCTCATCCGGACAGCGTGGGCCGCATTGGGCTTTCCGGCCGGCGGTAATGTGGTCCCGGCACTGCTCACGTCTGGCCCTGCTGCGGGTGGCACAGGGCAACTGGCACGCCGGGGACCAATCTTGGGAACTGGACCTACTGACAACTTGATCGGGGCAGGGAGACGGGACCAAGGCGCTATTCGATCGGTATCACGAGGTCGATGGCCGGATGACTGGACGAACTAAACTTGCTGAGGGTCTTGGGCTTTGACCAGTGTCCTTTATAGTGGGCTCTGAGCGTGTAGTCGATATTGGAGTTCAGACCGAAGAACTGATACCGACCGTCATTACCAGTCGCGTACGACTTCACAGTGAGGAAGGCCGTGTTCTCAATCTGGACAACAGCTTTTGGGAGAACATTTCCTCGTTGAACCATGACCACTCCGCTTACCGATCTCTCGCCACCTTGGGATACCCAGGACGGCGCCACCAGCACCAACAAGGCGCTAACGCGGATGATCGTATTGAACACAAGAAACTCCTTGATACTGCCGGCCACCGCTCGACCGTGATTGTCCTGTCTGGACGAGTTCTTTTCAGGTTCCGGGTTAACGGCTAGAACGAGATGTATCCGAGGAACCGTAGGAGCATGACAATCACGACGAGCCCGATGAGTCCGAAGGCGACGCGGCCGAGTGGCGAGAAGTTGGGTCTATCTGGTTGTGGCATACAGCCTCGCTAGTCACAGTTCAGTCTTGGCTCACGGCGTCTGAGCACTCATGCAGAGTGAGCGTCTGACGCCGATTGGCACGCCGACCTCAACGCCCGGAGCCCATTGACTCCCGGCGCCGTTAGCGCCGCGTCCACGCGCCTCAGACTCAAGGACGTTACTGACGAAGTTCGTGTTCGACCATTCCCATAGACGCTTACGTCTTACGCGCAGCCCGTCCAATCAGGAACCCTGCGGCCGCGGCTCCGGCAATAAAGCCAGCCGGGTGGCGGCTAATCACTTGCCGCAAGTTCAGGAGCACGCGGCCCAGATCGTAATCGCGCACACACTCGGCGCCGTTATCGAGCTTGGCGGCTGCACTCGCAGCCAGTTCGCCCACCGCTTCACCTGCATCTCTAACGGAGCAAGCGGAGTCATTGAGGGCGTTCGCCGTATCACGACGGGCTTCGGTAAACTTCTTCCCTGCCGTGCGGCCCAGGGAGCCCACCTGTTCCAGTGTGTCCGCGAGTCTATCGCCCAGATGCGATGCAGTCTCAATCATTGTCTTTCCTACTCCTTGGGTCGCTCGGTGTTCCGGCGACCTGCCGTTTCCGTTGCATGCGCCGCGCCATCCGCTTCTGAGCGTCGCCGATAGCGCCAGTGCGAGGTAGGGCAAGGGCAATCCGGGTGGATTGTGACTTGTTGGCAAGCTCCGCATCAACACCGGCGCCTGACGGAATGGGGTCATGTGACCAACGGCGGTCATTGAGGC
>CAYVDY010000732.1:0-3229 GCA_964450255.1 uncultured Candidatus Solibacter sp. | reverse complement strand
ACGTACGGTGGTGTGGCAGGGGTCGGCGGGTGACCGCCGCCCCTATGCCGATCAAGTCGGCATTGCAACGCTGATCGTGGCCAGTTCTACGGATAGGGCGTGATGCAGCCAAGTGAGCGATTTGAACTCGCATACCTTCAACTCCCGGCGGAGGATTCCGGGGCTACCATCCCAGGACTTTGGATTATGATAATTAATACCCTTTGCTCTTATTAGAACCTTTAAGGAAGGAGACGCCTCCCATGCCGATCCACCCGATCAGAGGAGGTCTTTGGGCGCCGGTCTCGACGGTTCTTCTAGTCGGGATATTGGCTGTGTTGGTCAACCCCTGCAGTACTGCCCGCGGGCAGGGAGGGCAGGCCGTCTCGACACACGCTGACGAGTTCCGGGAGGCGCCCGGATTTATCGTACTGGCCGACCGCCGGATGTTTGCCGTAATGGCGTTCCTGAACGCCGCCGGCTACGACGATGAACCCAACGCCCGCGAGATGCCAGCGTTGCGTGTAAAAGTCCGCCAGATGGTCGCCGCGAATCTAAAGCAGCACCCTCAGAAGCTCGCTTCGTGGTGGCAGCTATATTCGGGCTGGAAAAAGGCGCATATCATGCTGCCGCGCTATCAGGAGTATGCACTCAGCCTCACCCAGGACTACCCGTTCCAACCCGCGGACTCGATCCCCCTCAAACAGTTACGCGAGTTTCACCGGGTTCTGAACGACTTCTGGCAGGCGGCGAAACTGGACGAAATCTGGCAGGCGGTCAGGCCCGACGACCTGTCCGAACTGCGATCGTACTCGCTCGAGTCGCTGCAGTCCGGCGTGAATGCCGTCTGGGCATATTTGCACATGACTCGCTCGGACACGTTCACGTTCGTGATCGTTCCCAATCCGCTGTGCCAGAGCCGTTCCGCTCAGGCGATACCTCGGAGCGCGATGTATTACATCGTCGACGGCCCCCTGGTCGGGCGAGGCTTCAACAGCCACGAGTATCTACACAGTATTGTCGACCCGATTGTGAAGGCCGGTTTAGCTCGGCAGAAACGCAAGCTCAACCAGTACTTCCGCGCAAGCAACGGAAAGACGATCTACTACGGAACCCTGCCGAATTTCACGGCCGAGTGCCTCATCCACGCGTTGACGCCGCGCTTGGCGTTACAACATGACAACAGCCCGGAACGGCAGGAAGCAGCCAAGCGCGAGATCGATGGCCTGATGAATGCGGGCTACCTGCTCGTGCGGTCGTTCTACGAGCGTCTTTCTGCGTTCGAATCGAGCCGGCTTCCGTTCGACCAGTTTGTTCCCCAGTTGCTCGATGAAATCCCCTCTTACCGCCCATGAAGCGGGTCGCGGCTCGTAGGTACGGCCGCTGCGTCTTTGAAGTAGGCAACTACGCGGCTCCCCGAAAGACGCAGCTCCCGACCAATTGACGTGTAGGCCTCATCGGAGATGTCGAGGGTAGTTCGCGCAACCACGCAATAACACAAAAGCACAAAACTCAGCTGGATGATGCACCAACGGGTCTCCCTTCACTCCACGCCCCCGGCCGCTTCGATGAGCCGGATCGCCGGTTTGCTCACAAAGATCGGCGCGTGAAACCGGCGGCCCCACGAAATTGCCGTGACATCCCGGTACTCATGCCGCGCCGTGTCTCCGTGCACCGGATGCAGCTGTTTCCACAGAGACGCCCGCACGTTCGGCTCGGCGCCGCGCTTCAGTAGCAGTTCGGCGAACGGCGCGATAAACGGTCCGCTCCTGCCGTAATTCATCCGGAAGTTCGGCTGAGAAAGCACGGTGTGGAACAGCGCAGCATACCCTCCGATTCCCCCGCTACCGACGGCCCCACGGACATTCACATCCATCCCTTGATTCAGCAACCACCGCCCGATCTCTACCTCGTCGTACTCCACACACAGATGCAGCAGCGTCGTGCCGTCAAGCGGAGTGCTCACGGTCGCGTAGATCGGATCCTTGCACCCCATCTCGGATGGATAGATCTCCCGGTGCGAAAACGTCCGGCTCAGCAATCCGGGGGCTCGTTCCAGATGCCGCTCCAGCAGATCGATGCGGCCTCGATGCAGAGCCATCACCGTCGTATCGGGTGTCTGCGTGATCTTTGCGGTGGATTCCCGCAGAAACCAGCCGTCCGCAACGAGGCATGGGCGCATAGCCGGGCACGCCGCCAACAGTCCAGAAGCGCTGGCAGATCATCGGCAATGTTGGTAATCGCCTGGCGACTGATCGAGATCTATCCGCAGGTCGTTGCCGTCGAATCCAACCAGTGGCGTGGCTGATCGCTCAATATTGACGTCGAGATGCCAACCGTGGAAAGGAGACCATTCGCAGGTTGGTGCAATGCAAGCAGGGCGTGGCCCTCCTGCCGCGAATGTGCGTGGAGTTGAAACAGGGGACGCTTCGCGAAATTGCCGTCAAGGAGCTACAGGTGGAGGGGGAGCTGCGCTTAGTCCGGCCGGCCAAGCGGACACGCAGTGTAGGCTCTTCCGGAGGCGCCTGAGGTCCGCTCCGTTTGACGGCCCAAGCGGGCGCCGCAGCGCTCACTCTTTGGGATTCAGTACTTCTTCGTGGAACAAGAGGGCCAAGCCGATGAGCAGTGGGATCAGACCGGCAAAGTAGACAGGGCGGTCCGGCACCAGCATGTACAGGAACACGGCGATTCCGATACCCGCCGCCGTTGTGATCAAGCCGCCTAGTTTCAATCCTTCCCGCCGGCGCTTCCGCGCGTTCCTCTCCTCTTCGCGGAGGGATTCGAGAGCAGAAGCGCCACCCTGGGTCTCGGCGATCTTCCTGAGCACATCGCTACGGTAGAGTGCTTCTCTCTCCTTCCGGCGGTTGTCCGTCCATGTATCCACCGCGAGGTATGAGAACACGGCGAGTGTGCCTACGACCGGAACTAAGGGAAAACCGTTGAACCACCCCATATCCTTCCCACTTGGGGCCACTTACCCCGTTTCCTCCGGTCGGTCTGGGCCGGGCGCGCAGCCGTGTTGGGCGGCGTCGCGCTTGTCCTGATGACGACCGTCAGCTTCTATATGATCACGGCCTACACGCCGACCTTCGGCAAGCTGCTTCACCTGCCCGAGCGCGACAATCTGCTGGTCACGGCGGGTGTCGGCGCATCCAATCTTGTTTGGCTCCCGATCATGGGGACTTTGTCCGATCGCATCGGGCGGCGACCCATCCTCATCGGCGACGCACGGGAGCCGTTGTGGCCGTCG
>CAYVDY010000731.1:0-3237 GCA_964450255.1 uncultured Candidatus Solibacter sp. | reverse complement strand
CGCAGTTCGGGACGGCGGTGTGGCGGAACGGCCAGAAGATGGGGGAGCATCTGGGGTGCTTCAGCGCAGGTTTCTACGATGTGACCTGGGCTATCAGATGGGATGGAGAGAACGAGTTGGTGGTGCGGATCGGGGCGCATCCGGCGGCGATACCGGTGTGGGCTCCGGCGGGTACGGATTACGTGAAGAACAAGTGGACGGCGGGGATCTATGACAACGTGTCGCTGATTTTGACGGGCCTGCCGTATGTGGAGAGCGTGCAGGTGGCTCCGCGGTTGGCGGAGGGCGCGGCGGAGGTGGAGACTGCGTTGTGGAATCCGGGGCGCGGGGTGGTGCGGGCGCGCTTATCGCAGACGCAGAAGGAGCTTGGGGGGCTGGCAGGTGTGGATGTGGTGCTGCAGCCGGGCGAGCGGAAAAGTGTGCGACTGAAGGTGGCGATGCGGGGCGCGAAGCTGTGGACTCCGGAAGAGCCGAACTTGTATTGGGTGGAGACGGCGGTGGGCGGAGATACGGTGCGGACGCGGTTCGGGATGCGGGAGTTCCGGTTCGACACGGCGACGAAGCGGGCATATCTGAACGGGAAGCTGTATTTCCTGCGGGGTTCGAACATTACGCTGCACCGGTTCTTTGAGGATCCGCTGTGCAAACGGCATCCGTGGGAAGAGGCTTGGGTGCGGAAACTGCTGGTGGATGGGCCGAAGAAGATGCATTGGAACTCGTTCCGGTTCTGCATCGGGCCGGTGCCCGAGATGTGGTTCGACATCGCGGACGAGGCGGGGCTGCTGATCCAGAACGAATTTTTCATCTGGAACGGACGCACGAATTTTCCGCCTTACCGGGCGGAGGAACTGATCGCGCAGTATTCGGAGTGGATGCGGGATCACTGGAATCATCCGAGCGTGGCGACCTGGGATGCGACGAACGAGACGGACTCCGCGCTGCTGCGGGAGACGGTGATACCGGCGGTGCGGAAGCTGGATCTGTCGGACCGGCCGTGGGACAACGGGTACGCCGTGCCGATGGGGCCGGATGATCCGGTGGAGGATCATCCTTATCTGTTCAGCGCGTTGCAGCGGCCGGAGGGCCGTTTCGAGATGACGCAGTTGGAGCAGATGACGGGGGCGAAGACGACGAACGCGGGGCATCCTTCGGGTCATGCTGTGATCGCGAATGGGTATGGGGGGCGGTGGGTGAACCGGGATGGATCGCCGACGGTGTTGACGGAGAAGGGGGACGGGGGGGTGCTGGGGAAAGGTGCGGCGCCGGCGGGGCGGTTTGAGTTGGATGCGTAAAAACTGGGGGGGGTGACGGGGTTCTGGAGGGCGCACCGGAACTTTGCGGGGGTGGTGCATTTCACGTGGCTGACTTGCAGTTATCCGGGGGTGAAGACGTCGGATCACTGGAAGAACGTGGAGACGCTGGAACTCGAGCCGCAATTCGCGGACTGGATGGTGGAGGCGTTCCGGCCGTTGGGGGTGTACATCAACTTCTGGCAACCTCGATTGCAGGCGGGGACGAAGCGGACGTACGCGGTGATGATGGTGAACGATGAGGGGCGGGCGGTGGAGGGGAAGCTGCGGCTGGAGTTCAGTGCGGGCGGGTCGGCGACGGAGATTCCGTTCACGATGCCGGCGCATGGGGCGCATACGTGGCAGGTGGGGCTGGACGCGCCCGCTTCAGTAGGTCAGTATGTTTTGAGGGCTACGGCGCAGGTAGCGGGCCGGGCATCGACGGTTTCACGGAGAAAGGTAGAGGTGACTCGATGAAGAGCGTGGAGAGACGCGGATTTTTCCAGAGCGCGCTGGCGGCATTGGGGCTGGCGGCGGCGCCGGCGACAGCGCAGGCGCAGCAGCAGGGTGGGCCGGGCGGCGGGGGTGGCGGCGCGGCGGCGGCGCGATTCATGCCGGCCTATGCGCGGGCGCTGAACTACCGGAGTCTAAAGCAATCGAGCTATGACGTGACGGGCGGGAATTCGGACCGCTGGCCGATCACGCCGGGGCAGAGTATTGAAGTGTTCAATCAGAAGGGCGCGGGTATGGTCTCGCACATCTGGTTCACCATAGCGGCGCAGAGTCCGTTTCATCTGAAGGAGTTGGTGCTGCGGATGTATTGGGACGGGAACGCGAAGCCGAGCGTGGAGGTGCCGGTGGGCGACTTCTTCGGGCTGAACCTGGGCGACTACGTTTTGTATGAGAGCGAGTATCTGTCGTGCTCGCCGGGCAAGAGCCTGAACTGCTACTTCGCGATGCCGTACCGCGCCGGCGCGCGGATGACGGTGACGAACGAAGGGACGCAGAACATCGGGTCGTTCTATTCGAACATCGATTTCCTGGCGGTGGATGCGCTGCCGGCGGACACGCTGTATTTCCATGCGCAGTACCGGCAGGTGACGCCGCATGTGGCCATCAAGGGGCCGGACGGAAAGACTCCGGTGAATCCGGATGGGAAGCACAACCACGTCTACTGCGAGGCGCGCGGCCGGGGGCATCTGATGGGCGTGACGCTGGGGGTGGTGCAGAACAGCGAGTTCTGGATGGGTGAAGGCGACGACATGATCTTCATCGACGACGAGACGAAGCCTCTCATCGTCGGGACGGGGAGCGAGGATTACTTCCTGGGGAGCTGGAACTTCGGCGGGCGCGATGGAGCGAAGGCGTTTGCGTATCACCAGTATGGGGCGCAGTTGATTCAGAGTCCGGAGCGGGTCGGCGGCCGGTATTGCTGCTACCGTTTCCACGGAGATAATCCGGTGACGTTCATGAAGTACTTGAAGCACACGATGGAGCACGGGCATGGCAATGACCGGGCGGACAACTACTACTCGTGCTGCTACTGGTATCAGGACAAGCCGTATACGGACTTCCCAACGCTGCCCACGGCGGCTTCGAGAATTGCTAAGGTGACACCAGCATGAAGAGAACCATTCTGTTGATTTTTGTTCTGGTGGCGGTGGCGCTGCCGGCGGGCGTTTCCGGGTTTGCGCACTGGACAGCCGGTGAGTTGCAGGGGTGGGATGCGAAGCTGACTTCGCAGATGGCCGGCAAGAAGGTGCTAGGCCAGGATCTGGGCAAGTGGGGCAACCACCAGGCCATGATCACGAAGCGGACCGCCGATGGGGAGGCGGAGCTGCACGCGAAGACGGTGGATTTCTTCGTGGCGGAGAAGGGCGAGGCGGTGCTGGTGGTGGGCGGGAAGATCGTGTCGCCGAAGACGATCGGCCCGGGCGAAGTGCGCGGG
>CAYVDY010000730.1:0-3246 GCA_964450255.1 uncultured Candidatus Solibacter sp. | reverse complement strand
CTCGTGATTCCTTTTATTCAATGCCGTCCGCACCAATGCCGTCAACAACCCCAGTGGCGCGATGGGCAACGGGACGATCAAGCTGTGGGCCATTGCGACGGACATCGAGGGCAACACGACCAATCTCGGATCGAAGGTAATTACGCTCAATAACGCAGCGGCGACGAAGCCTTTTGGAGCACTCGACACGCCGGGCCAAGGCGGGACTGCGGTTGGAAACAACTACCGGAGCGACGGTTGGGTGATGACCCCGCAACCGAACATCATTTCAGCCGTGCCGACCAATGTCATGGTTTACGTGGATAGCGTGCCGATCGGACGGGCGACCTACAATCAGGTTCGGCCGGACGTTGCTGGGCTATTCCCGGGCTATCGCAATAGCGCTGCACCGGGGGCGTTTATCAATTTTGACACGACGCAGTATGCCAACGGCCAGCACACCATTTTCTGGGTGGTGGCTGACGATGCAGGCAACAGTGACGGAATTGGGAGCCGTTACTTCTCGATCGAAAATGGCGTAGCTGGCGGGGTGGCTGGAAGCCCCGGGCCGCCTGTGGCGATGGAACTGCTGGATGGGGCGACGGATCGCGCGGCTAGGCCCCGTCTCAAGCGCGGCGCCGTGCCGCAGGTGATGACGGTGCAGGAGATGGCGCGGCTGGTCATCCCGTTGCCCGAAGGGCAGTGGACCGGCTCGCAAGTGATCAACGGGGATTTGCGGCCCCTGCCGGTGGGCTCGACGCTCGACAACGCGAGCGGAGCGTTCCACTGGTTCCTCGGAGTGGGGTTCCTGGGCCCGCAGGAGTTGCTGTTTACCAGCTCTGACGGCGCCGTGCACGGAGTGACGGTAAACATCCAGCCGAAGACCTACGGCGAAGATCAGTAGATCCGGTTGTCACTAAAAAGAGCGCATGGATTCGTCCCAGAGAGGGACGGTCCATGCGCTCTTTCTATTTCGGGGCTGCGCCTACTTCTTCTTAGTCCATTCGTCGATCCACTCCAGGAAGCTCTGGTACCAGAGAAGTGAGTTCTGCGGCTTCAGAACCCAGTGGCCTTCGTCGGGGAATAGCAGCATCTTGGAGGGCACCTTTTGAGCCTGAAGAGCGGTGAACAACTGCAAGCCTTGGCCGACGGGCACGCGGTAATCGAGTTCGCCGTGGATGACGAGGGTGGGCGTCTTGAAATTGGAGGCGCTCCTGGAGGGCGACCACTTCTCATAGACGTCGGGTGACTGCCAGGGATGGCCCTTGAACTCCCAGGTGGTGAACCAAAGTTCCTCGGTTTCACCGCCCATGCTGGCGAGGTCATAGACGCCGGCATGGGAGATGAGGGCCTTGAAGCGGTCCGTGTGGCCGAGGAGCCAGTTGACCATGTAACCGCCGTAGCTGCCGCCGGCGGCTGCCATGCGGTCAGAGTCGACGTAGGGGAGCCTGGCGACGTGGTCGGCGACGGCGATGACGTCTTCGTATGCCTTGCCGCCCCAATCGCCGTTGATCTCGTCAGTGAACTTGGAGCCGTAGCCGGTGGAGCCACGGGGGTTCGGCATGGCGACGACGAAGCCGGCGGTGGCGAATACCTGCGGATTCCAACGGTAGCTGAAGGACTCGCCCCAGGCACCCTGCGGTCCTCCATGGATGAGGAAGAGGACGGGGTACTTCTTTTCGGGATCGAAGGCTGGGGGCTTGAGGATGAAGGTGTGGACGGGAGCGCCTTCGGCTCCGGTAACGGTGATGTCTTCGAGCTTGCGGAGGTCGTGGGCGGCGAGGAATTCGTCATTCATGCGGGCCAGGGGCGTGGCGCCGCCGGCGCTGCTGGCCTTCATGAGCTCAGTCGGCGTAGAGGCGGAAACGTCGGTGTAGGTCATGAACTTGCCGTCCGCGGTGAACTGGAGATCATCGACATGGGAGTTGCCCTGGGTAAGGGAACGGGTTCCGCCGCCGGTGACGGGGATGAGCTGAGCGTTCTGGCGGCCGCGATCTTCCACGGTGAAGGCGATGCGCCTGGAATCGGGGTGCCAGGTAAAGCCGGTGACATGGCGATCGAGGTTTTCGGTGAGGACGCTGATCTTGCCAGATTCGCGCTCCATGACGACGAGACGCCAGCGATCGCTCTCGTATCCGGGACGGACCTGCATGCGCCAGGCGAGCCACTTACCGTCCGGGGAGTAAAGCGGACCGGCGTCGGCGCCGGGGCTGGTGGATATCTTTTTGACTTCGCCGCCTTCCAATGGGACGGTGAAGAGCTCCCAATTGGTACTGGTAGCCTGATCCTCATCAGTATTGGCGACGTAGCAGACTTCCTTGCCGTCGGGGGAGGAGGCGTAGTTGCCGCCGCCGCCGAGGGAGAAGGGAGGGACGTCGAACTTGGAGCCAGCGGTCAGGTCGACTACTTTGCCTCCGCCGGCAGGGATCGTCATGAGGTGCTTCACGCGTTTGCCGCGCCAATCGGTCCAGTGGCGATAGAGGAGAGAGGTATAGATTCGGGCCTTCACCTTGCTGTTGGCCTCGGCATCGAGGCGCTTCTGATTGCAGGCGTCGTCGGCGTTACATTCGGGAAAGACCTCTGAGGTGAAGAGGAGGTTGGCGCCGTCGCCGGTCCAGATGACGCCGTCAGCCTCTGTGGAGAGGCGTGTGATCTGTTTGGCATTGGAGCCGTCTGAATCCATGACCCAGACTTGAGAAGAGCCGCCGCGAGTGGAGAGGAAGGCGATCTGTTTGGAATCCGGGGAGAAGCGGGCGCCGGTATTGCGGCCCTCGGTGGTGATCTGCTTAGGGGCGCCGCCGGTGAGCGGAACGCTGTACAGTTGGCGGGCCTGGGTGTTCCTGCCGACATCGACGATACCGACGGTGAAGACAACGGCGCGGCCATCGGGCGCGAGCGCCGGCTCGGAAACGCGCTTGATCTTCAGCATTTCTTCGGCGGTGAAGGGGAGTTTCTGAGCGGGTATGACCGTGCAGGTCAGCAGGGTCAGCAGCGCGGGTAGACGGAGATCCATATCCTAAATTGTAGTGCGGCCGGGGAGCCTGGGCGGGGATCAATGGTGATTTCGGGAGCGAATGTTATGATGGTGCCGATGCAAGATCTGACGCACGGGAAAGCGAGTGGCTACCAGGAACCACAGTATGTGGCCGATCTGGAGGACTGTTTCTGGTATCACACTGTGGATCTGCCCGGTCTGGGTGTGCAGGTGGGCGCGTGGGATCTACGGGAAGATGTGGACCGGTATCTGGGCAATGTCAGTTTTGCGGG
>CAYVDY010000729.1:0-3252 GCA_964450255.1 uncultured Candidatus Solibacter sp. | reverse complement strand
CTGTGCAGAAAGGAGCCCATCGTGGGCGACGCAGTGAGTGTCAATCTGGGACTGGAGGCTCATCCGGCATCGATCCGTGAGCCGCGGCGATTCGGCTTCCCCCGGCGCAATGGAATCGGGGGCGCCCGTTTCGCTTCTGATAGTCCGTCCGCCCGCCTCGATCCGAAGCGCACCGGCAAAGAGGCCTGCTCGCTGGAGACCAGTCTGCGCCAGCTCATAGTCGGGCAGGATGAGGCCATCGCCGAGATTGTCAACATCTACCAGATGCACCTCACCGGCTTGAATGCGCCCCAGCGGCCAGTGGGCAATTTTCTCTTCCTGGGACCCACCGGTTCCGGCAAGACCCGCATCGTCGAAGCCACCGCCGAAGCGCTGGTCGGCACCTCGCGCGCCGTCGTCAAGGTGGATTGCGCCGAGTTCCAGCACAGCCACGAGATCGCCAAACTCATCGGCTCGCCTCCCGGCTACCTCGGCCACCGCGAAACCCATCCTCTGCTCAGCCAGGAAACGCTGAACCAGTATCACACCGATCGCATGAAGATCAGCTTCCTGCTCTTCGACGAGATTGAGAAAGCCAGCGACTCGCTCTGGAATCTCCTGCTGGGAATCCTGGACAAGGCCAATCTCACTCTCGGCGACAACCGCAAAGTGGATTTCTCCCGAACACTCATTTTCATGACCTCGAATCTCGGCGCCTCCGAGATGTCAGCCATGCTTGCTCCCCGCCTGGGCTTCTCCACCACTGCCCCGGCCGATGCCGAAACCGACGCCAAAATCGAACGCAGCGGCCTCGAAGCCGCCCGCCGCAAATTCACGCCGGAGTTCATGAACCGCCTGGACAAAGTGGTGGTCTTCAAAATGCTCGGCGAACCGGAACTGCGCCGCATTCTCGATATCGAGCTCGGCATGGTTCAGCAGCGAGTCTTCTGCGCATCCCCCGAACGCAGCTTCGTGTTCTCCGTCTCGCCCGCCGCCAAGAATTTCATGCTTCAGGCCGGCGTGGACAAGAAATATGGCGCCCGTCATCTCAAACGCGCCATCGAACGGCTCATGGTGCAACCCATTTCCAACCTGATCGCCACCGACCAGGTCCGCGGCGGAGATCTGCTCCGTATCGACTACGACGCCGACCATGCCGAACTCAACTTCGTTCGCGAAGAAGAAGGCCTGCCCATTCAGACAATGGCCGAAATGGTGGACGCCCCGGTTCGCCTCTGGATGAAAGCCGCCGGCGCCACAGCCGCCGATGCCCCCAAGATTCAGACCACCCGTAACCAAAGGCGCTAGCGCTAGTGATGCGCTTGTGGCTCTAACCGCGGCATCGCCCGCGGCTTCTGCACCAGATGAACTTTCCTGGGCTGCGTCTCGCAGTCCACAAGCGGCTCCACCGAGTAGTAGTTCAACCCATACCGCAAGTTGCGGTGCAGCGATTCCACACAAACCGAATCCGCCATCGGTGACACCCGCCGCCAGAGCCCTCGCGACGAGACCAGTTCATCCAATACCGGCGCCGCGCTCAGTTTGATGAACAGCAGCCCCGCCGCGGCTCCTCCAGCAACCAACGCAACCGCCGTCACCCGCCGCCCATAGCTATCCAGCACCCAAATGCCGGCCGCCAGCGGAAACACAATCGCGAAATACTCCCACGGCACCTCACCCAGATTTGCCCGCCGCAGTCCGAACATCACCGAGTCCGGCAGAATTGTCGCCACCACCGGGCACAGACCCAGCAACATCGCGGACAACGCCAACGACCGCCGCGCCGCGCTCGTCCGCTCCAGGCATACCGCGATAACAATGCAGAGCGGGGGCATCAGCGGCAGAACATAACCTGGCAGTTTGTTCGTCGAAAACGAGAAGAATGCCAGCCCGAACAAAAAGGTGGCCACCAGAATCCGATGGCGGCGTTCCCGCCAGATACCCGTTCCCAGCACCGCCAGCGTTGTCGGCCATGGGAACAGCGCAGCCACCAGCACCGGCAGGTAGAACCACGCTGGCTGCTGATGTTGCAGAGCATTGTTGGCGAACCGCGACACGTGATGCCGCAGAATGAAGTCGTCGAAAAACAGCCGCCCGTGTAGCCACAGCATTGTGCCATACCAAGGCGCAGCCACCAGCAAGGCCACGCCGATCGGCAGCCACCAGTGCCGCCACCGCCGCCACGCAAACACGAGCAGCGGCAGGATCAGGATCGCCGGCACCAGTCCTTTTGCCAGCAGCGCCAGTCCGAAACAGAACCCGCAGCCCGCCTCGGCCCGCCGCGAACTGGTCTCCACCCACAGCACGCCCAACAGTAGACAGGCATTGAAAGTCGCAGCCAGAGGCAGGTCCGTCACACCGATCTGGCTGTACGCGCTCCATCCCGCGGTGGTAGCCAGCACCAGCGTGGCCAGCCAGGCCACACGTTCCCCATCCAGCCTTCGCAAGACCAGGAACTGCAGCATCAGGTAGCCCAGGCTGAGCAGCACCACCGGCACACGTGGCGAGAGATCGTCGCCCAGCCCGGCTTTCTGCGCCATTGCCGTCATCCAATACAGCAGAGGTGGCTTCTCAAACCAGGGGTTACCCCATAGTCGCGGTGTGATCCAGTCGCCGGAAACAGCCATCTCCCGCCCGATTGCGGCGTAGCGCGGCTCGTCCGGCCCCAGCAGGCCCACAGTGCCTAGCGCGGCAAGATACACCGCGCCGATGCCGGCGATGACAAGCAGCAAAATCAACAGAGTGCGGGGCGTTAGGCCGAACGGGGACACTCACCAGTATAATGGCCTGAATGGTCCGATCTTTCGCGATTCTTCTCCTGCTGGGGCTGGCGGTGGTTCCGCTGGCCGCCGATGTCACCAACTGCGCCTGCGATCCTACCCGCCCCGAGACCATGAAGGCCCGCGAATGCAGCCTTTGCAATGAGGCGGAAAAGCACCCCGCCGAAGTTCACTTCTTCATCTTGAAAGACGTCAATCCGCGCAAGCCCAACCGCTGGCTGGCCCTACCCCAGGCGCACACCGCCGGCCCGCACGCCCTTCACCTTCTGCCCAGTAAAACCCGTGCCCGATTCTGGCGTTACGCCATCCAGCAGGCTGCCGAGCGTTTCGGCGAGGATTGGGCCCTGGCCTATAACGGTCAGAAGGTACGCACGCAGTGCCATCTGCACCTCCACATTGGCCGCTGGATCAAGGCCGCCGACACCGACAAATTCAGGTTAGTCAAACGCGTCGAGGATCTCCCCGCCCCGGCAGATTCCGGTGTTCTCATCCG
>CAYVDY010000728.1:0-3254 GCA_964450255.1 uncultured Candidatus Solibacter sp. | reverse complement strand
CCCCTCGGCCGGAGTTTCCTTCTTGCCTGGGCGTATAGGTTCGGCGTGCGGGTTGACCTTCCTGGCGCCGGAGTGGGCGACCCGGGCCGGGCGCAGGCCGCCGGCGGGCCAGCGCTCCAACCCGCGGGCCCAGGCGGGGGCAGCGAGGCGTGTCTCCTCCGGCGGGGATTCATCCAGAACGGCCGCGGCTCGCTCGGGCTGGTTCTGCGCGAGATAGAGGCCAAGAAGGGGGAAGCACACGCCCAGATTGTCGTTGGGATTGAGTTCCAGGATGCGCTCGTAGACGGCGATCGATTCGTCGAAGCTGCCCTGCTGGCAAAGCAACTCGGCAAGATGCAACTTGGCTCGCATGTAGGGCCGTGTTTCAACGACCCCCCAGAAGTGGCCCATATTCTCAGCAAAGAAACGCTCGCCCAGATAATGCTCCGCCTTGTCGACCACCTCGCGCATGAGGCGGAGGCGGCTATCGTCATCCATAGGGAGCAGCGAAACCGTCAGGCGTTGGGCGTCGGTGCAATCGGGATCGAGTTCCTGAGCCTCTTTCACCAACCGGAGCGCTTCGATGGGATCATCGGTTTCCAGCGCGTCGTAGGCCAACTGCTGGGCTCGCCACTTGGGGTCATCCTGCTTCCAGGCGGAGGCGAGTTGCGGAAGGCGGTCCCCGCTGGTGAGTTCCGCCAGCCGTGCGTTGACCTCGTCGATGTTGTCGAACTCCTGCCCTTCAAGCAGCGCATGGATATCACGAAGAGAACGTTCAGAGGCAAAGGCGTGCTCCATGGGCAAGGGCAACGCTGGAGGCGCCGGGATTCGCTGGGCATGCTTTTCCTGGCGAAGGCGCTCGCGGCGCAGCTTCGCCTTTCTTTGATCCTTACGGCTGCTGCTCATTCAGGGAAGGATACAACGCCGCCAACGGCCTGGCGTAGGAATAAGGAAAGTGGCCCCTTACAGAGGTGCTTGGGTTGGAGCCAACGCAGGAGAAGTTGACGCGGCTACGGCAACAGTGTGGCCGTGAACTCAACCGGGACGGCTGAGAGCGCGCGTGAGACGGGGCAGTTTTTCTTGGCCTCTTCGGCAGTTTGGGCGAATTCCGCGGCGGTGAGGCCAGGAACAGAGGCTTCGGTAGCGAGGATGATCTTGGTGATAGTGAAACCGGCCTCCAGTTTTTCGAGCTGGACGCGCGCCTTAGTGTGAATCGAGGATGGCGGCTTGCCGAGCCCGGTGAGCAGGGCGGAAAGCATCATACTGTAGCAGCCGGCATGTGCGCCGGCGATCAATTCCTCGGGGTTGGTTCCGGGGCCGTCGGCGGCTCGCGCTTTGAGGCTGAACGGCGCGTCGAGCGCTCCGCTTTGCAACTTAATCCGGCCGCCACCGTCGCTGACGGTTCCGGCCCATGTGGCATCGGCACTTCGCAAAATGACCATGGCGGTGTGATGCGTGGCGGGCGCACCAGGGCTCAAAACTCTCTGAGAACGACGCGGCGTGCCTGGATGGGGTGCTGATAGACTCTCGCTAACCCCATGAATCGAAGAGTATTCCTTTCCGCCCTAGCAGCCGGCACAACGGCGCTGCCGGCTACATCGCGCCGTCCGAACATCTTGCTGGTGCTGGCTGACGATCTGGGCTGGGGCGATGTCGGGATGAACGGCTGCCCCGACATCTCCACCCCGCATATCGACTCCATTGCCCGGCAGGGCGTGCGATTCTCGCAATTCTATGCGAACGCACCGGAATGTACACCGACCCGTTGCGCGTTGCTGACGGGGCGCTACCAGCAGAGGGTAGGCGGCCTGGAGTGCGCGATCGGCGTGAACAACCTGGGGCGCTACGATGAGGCCGAGTGGCTGCAGAAGCGGGGTGAGTTGGGGCTACCGGCCACGGAGCCGACGATGCCGAGGCTGCTGAAAAGCGGCGGCTACGACACGGCGTGCTTCGGCAAGTGGCATTTGGGGTACATGGACAAGTTCGGGCCGAACCTGCACGGCTTCGACCACTACTTCGGGATTATGGGTGGCAATTCGGACTACTTCACGCACGAGGAGATGGGGGAGGGCGCGGGCCAATCGCAGCTCTACGAGAACACCACCAAAGTGCAGCGGCGGGGTTATTTGACGGATCTCCTGACCGAAGGGGCATTGTCCTGGCTGCGCCGGAAGCGGCAGAAGCCCTTCTTTCTCTACCTTCCATTCAACGCGCCACACACGCCGATCCAGGATCCGGGCGAGTTTGACCCGAAGACTGGCACGGCGCCGCATCGGGAGCGGAACCGGACGGTGTATGGGCAAATGGTGGCGCGGATGGACGAGTCAATCGGCCTGGTGCTGAAGCAGTTGGCGACGATGGATGCGGAGCGGAACACGATGGTGGTGTTTCTAAGCGACAACGGCGGGGATCCGAATGGGCGGAATCTACCATATCGGGGCAGGAAGAGCTCCGTGTTTGAGGGCGGGATCCGGGTGCCGTGCTGCGTGCGCTGGCCGGAGCGGATTCAGGCGGGTGGAACGGTTCAACAGCCTTCGATGACGATGGATTTGCTGCCAACCCTATTGGCTGCCGCGGGAGCGGCGACGCCAGTTGGAAAGAGCCTCGACGGCATCGATTTGACGCCGTGGCTCCAGGGCGGGCGGGCCTCGATGGAGCGCACGATGTTCTGGCGGTACAAGCGGGCGGCGGTTCGGCGGAAGGCGGTACGCCGTGGGGACTGGAAGTATGTCAGCGATGGGAGCGAGGAATCATTGTTCGATCTGGCTCGGGATGAGCAGGAGAAGACGAATCTGCTGGCCGGGCAGCCGGAGCTAGCAGCCGAGATGCGGCGGAAGTTGGCGGCGTGGGAACGGGAGGTGGAGGCGCCGCGGCTGGCTGGTTTCCGCGCCGGTGCGCAGAGCGCGGGATGAAGCGCGGAACGCCGGTTACGGGCTGACACTCTGGTGTTTGCTGACCCAGTCCGGGTCGAAGTCAACGCCGAATCCAGGTCCGGTCGGGACCTTGATCTTCCCGTCTACCACCTTCAATGGTGACGTCTTGCACTCGAAGCGGACGTGCGTCTTGAGCTCCTTGAACTCGTGGTGGGCGCCGGCGTTCTGGACGGCTGAAACGAGCTGAATGTTGTAGAGGTAGCCGAGACCGCCGCCGGACATGTGCGGCACGATGGTTTTGCCGAAGGCCGCCGCCATGCGGGCCACCTTCATCGACCGGATCATCCCGCCGAAGTAGTAGTTGTCGGGCTGCACGATGTCGATGCCGTTGTTGGCGAGCAG
>CAYVDY010000727.1:0-3270 GCA_964450255.1 uncultured Candidatus Solibacter sp. | reverse complement strand
GAAACCGGCCGCGCCTCCGCCGGCGACCTCATCCGCCTCCTCACCACCCTCCTTAATTCGGGGACGGTCTACTCAATTCCCAATTAACCCGATGCACGAAGCCCTCAAACAGGCCGCCCTCGACGCCCGCCTCCGTGCCCATGCGCCTTTCTCCCACTTCCTCGTTGGGGCCGCCATCGAGACCGCCGACGGCCGCATCTGGTCCGGATGCAACGTCGAGAACTCCTCCTACGGACTCACGATGTGCGCCGAACGCACCTCCATCTTCTCCGCAGTCGCCGCCGGCGCCCGCCACTTCATTCGCTGCGCCGTCGTCGTCGATACCCCCAAGCTCACGCCGCCCTGCGGGGCCTGCCGCCAGGTTCTCTGGGACCTATGCGGCGATCTCGAAATCCTCCTCTTCAATCTGCAGGGCGAGGAGGCCACTTATCGCCTCACCGACCTGCTCCCCCATGCCTTCGATGCAACTTTCCTGGACTAGCTTTCTCCTCATCACCGCGCTCTCCGCCGCACCAGCCGACCTCATCGTCTCCGCCGGCAAGGTCGTCACCATGGACGCCCAGCGCCGCGTAATCAACAACGGCGCGGTGGCCATCGCTGCCGGCCGCATTCTCGCCGTCGGCCCGCGCGCCGAGATCGATCGCGAGTATCAGGCCAAACGCCGCATCGACCGCCCCGACGCCATCCTCACCCCAGGCCTCATCAACACCCACACCCACGCCCCCATGTCGCTCCTGCGCGGCATCGCCGACGACGTCGACCTCCAGGAGTGGCTCACCAAGTTCATCTTCCCCGCCGAAGGCAAGAACGTGAACGAGGAATTCGTCCGTGTTGGTACGCGCCTCGCCGTCCTGGAAATGATGCTTGGCGGCACCACGACGTACACCGATATGTACTACTTCGAAGGCGCCATCGCCGACGAGACGAAGAAGGCCGGCATGCGCGGAGTCCTCGGCCAGACCATTATCGGCTTCCCCGTCTCCGACTACAAAACCCCGCAGGAAGCCCTCGCCGGCGCCGAGTCGTTCATCCAGAAATTCAAGAACGACCCGCTGATCACCCCCGCCGTTGCCCCCCACGCCATCTACACCAACTCGCCGGAGACCCTGAAAGCCGCCCGCGCATTAGCCGACAAGTACGGCGTGCCCTTCATCATCCACGTCTCCGAAACGAAGAAAGAGAACGACGACTGGGCCAAGGATCACCCCGGCCAGTCGCCTACGGCCTATCTCGAATCGCTTGGCGTCCTCAGTTCCGGCCGGACATTATTCGCCCACTCCGTCTGGTCGTCGCCGGCCGACATCGCGATGCTCAAGCAACACCGCGTCGGAGTCGCCCACTGCCCCTCCAGCAACATGAAGCTGGGCAGCGGCACCGCGCCCATAGCCGCCATGCTCGATGCCGGGGTGGCGGTCGGCCTCGGACCCGACGGCCCCGCCGGCTCCAACAACGATTTCGACATGGTCGAGGAAATGGACCTCGCCGCCAAACTCGCCAAGGTCACAGCTCGCGACCCCAAAGCCCTGCCTGCCACGAAGGTCTTCGAGATGGCGACGCTGGGTGGAGCCCGCGCCCTCGG
This sequence comes from uncultured Candidatus Solibacter sp., assembly GCA_964450255.1. Taxonomy (GTDB): domain Bacteria; phylum Acidobacteriota; class Terriglobia; order Bryobacterales; family Bryobacteraceae; genus Paludibaculum. The sequence goes on along the minus strand of CAYVDY010000727.1, from coordinate 1,691 downwards.
CATGGAGAAGGAGATCGGCTCCCTCGAACCCGGCAAGCGCGCCGACCTCATCACCGTCTCCCAGTCCGCGCCCAACGCCTGGCCCGCTCACGACGTCTACTCGATGCTAGTCTTCGCCCTGAAAGCCTCCGACGTCCAGGACGTCATCATCGAAGGCCGCCTCACCATCGAAAACAAACGGCCGCTCACCCTGAACCCCATCGAGGTTCGCAGGCAAGCGGCCGCCATTCGAGCCAAAGTGGATGCGTCGCTGAAATAGCCTACTTCTTCAGATTCCCCGCCCCATCGAACTCCACGATTCGGTCGCTATCCCTGTAGCGCCAAGTCTCGCTCTTGCCTATGTACGACTCGACCTCATCCGGAGGCCCCATCTTCAAATACACCCGGCCACGATCCGTCAACAACCCGTTGACTCCGTCCTTCGAGAACCTCTCTTCGGCATACTGGATCCGCCGCTCAATCTCCTCCTCCCGGACGAGCCGACGAACTGCAATTGTGCCGTCATCGGACTGGGAAATCGCATAGTTCCGGCGAGGCGGCGGTGGCGGAGGCGGTGGTGGTGGCGGAAGTTTCACGTTCTTCACCTTTGGCGCAGCCGGAACCGTCGGCGCCTTCTCTGCTGGCGGCGGCGGCGGGGGAGGAGGAGGCGGCGGTGCAGCCTGCTCCGTCTTCGCCCAGGCCACTCCCATGCAAACCAACAACACCCCGCCGAGCATCCATGCCGGCGTCCATCCCATCCTCTTCTCGTTCATACCCAATAGCCTCCCGATTCTCTCCTGTAAACTGCCGCCATTCGCCGCCATCGCCAGCGCCACCCGCGTCTCTTCCATCCGCAGTAGCGCCGTCGAATAGACCCAACGGTCCCCGCAAACCGCCACCGCCACCTCGTCGCAGCAAAGCTCCCGCTCCCGCCGCACCCGCCCGGAAACCCACCACACCGCAGGATGATAGAACAGCAGACTCTCCAGCGCCGTCTGCACCAGATTCACCAGGTAATCGTGCCGCCGCACGTGCGCCAGTTCATGCGCCAGCAGTGCCTCTACCTGCCCCACCGTCAACCCGCTCAGCGCGCACGCCGGCAGCAGCACCACCGGCTTCACCCACCCGAACACCATCGGCACCGTGACTGCGGTCGATTCAAATATACGCGCCCGTCCCTCGACACCCAAACGCGCAGCCAGTCGCTCTGCCCTCTCCATCCACTCCGCGCTCAGCCCACTCACCCCGGTCCGTGTCCGGCGCCGGGCCACCACCCAGCCGCCCAAAGCCCGCAGGAGTAGCACCGCCGTTCCCGCCGCCCAAACCCGGTTCACCCAAGGCAGCATCGCTTCCAATATTGAGAGTTCGGAACTGATCAAAGCCAGGACCCGCCCCGCCCCGCCGCCCCACAGGTACGCGAAAGTCCCTACCGCCGCCGCGCCCATCGCCGCCAGCCCCAGGCACCCCACCACGTATCTCGTCTCCGGCCGCGCGGCCACCCACAGCGCCACCATCGTAATCAGCCCGATCACGGCACCCTGCCAAAGGAAATGCACCAGAGTCCAGCTCAACGCTTCAGTTGCATTCATCGCTCATACTCCTTGAGCATCCTGCGAATAGCCGCCAGTTCCTCAGGTCATGCCTCCCCTTCCGAAAGCGCCCGCATCCCCAGTTGAGCCCACCCCCCTCCGAACGCACCGTCCATCCCGTGC
>CAYVDY010000726.1:0-3294 GCA_964450255.1 uncultured Candidatus Solibacter sp. | reverse complement strand
GGTGAACGACCGTTGGGGCAAGGACTCACGGCACAAGCACGGCGGCTATTGGACCACCGAATACACGCCCGGCATGAGCGGCATGGATCACCCCTGGGAAGAGAGCCGCGGCATGGGCTTCAGCTACGGCTACAACCGCGCCGAGCGACTGGAGCACTATCACACGGGCCAGGGCCTCGTTATCATGCTGGCCGATCTGGTCAGCCGCGGCGGCAATCTCCTTCTCGACATCGGACCCGATGGCGACGGCACCATTCCGGTGGTGATGGAAGAGCGCCTGCTGCAGATCGGCGATTGGCTCAAGCTCAACGGCGACGCCATCTACGGCACCAAGCCCTGGAAGGCCACGCGCCAGTGGAGCGCCGGCGAGGCGCCCAAGGTCGAGTACAACAAGGAATACGAGACCGCTTACGACGTCACCAAGCTGGTGGAGAAGCCTGCCCCCGGCAAGGCCTCCATCGAAGCCTTCTTCACCGCCAAGGGCGCGGACGTGTACGCCATCCTGCCGCGCTGGCCGGGCCGTGCGTTCCATATCAAGGATGTGGCCGGCGTGAAATCGGTAACGCTCCTCGGATCCCCATCGCCGCTGAAGTTCAAAGCGTCAAAGGGCGGAGTCTCCATCGAACTGCCGGACCTCCCCGAAGAACTGCTTCGGCAGCCGGCCTGGGTCTTGAAGGTGAGCCAGTAAGGCGATCGCGGACATCCGGCGGAGGTCTCGCAGGAGGCCTCCCGACCCGCGACGAAAGGGCGCGGTGGGACGCATGTAGGCTGTATCTTCTCGAATTCGAATCGGCCCCTTTGATTTTGCGCATCCCAGCCACCCTGCACGGCCATCGTCTCCGATGCCCCCATGTAAACTAAGGGGCAGTGTCTTTTTCGAGCATTAGGGACATCAGCTTCCGCAGGTGGTTCTTTCCTCTGTGGCTTTGCGGCTGCGTAGTCTCGTTCTTTCAGGTCGCGCTGATTTCAGACACCAGCATGGGTGAGGGCTTTGAGCCACTTGCGGTGGCCCGCAGCCTGGTAGCCGGTGAGGGCTTCGCGAATCCCTACTGGCCCTTGGCTACCGGGCCTACCGCCCACGTGGCGCCTGTCTATCCGGCAATCGTCGCAGGCGCCATCCACCTGTTCGGCAGCCAGGCGGCCGCCACAATGCCCTTATTCCTCCTGCACCTGCTGATGCACGGGCTCCAGTTCGCCCTTCTACCCTGGCTTGCGGTGCAGCTCCTGGGCGACGTCCGCCCCGGAGTAGCGGCCTACCTGCTGCTGGCGTTCCTGCCGATGTACACGCTGGCCCTGCAAACCGAGGTCATCTTCCAGACCGTCATCCTGATGCTCGCGATCCTGGTGCCCGTGCGCCGCTGGAACGCCGTACCCTCCGGCCTACTCTGCGGACTCGCGCTGCACATCAGCCCGTCGATCGTCTTTGTCCTGGCCGGATGGCTTTGGTGGCGCCGCCCGAGCGGCCGTTGGATGGCCGTGTGGCTCATCACGCTGGCAGCCGCGCTGGCCCCCTGGGCCGCCCGAAACTACGCGGCGCTGGGCCAGGTGGTGCTCGTGCGCGACAACTTTCCGCTGGAACTTTACGTCTCCAACAACCATCTTGCTTCGGTCAGTATGAAGGAAAGCCGCGCCATGCGGACCTTCCATCCAAACATGAGCCGCACGGAAGCCGACGCCGTGCTCCGTATGGGCGAGGGCGTCTACATGAAGGATCGCGGCCGCACAGCTCTCCGTTGGATCATCTCCCACCCGAAAGAGTTTGCCAGTCTGACGCTTGGCCGCGTCTGGCGATACTGGTTTCCAGTTGTCCCGAGCGTTCGGTGGCAAGGTTGGCTGGTCTGCCTGGTGACCGTGCTGTCGCTGCCCGGGTTGTTCCGCCTGCGGCGTCATCGGCTGTTTCTCGTCGTAATGCTGATCGCTCCGCTGCTCTACTACGTCGTTCAGGCGGATCTCCGCTACCGGTTGCCCTATCTGTGGGCAACGCTGCTGGCGGCGGGTGTGACTATCGTGCGGGTGCTGGACCACCGCCCGGCCGGACGCCAGTGTATCCTGGAACAGGTCGAGACTGCGGGCATTCGGGAGGAATAAGTGTTCTGTACTCATTGCGGAGCGCAGCTCAGAGAAGACGCGCGATTCTGTCCCCAGTGCGGCGCCGTCATCGGAGCAGGGGCGCCGCCTTTCGCCTCCATGCAGCCTGCCGCGCCGTTTGCCGCGCCGGTGGGTGGTTCGGTGCAAACGGGCAAATGGATCGGCACGGGATGGACGTTGGTCACCGGCCAGGTCTGGATGTTCATGTTGATCACCCTCGTGATGGTGGCCCTCAGCGGCTTGGTCCCTATCATTGTCCAGGGACCCATGTTGGTGGGCATCCACATCGTCTGCTGGCGGGTCCTTCTGGGGGGACGGGCCGATCTCGGCGATCTCTTCCTCGGCTTCAACTACTTCGTGCCCGCCCTCGTGGCCTGCCTCCTGATCACGGTCTTCACGTTCCTGGGCGCCTTCGCCTGTCTGGTTGGCGCGCTGGTCGTGTCGGCGATGTTTCAGTTCACCTACCTCTTCATCGTGGATCGGGGCCTGGACTTCTGGCCGGCCATGCAGGCCTCGCACGCCGTGGTGAAGCAGGATTACCTGGGATTCGTGCTCTTCCTTCTGGCGCTGATCGGCATTCAGATCCTGGGTGCGCTCGCGTGTGTAGTTGGCCTCCTGGTGACAATTCCGATCCAATACGCCGCCATCACGGCCGCGTACAGGGACTTGGTGGGCTTTGCTTCTGCGGCTCCTCCGAGATAGGCCGCAATCCGGCAATCTGGCGTTCAAGGCGGCTGCGCTCTTCGCCGCGCTGGTCTTCTTCTGTGTTGCCGAGCCAGCGGACTGGCTCCTTTGCCCGTTCCGCCGGCTCACCGCTCTGCCGTGCCCGCTTTGCGGCATGACGCACGCGCTTTGCGCCATCGGCCACGGCCAGTTCCGCCGCGCCGTCGAGCTGAACGCCGTGAGCCCCGTGATCTTCGCGATGTTCGCCGGCGGATTTCTGACCAGCGTCGCGCAGTTGGGTGGATGGCTGCCGGTGGGCCGTACGTCGTCTCAGCGGCGCGTCTTCGGCGCATTGTTGGTTTTGCTGCTGGGCTACTGGGTGTGGCGGTTGGTCGTCCTGCGGGCATAGCACACCCGCGGAGGCCCTGAATCGTCGCAGGTCACTGCATCTCACGGGTTGCCGCCGGAGCTGTGCCGGGGGGGGCCCTGCCGGTGCCTTGCTGTGCCTTTCCGTGGACGGGCGAACGGAGTTCCCAAAGCTGG
>CAYVDY010000725.1:0-3301 GCA_964450255.1 uncultured Candidatus Solibacter sp. | reverse complement strand
CACGAACGCGTTCAAGGCGTACCGCCGGACTGCTCTGGAAGGCTGCCGCCCATTTCTCTCCACACACTTCAATCTCACCGTCGAACTGCCGCTGAAGACCATCGTGCGCGGCTATTCCTGGACTGTGACGCCCATCACCTGGCGCAACCGGCGCTCAGGCGAATCGAAACTGAAGATCAAGGAGATGGGCAGCCGCTATCTCTTCATCGCTCTCTACTGCTGGCTGGAAAAGTACTTCAGCCGCGGCGACTACCGCGCGCGATAATAGGAACCTGCCTCCCCCGGGCGGAGTTTTCGCGGATGGAATTTGCCGAACAGGTCAAATCGTCAGTTGACATCGTCAACGTAATCGGTGAGTACGTGCGCCTGAAGCGCTCCGGCTCCGGACCGCGCTATGTGGGCCTCTGCCCGTTTCACACCGAGAAAACCGGCTCGTTCTCCGTTCACGCCACCCATCAGTTCTACAAGTGCTTTGGCTGCGGCGCGGGCGGCGACGTCTTCAAGTTCATCATGGAGATTGAGACGCTCACCTTCTGGGAGGCGCTCAAGTATCTGGCGGAACGCAACGGCATCCCTCTGCCGAAGCGCAGCGACCTGGCCGACGACGAAGCCAAGAAGCGCGGCGGCATCTACGAGATGCACGAGATCGCCGTGAAGTCCTTCCGCGAGATGCTGTTCTCCTCGGCCGGAGAGGACGCCCGCGACTATCTCAAGCGGCGCGGCCTGAGCAAGGCCACCGCCGAGGAATTCGATCTCGGCCTGTCCGAACGCAGCGGCCAAACCCTGGCCCGCCTGTTCGAGAAGCAGGGCTTCGCACCCGACGACATGGAGGCCAGCGGCCTGGTGCTGCGCCGCAATGACGGCACTGGATTCTTCGATCGCTTTCGCGGCCGCCTGATGTTCCCCATCCACTCCGAATCCGGCAAGGTGATCGCCTTCGGCGGCCGGGCGCTTGCCGAAGGCGACGAGCCCAAGTACCTGAACTCGTCGGAGACCTCCATCTACCGCAAGAGCCACGTGCTCTACAATCTCAACCGCGCCCGCAAGCCCGTGCAGGCCGCCGGCTTCAGCATCCTGGTGGAAGGCTACATGGACGTCATCGGAGTCTACGCGGCAGGCGTCCACAACGTGGTGGCCACGTGCGGCACCTCGCTGACCAACTTCCAGGCGCGCAGCCTGCGCCGTCACGCCACCGAACTGGTGGTCAATTTCGATCCCGATAACGCCGGCGCCAACGCCACCGAGCGCTCCATTCCGATTCTGCTGGAAGAGGGCATGCGGCTCAAGGTTCTGCAGCTCGGCGGCGGGCTCGACCCCGACGAGTACATCAAGGAAAACGGTTCGGACGCATACCTGGACGCTCTCAAGAATTCACGCGGCTACTTCCATTGGCTGGCAGACCGTGCCCGCGCCAGGCTCGACATGCAGACGCCCGAAGGACGCGTAGCGGCTTTCCAGTTCCTGCTGCCAGCCATCCAGAAGATGCCGGACCGTCTGGAGCGCCTCTCTGTGGCCAACGATGTCGCCGACTACATGAAGATGGCGCCCGGCATCGTCCTGGACGAGTTCCGGAAAGCAGCAGCCGAGAAGCGCGGCCAGGTGACCAAACGCGAGGAACTCTCGCCCGAGGCCACCGAAGTCATCCTCATTCACGCCCTGCTCGATAACGCCGAGGCGCGCGAGGAGATCGCTCCAGTCCTGCGCCAGTTGAAGGTCGTGTCTACTCTCCGTTCGCATCGCATCCTGGAAACGATCCTGCGCATGATCGAGGCGGGCGAAACGCCGTCGTACTCCACCGTCGAGGGGCGCTTGAACGAACCCGACAAGGCGCTAATGATTTCGTTGGTCTTTGCCGATGACACCCTCACACGCGACTTCAGTACGGAACAGGCCGTCGCGTGCGTAAGGAAACTGATGATGGAAGAACGGGACTCCGTGCGCGACAGTCTTCGGCAGAGAATCAAGGAGGCCGAGCGTGCCGGCAAGATGGAGGAGGCAATCCGCCTTTTCACCGAATTGAGTACACTGGAGCGCGGCGGTTGACCGGAAGCCCGCACGGATGCGCCAGAGTGGTGGTAGATTGATTAGTCATAGATAGTTCGGGGAAGTATCGCGAGGGCCTTCGTGGCGGAAGAACGTTTTAGCCGTTTCCAAAAACTCATCAACATGGGGAAAGAGAAGGGCTACGTCCTGTACGATGACGTTAGCGAGATTCTTCCCGAGGACATCACTGCGGGTCCTGAGCTCGATGACATTTTGGCGGGCCTGGACGAGGCCGGCGTCGATCTTCTGGAAGAGCCCAAACTCGAGCTCGACAAAAAAGAAGAGGGCGACGAACTGGTCGAGGTCGAACTCGGCCAGGAGACCTCCGACAAGACCAACGATCCCGTTCGGATGTACCTCCGCGAGATGGGCACCGTGGCCCTTCTCACGCGCGAAGGCGAAATCGATCTGGCGCGCCGCATTGAGCACGGCCAGCGTTTCGTCGTCCGCGCACTATCCCGCTCGCCCCTGATCATGCGCGAGATCATCGACATCGCGCATGAGGCCGAGGAGGGAAAGATCAGCCTCCGCGACGTGCTCTCCCTGCCGGACCTGCTCAGCTCCGACGACGAGATGGAGAAGTTCCGCGTGGAGTTCAACGCCGCCGTGGAAGAGATCGGGCGCCAGATCAAGCGGGTTCAACAGCTGCGGCTGAAACTCCTTGCCACGCCACGGGCGGGAAAGCCCAAACAGTACCGCTCAACCCGTTGGGCATTGGCCCGCGGCATGGTGCAGATCTCGCGCGAGATCCGCAAGATCCAGTTCAGCTCGCTGATCTACCGCCGGCTCTCCAACCGCCTGCGTGCCGTGGTGGAGCAGTTCCGCAACATCGAGAAGGAGATCGCCCGGCTCCAGCGCGCCATCGAAGACGCGCAGCGGACAGACTCCAACCTGGCGCGGGATCTGCGCAAGGATCTCAAAACGGCCAGCCAGAACCTGCAGGATCTGGAGCAGGACTACGGCGCCACCACCACCGACTTGCGCCGCACTCTTTCCGTGGCCGAACGCGGCGAGTGGGAAGCCGACGGCGCCAAGCGCCAGTTGATCGAGGCCAATCTCCGTCTGGTCGTCTCCATCGCCAAGCGCTACACCAACCGCGGCCTGCAGTTCCTGGACCTGATCCAGGAAGGCAACATCGGCCTCATGAAAGCGGTGGACAAGTTCGATTACCTGCGCGGCTACAAGTTCTCCACCTATGCGACGTGGTGGATCCGCCAGGCCATCACGCGCGCCATCGCGGATCAGGCCCGCACCATCC
>CAYVDY010000724.1:0-3305 GCA_964450255.1 uncultured Candidatus Solibacter sp. | reverse complement strand
GCGCTGTCGACCGCCGACCCGGCCTTCTGTCTGAGCTACCTGGCGCACGCCGTGCTGTTCGTGAACAACCTCTTCCACAACGCCAACGACGCGCAGCGGGCGCGCTTCCTGCCCGGCGCGATCAGCGGTGCGCGCATCGGCGGCGTGGGCATGACCGAGCCGGAGGCCGGCCCCGACGTGCTCGGCATGCGCCCCCCGGCGCGCCACTGGGTGGCCAAAAGATCGGCCGCCCCAGCCTAAACTTAACGTCCTTCAACTCTGTAACCTATGTTAACATGGGCACCAAAACTGGAGCCCGCTCAGCCTACGGATGATCGGTGTCTCTCGAAGGGGTACGTCATGAATCGTCGACTTTTCGGCACAGTATTCCTGCTGCTGACCATGGCTGCGGGATCCAAAGCACAGATCACCGCCGGCGGAATCCTCGGCACCGTTCGTGACGGCAGCGGCGCTGCTGTCAGCGCGGCATCGGTCAAGATCCGCAACATCGGCACCAACGACACCAGAGATCTCACCGCGGACACCGAAGGCGCCTTCCGCGCGCCGCTCCTGCCGCCAGGCTCCTACGAGGTCACCGTCACCAAGAGCGGTTTCGGCCGCTATGTGCAAGGGCCCATCGTGCTGCGCGCCGGCCAGGATGCGGAACTGACTATAAAGCTGGAGGTCGCATCCATCACCGAAACCATCAGCGTCACCACCGACGCGCCGCTGCTCAACACTACCAACGCCGAAGTCAGCACTAACTTCGAATCCAAGCGCATCTCCGAACTGCCGCTGGCCCCGAACCGCAACGTGCTCAACCTGGCACTCTCTGTGCCCGGCGTCAGCCAGCTGAGCTCCGGACAGTCCAACTTCGCCTCCGGCGGCGTCAACTTCTCCGCCAACGGCATGCGCGTCCGCTCCAACAACTTCATGATCGATGGCCAGGACTCCAACGACCCCAGCGTCACCGGCAATCAGCAGACCATCAACAACCCCGACATCGTGGCGGAAGTGAAGATCGTTACCAACCAGTTCCTGCCCGAATACGGCCGCTCCGCCGGATCCGTCGTCTCCATCATCACCAAAAGCGGCACCAACGACCCGCATGGTTCGGGCTTCTGGTTCTACAACAGCAACGCACTCAACACGCTAAGCAACCAGGAAGTGAATGCCAGAACCAGGGAGGTCCCCTTCCTGAATGAGCATCAGTTCGGCGGCACCTTTGGCGGTCCCGTCGTGATCCCCAAGGTCTACAACGGCAAGGACAAGACCTTCTTCTTCACCTCGATCCAGAAGTGGACAGTCCGCCAGGTGGGCTTCGGCTCCACACTTTCCGGGGCGCCCACTGAGGCGGGCCGCGCACTGCTGCAAGGCGTTTCGGCGGGCCGCCCGCAAATGCAGGCCCTGCTGGCCTTCCTTCCCCCGGCTCAGGTAGCCACCGGCAGGTTCGCCACCCTCAATACCGGCACGCAGACCTTGCAGATTCCCCTCGGCAACATCACCGGCTCCACCGGCGTCGGCCAGACCAACTACCAGGGCACCGCCCGCTTCGATCACCGCTTCAACGATAAGAACTTGCTCACCGGGCGCTATATGGTCAACGACGACCTCTCCTACGGCAGCGGCCAGGTCACCCCGCAGGGCCTCACCACCGTCGCGCCTTCGCGCAACCAATCGGCTACGCTTGCCTGGAACTACACGCCAGCCCCATCGGTCTTCAATGAGATGCGCGTCTCCTATCAACGCTCCGTCTCGGAAACCAACGCCTCCACTACGGACTCTCAGGCCATCCCGTCGCTCGAAGTCGGCGAACTCGGCCTGGTCGGCATCAACGCCTCCGCCTCCCGCACCGCCATCGGCCTCGCCGTCAACCTGCCTCAGTTCCGCCGCAACAACACCTATCAGATCCAGAACACAATCAGTTGGATCAAGGGCAAACACTCCATTAAGGGCGGCATCGATTTCCGCCGTGTGGATATCGTCAGCTTCTTCGGTCCCACCTCACGTGGGTCTGTCAACTACGACACCCTTCAGCGCCTCTATGACGACGTCGCCACCGTCGCCACCATCAACGCCACCCTGCCCGGCGGCGACGTCATCTGGCCGTTCAAGCAGTACGACTACTACTTCTTCCTCCAGGACGAATGGCACGTCTCCCCGCGCTTCACCCTCACCTACGGCATCCGCTGGGAGTCCCCCGGCCCGTCGCTCAATAGCCTCATCCCCATCAACAACCGCATCGTCGCCGCCGCCGGTGGCAACGAAGCCTACCGCATGATCAATCTCCCCCAGCGCGACCAGAACAACTGGGCCCCCCGCCTCGGCTTCAACTACCGCTTCGGCCGCGGCCCCGGCATCCTCGGCTGGCTGACTGGCGACGAAAGACTCGTCGTGCGCGGCGGCTATGCCCGCAGCTACGATCACAACTTCGTCAACCTCACCCTGAATGTGGCATCGGCCTTCCCGTTCCTGAACTCCGTCAACTTCATCTCCGGCGGCACGGCCACTCAGGCCTTCCAGAGGGTCCAGAACGCCCGCTTCAACGGCATCGCCGCCAATCCGGCCACGGCCAATCGCACCATCCTGTCACCCGACCAGCGCTCCGCTGTCGCCGAACAGTTCAGCTTCCAGCTTCAGCGCGAATTCTCCAGCAACTTCATGTTCACCGCCGGCTGGGTCGGCACCAAAGGCACCGGCCTCTACCAGACCATCGATGCGAACCCCATCGTCCCCAACTCCGGCGGCCGCCGAGTGGATCCCAACTACGGCGTCGTCCGCAACCGCTGCAACTGCGCCGGCTCCGTCTACCACTCCTTGCAGACCTCGCTGGAAAAGCGTCTCTCGAAGAACTTCGCCATGGGTGCGCACTACACCTGGGCAAAATTCATTGATTACGCCAGCGAACTCTTCAACCCGAACGCGCTCTCCGACGTCGCGCTGGCGCAGGATAGCTACAACCGCCGTTCGGATCGCGGCCCCTCCACGTTCGACCGCACCCACCGTCTCTCCGTAAACGGAGTCTACGAAGTCCCCTTCTTCCGCGAGCAAAAAGGCTTCGCCGGCAAGATCATCGGAGGCTGGCAGGTCAACCCCTTCCTGACGTTCCAGACCGGCGCGCCCTTCACCGTCCTGAACGGCGCCGATCCGGGCGGCCGCCTCGCCGGCATCTCAGGTCTCGTCGGCGACGCCATCCGGCCCAACGTCAACAGCGCCCTCGACCTCTCCAACATCGGCATCCCGGAACTTTACAGCACCTGGCATGACATCCAGGCGGCACAACCCACCCACCACGGCATCTTCACTCCGGTGACGCCTGCCCAACG
>CAYVDY010000723.1:0-3306 GCA_964450255.1 uncultured Candidatus Solibacter sp. | reverse complement strand
CATGCTGGAGGCGCAAGCCGCTCGACTTGCCTCTGCGCGCCGGACTCCGGATGACATTCGCAATATGCGGAGAATACTTCAAGATACCGCCAAGCGCCTCAGCAAGAGGCAAACCATAGAGGCGGAGGATGAGGCATTCCATCTCGCAGTTTTTGCGGCAACCAAGAATGATGTGCTCCTGCGGATCGTCAAAGCGTTCTATCAAATGTCGCGCCAGGGGCGACGGGTCTATTTCTTGGATTCTACCCGCGGCCGCGAAGCATATGATCATCACTGCAAGATTCTCGATGCAATAGAACACAAGCGGGTAGGCCAGGCAGAGCAATCGATGGCTGATCATCTTGAACACACGACCGAGAGATGGCAGACCATACTTGGTGATAGGGGCATCGCCAGGAAGACACCCTAGTTCTGCAAGAGGCGGGCGAGCCTGTGTGATTTGGCACCAGGCGGCGAGCTGGACCCAATGGCGATAGGAAATGGGGCGGTTGGCGCCGTGCCTGGCGGCTGTCTCGCGCACGCACTTCAGGATAGAGGGACCGTCTGATATGGCGTCGGCCGCTCGGCTCAGCCTGAAGGCTTACCCAACGGTGTACGTGTCGCTCTTCGGGTAGATGAGGCGGACGGGTCGCAGGCGCCGTCGATCGGGTCGGGCCTCGGAGAGCCCCGCCCCTACGATCATCACGTCGAGACACTCGGTGTATTCAGTGCGAGGCAACTACGCGGGATCAGCCACCAGGCCGCCCGCCGCCCGCCTTCGCGGCGGATAGTTTGCGCAGGTTCTCCTCGTGGTCGCCGCGGCTCAGCCTATAGGTGGAGATCACCGCGATCATCGCCACCCAGGTGAGGATCTGGATGGGCACATAGTAGGCTCCGAGCCGATAGAGAGCCTCCTCGGGCACCTGAGCCGGGCTCGCACCCTTCGGGAATTGGGCGGCCGTGAGCACCAGGCCCGCGGCGATCACGCCAAAGCCCTGCACCGACTTCCGGATGAAGGTTGCGGCCGCGAAAAACAGCCCCTCCGAGCGGCGTCCCGTCTTGAGCTCCGCCTGCTCGACCAGGTCCGCCAGCATCGAAGCCGAGAGCGTCTGATAACAAATGATAAGCGCGACATCGAAGGTGGTCGCGATCAGGTAGAACCAGAAGACAAAGGGATGACCATTCGGCGGCAGGACATCGAACAGGCGCAGCGTGATGATCAGCGGCCCGCCGCAGTAGCCGATCAGGCCCATCAGGATGGCGCCGCGCTTCTTACCGATCGTACGCGTCACGAATGGCGCCAGCGCCGAGCCGATGATCGCCGAGAGAAACACGCTCATGGTGATCCAGCCAATCTGCTGCGGTGTGAAGCCGAAGAAATAGGCGCTGAAGTAGAAGGCGAGCGAGGCGTACATGCCGGTGCCGACGCCGAACAGCATCCCCGCGCCGAAGATGGCGGCGAAGGATCGGTTGGCTAGGGTCTCCGAAATCTCCTTCAATATCGTCTCGAGCTTGATCGTCCGCTTCGGCGGCGCGGGCGGCATGTGGGCGATGCGCGAGTGAGTGCCGACGGCCGAGACCAGGATGGCGAGGAGCATCAGCGCCGACGCGACTACGCCGTAGACTTCGTAGGCGTCGCGATTGAACTGGCCGTTCTCGATCGCCGCTGTCATGAAATAGGGGAAGATGACCATGAAGTTCATGACGGACATGGCGTTGCCGCCGGTCCAGCCGAAGTAGTAGCGCCACGAGAGCAGCGAGTTGCGCTGGTCGTAATCCATTGAGAGTTCGGCCGCCATGGCCGAGGACGGCACCTCGTAGACCGCGATGAACACCCGGACGGTGACCGCCAGGCCCAGCAAGTAGAGGAACAGCGCCTGCTCGGACCAGCCCGCTGGCGGGTTCCACAACAGGAAGTAGGTCGCCGCGACGGGTATCGCGGCGATGTACATGAACGGGTGTCGCCGGCCCCATCGCGAATGGAGGTTGTCGGACCAGTAGCCGAGCGCCAGATCGAGGACGGCGTCCACGATGAGCGCCATGGTGATCGCCAGCCCTACCAGCCGCGCATCGATGCCGATGACCTGGCTGTAGAATATCAGCACGAAGTAGTCGAAGCCGTTGTTCTTTACCCCGAAGGCGACGGCGCCGAAGCCGTAGGCGAACTTGGTCCACAACGAGGGCCGATCCCGGGCCGCGTCCGCGGAGATTCCGGAGGGTGACACCGCTTCGGCCATGGTACTTCGTCCTCCCGGCTAATGTTGAGCGCTCCGCCCCTCCAGCACACGCCGAGCCCCGCATCCTCGATGCTCGAGGAGCGTCTCCGCGCCGCCCCGCGGACCGCGGACTCCTACGAATGTTCTCGAGACATCCCGGACGTGACTTGCGCAATCGGGCAAGCATCGTCGATTGTCCCCGACTTCCCTTGGTGCGCAGGACGCCCTTATTGGCCCGTCCAATTTGGTAGTCCAATATGTTGTCATAGGCCGACGGTCAAGCGCGCGCTTATCTCGTCTACGAGGGGGACAAGATAGAATTGCGGCACGTCGAGCCGGATTCTTCCACGTTTGGTTTGACCAATCTGGTAGGATCGATATGGTTGAGCGGTGGCGTGGTTCTGCCACTCGCGCTCCGGGCCAGCGCATCTCGCGAACACGACTGCTTGACAACGGCAGAGCTGCTCCGAGGTGAGCTCCCCGCGAAGTGACATGGCTTAGCCTTTCAACATTGCCCGCATGAGTACAGCGAGGCCGTCCGCAAGAGAAAGCGGCCCAGGGAGGACTTCGGTATGAAGAGCAGATACTTCTGCGGCGCGTCATGCGCGGCCGCGGGGTTGTGGCTTGGCGCGGCCAGCTCGGCCGCGGCCCAGGCAGAGGCCCCCCAGGTGACCGAGCTCGAGGCGGTCGTCGTCACCGGATCGTTCATCGCGGGCACGCCGGAGGACGCAGCCATCCCCGTGACGGTGATCAGCAACGAAGAAATCGAAAAGCGCGGCGCCCCGAACGTTGTCGAACTCATCAAGCAGTTGCCGATCAGCGGCCCGGTGCTGGGTGACTCGAACCAGTTCTCAGTCGCAGGCCAACTCCGGTCCGGGGGGGGGCACGATCAACATCCGTGGCTTGGGCGCCCAGCGCACCCTGGTGCTGCTGAACGGGCGGCGGTTTAGCGGCGGCGTCGCAGACACTAACCTGCTGCCAATCGCCGCGATCGGCCGCGTCGAGGTGCTGAAGGACGGCGCGGCCGCGACATACGGCTCCGACGCCATCGGCGGCGTGGTCAATTTCCTCACGCGTCGGAACTTCGAGGGCCTGGAGCTGCAGGCGGACT
>CAYVDY010000722.1:0-3308 GCA_964450255.1 uncultured Candidatus Solibacter sp. | reverse complement strand
CCTGGAACTCCTGCGGCGTCTCGGCCATGGTGGCGGTCCAGATGATCCAGTCGAGCTTCGTGTAAGTCTCGCGGTTGTCCAGCGGGAGGCCGTACGCATTCTGCTTGGTCTTGTAGTAGGCCAGTTCGGTGCGGGCGATGGCGGGGTCAAACAGGCTCAGGCCGAGCAGCTTGTCCCAGATCAGATTGTACTTCTGGCTCCACGTGCCGGGCTTGTCGAACGCGAGACGGTAATGATCGCCGTCCTTGGCCATTTCGGGCCACTTTTTCGCCATCTCCTGCGCGATCTTGCGGTACTCGGCCGCGGTCTTCGTCTCGCCCAGTTTCTCCGCAAGCTGCGCGTAGGCCCCCAAAGCGACGATGGCCTTGATGGAGAGATTCGTGTTGTGCGCCAGGTGTCCGGCGAAGTCGTCCGTGGAGAGCTGGTTATCCGGGTCCATGCCCTTGTCGCGCAGATAGGCGGCCCATTTCCCAAGCATCGGCCAATAGCGCCGTACAAACGTGACGTCCTTCTCCTGCTGTGCGAGTGCGCCCATCAGGATCAGCATGTTGCCGCTCTCCTCGACAGGCATCTGGTTCTCTTCCGTGCGTTCGCCGCCCCCGTAGACCTGGCCGTTGGCGAGCGGGTACTGGCCCAGGTCATGCGGCGCAAAGGGCCAGCGCCAGCGAGGCAGCGACGCGTAATCGAGGATCGGCTGAAGCATGCCCTTGAGCAGCACGGGGCTGTACCGCAGAAAGAACGGCGCGGAGGGGTAGGTGACATCCACGGTGGCGATGCAGCCGTTCGAGAAGTTCTCCTTGGAAAAGTAAAGCGGCGTGCCGTCCAGGTCGGCGACGAGCTTGTGGGCTGCGAGCGTCTGCCGGTAGGCCAGGATGGCGATGGCGGCGTAGTCCGCTCCGCCGGCGCGGATGAACTCGGCTGTCAGCTCGGCATCCAGCTTCACGGCGCGGGCCTGAAGCGACTCGTACTCGGCGGCGGACTTCTCCAGCAGCTCGGCGGCGCCCATGCCGTTGCGGCGCCACCAGGGACGCAGATTTCGCTGTAAGTACTGGATGGAGTACTGATCGTCGTAAGCAAGCATCGTAGTGCGGGCGATGGGGGCGGCACTGAGAGCCGGCACGGACCACGCTGCCGCCAGGAGAATGCGCGCCTGGGGGTCGAGTTCATCGGAAGCCGGCAGCTTGCCCGTGCGCGCGAACTCGTTCTTGAAGCGCGCAGGGACGGCTGCCAGGGTGGCGTCGCTCGACGGCGGCAATGCGAGATAGAAGTGGCCCCACTCGATACGCAAATTGTCTCCGGAGCGGACCAGCATCTCCTGCTGGGCGGTACCGGCCCGAAGCGCGCGAATCGGACCTGCCTGCACGCGGGACCACACCATGCGCTGATCGGCGTTGTTGGCGGCGATAGCCGTAGAGGCGTCAAGATATACGTCGATACCGTGAGTGCGGCCGTCGGTGGCTGCGGCTTCCCACGTGAGATAGGTGACAGGGCGGGAGAGAATGTCGAGGTCCGCGGCAAAGGCGGGCGTGAAGAACACGAGAGAGAGCTTCACGCCGGCGGCGCTGAATTCATACCGCGTGCGCGTGGGCGTCACCTGCCGGAAGGTCTGCTGCATCGGCTTGGCGTCCCGCGGCTGGCCGCCAAGGAACCGGTACGGCTGGCCATCGATGCGAATTAGGCCGGAAAGGGGCTGATCGGTGCCGGTCCAATGTTTCGTGGCCCCCGCGGTGAGCTCGTCGGTCATGGACCAGATGCTGAAGTAAGGGTCGTGGGTGATCAGCGGGGTAGCCGGCGGACGGATCGGCGTCTGAGCGGCGAGGGTGCAAAAAGCAGCGATCGTGAGGAGGCTTGCGCGCATATCCAGACCATCATTTCACATATTCGATGGCGGTTAGTCCCACTGGTACCGGGACCGAATGCCTTGAAATACTGGCTGGTTCCATGGGATCGTGTTTCAGGATACAGGAGAGGTACCGAATGCGAGCAGCCATACTCAGGACGGCCACCCTTCTGGCGCTGGCGGCGTTGGTCGCGCCGGCACAGGAACGGGTGATCGAGTGGCGCGCTACCGGCGGCGAAGACCGCGCGGCTGTGGCGCGGCACGTGGCGTCCGTGGTGGCGGCGATGCCTGAGGGCGCGGGAAGGTACCGGCTGGAGACTCGCGGCGGCGTGCGCCGGGTAACGGCAGCACAGCAGCGGGCATTACCGGCGCGGCGCGCTGAGCCAGGACCGGTAGCGGCGATCGTCGTGGTCGATCCGGCTAGCGATGTAGACACCGAGATCGCCATGACGCTGCAGGCAGCGCTGGAATCGGAGGGCTTTGAGCTGCGGTCCACGCGCAATCTGGACAAGAGCGCGGGCGCCGGCGAAAGCGGACTACCCAGGTGGCAGGAACCATCGGAGTTGTATCTCAAGGAGACGGGCGCGCCGGAGGAGCTCGGCGGCGATGCGGGCCTGTACGCGCAATGGTTGGGAGCAGAAGCGCTGGTGCGGCTGCAATCGTCGGACGTCCCTGTGCCCGTCATCCTCTACTCGCCGGAAGGCGCGCGGGCAGCGGCCAGCCAGGCGATGGCCGAACGGATCCAGCGGCAGTTGCCGGGATCGATCCTCGTGGCCTGCGCCGAATGCGTTTCCGCCGTGGACACGGCGGAGGTGGTGGTGGATCTCGGCGCCGGCGCGGCCGGACCGGCACCAAAGATGGCGGCTGCCAGCGCGCTAGCGGCAGGCGTTAAGGGGCTGGCGGCTGGCTTTCCGCGATCGGCTGCGAAGGGTGAGATCAACTCCCCCTCGCCGGGCTCGACACTGCCAGGGACCAGTGTGACTTTCCAGTGGACTCCGGGCACGGACGCCTCCAACTACTGGTTAATGGTGGGCACCTGGCTGGGCGGCAACACGATTTACAGCCAGGATCAGGGCACCCTGACCTCGGCGCCAGTAAGCGGCATCCCCGTGGATGGCCGGCTGATCTACGTGCGGCTCTGGTCCTACATCAACAATGCGTGGCAGTCCACGGACTATGCCTATCGTGCGTTTTCCAGCGCCGGCGCAGCGCCGGCCAAGTCCCAGATCACCTCGCCGGCCAGTGGCTCCAAGCTGCCGGGCGCATCGGCCTCCTTTCAGTGGTCCGCCGGCGTCGCGGTGTCGCGCTACTACCTGATGGTGGGGATGTGGCCAGGTGGCAACACCGTTTACGACGCAGATCAGGGCGAAAACAGGCTGGTGACCGTCGCGGGGCTGCCCGCCGATGGCCGCACTCTCTACGCCCGCCTGTGGTCCTACATCGACGGCTCCTGGCAGTTCCAGGATTC
>CAYVDY010000721.1:0-3335 GCA_964450255.1 uncultured Candidatus Solibacter sp. | reverse complement strand
GTTAACCGATCGGCACTTCGGGCCGGTCGCGATCGATGAAATCCGCCGCGCGCAGCAGCGGATCAAGGGTGCGGCGGTGCGGACGCCGTTGATCCGGATGGAATATGACGATGCGCCCGCGGAGATCTTTCTGAAGCTCGAATGTTTGCAACCGATCCGGTCGTTCAAGATTCGCGGGTCGTTCAACGCGATCGCGAAACTCGCCGAAACCGATCCTGCCGCGCTCGCGGACGCGGAACTGCGGGCCGGCCGGGAGGGGCTGGTCCGTGACGGAGGCAAGGTGGATCTTCATCGCGCCGTACCAGACCTTCTTGGCGGAGTCGGGCTTGGCCGCCACTGTGAAGCCCGAGTTCCACTTCCAGCCGCCTTCCGGCAGAGGGTTCTTGCGGTCGATGTCGAGATCCACCCGCTCGCCCTGCGGCGACACCTGGTATTCGCGGTACTGCCAGATCTTGTCGAAGTCCGCCCCGATGAAGATCTCGGCGGCGTCGTGCTCCCACAGCTTGTTGGTCTCCTTGTCGGTGACTGGTGGTGTAATCAGGTGGAGCTGCTCGTAGGGGCAGGTGAACAGGAAGTACAGGTTCTTCTCCGTCCAGCGTGCGCGGATCTCCGTGCGGTGGCCCGGCGTCGGTTCGCCCTTGGCGTTATTGACCGCCACGACGAGCGGCGCGTTCTTCCACATCGAGTCGTTGGGATCCGCCGTGAGAGCGGCATCTTTCTTCATGTATTTGGCTGTCGCCGTTTGTGGAGTCTGTGCGGCAGCGGGTAGCATCAAAACGAAGAGGGCAGCGAGGAGTTTCATTGCTGCTTCCATCATAACTTCCCATGCCGCAATCCTCCGTATTCGTCGATCGAAAAGAAGAGCTTGAGCGCAATGAGTTCCAACTCGGCCTGGAGGCCGGCCGCCTGGCCGTCACGCTCGATGTCCTCACAGACGCGCTGGTGCTGGTAGGCCAGCACGGCGTCTACTGCCAGAGTGCACGGCAGCCCGGCAAGCCGGCGATGGACGTGCAGCTGATCCTGCAGGGCATTTTGCAGGCGAAGGAACTGGTGTCGTCGGTGCTGGATCAGATGCGCCGGCAGTAGCATAGAGACATGTTCTGGACCAGCGCCGCCGTCTTCGCCATCTCCCTGATGCAAACCGGCACGTTCCACGGGGACGAGATTATGGCGCGGTCGGGTGAACAGTGGCTGGGGCTCGTGCCGCGAGGCGACGGATTTGTGTGGCGCCGGATGGGCGTCACCGTCCAGGCCGTCGAAGATCCCTTGTTGGATACCGCCGGAGAGAAGACCGGCAAAGAAGTGACCGTCGCAGGTGGCACCCCAGTCCTCCTCGTTCGCGGTTTCAAGGCGCCTGCTGGCGGTAGGGTCGTGACGGCGATGGCGCGGCCGGAGGGGTTGCCTCTTATCGGGGAGAAGCCTCTGGAGTTGACTTGCCGGGGCTGCGGGCCGGGCTACTCGCTTCGCCTTGATTCATCTACGCCCTCGCGGCTGTTGCTGCAATCCGGTGGGACTGAGCAGATTCTGTACGAATGGACGGACGGCTTTATCGATCAGCATTGCGAGCTGATCTGGGCTGGCGATCTGGACGGCGACGGAAGGCTCGACCTGGTGATGAACCTCAGCGGCCACTACAACGTCAGCGAGACGACGCTGTTTCTATCCTCTACTCGCCAGCAGGGCAAACTGGTACGGAAAGCAGCCGTGTTTCGCATCGTCGGCTGCTGACCTGGCTACATCGGCAGCGCGCGTTTGCGGGCCTGCTCCGGCGTCATTACGGGCCACTCCGGATCGTCGATGCGCGCCGTGGCCATCCACTGCTCGATCTGCCGGACTACGTCGGGGTGGGCAGCCGCGACGTTGTTTCGCTCTCCCAGATCGGCGGCTAGATCGTAGAGTTCCACCGGGCTCTTGGGGCCTTTGCGGATGCCCTTCCAGTTGCCCATTCGGACTGCCTGGTCGAAGCCGGATTCGTGAAACTCCCAGTAGAAGTAGTCGTGCGGCTTCTGAGTGCGGCCCAGCAGAGTTGGCAGGATGGACACGCCATCGAGTCCGCCCGGGGCCGCAACTCCAGCCATCTCCGCGGCAGTCGGCAGGAAGTCCCAGAACGCCCACGGGAAGTTGCTGACCTGGCCCGCGCCGATCCTGCCGGGCCAGCGAGCCACGCAGGGCACGCGGATTCCCCCTTCCGTGAGATCGCGCTTGATGCCGCGCAACGGTCCGCTGCTCTCAAAGAACTTGGGATTGTGTCCGCCTTCGCGGTGCGGGCCGTTGTCCGACGTGAATACGACGAGCGTGTTGTCTGCCACGCCCTTCGCCCTGAGCGCGTCCATCAGCTTGCCGACATCGGAGTCCATGCGCGTGATCATGGCTGCGAAGTTCTTCTCCTGCTGCGGCCAGTCCTTCGAGGAATACGGCGCATCGGAGGGGACCTCCATGCCATCGCCGGTGTCGCGGCCCATCTCGTTGTTGGCGTGCGGCGCCGTGTAGGTGACGTGCAGGAAGAACGGCTGCGAGGCGGATTGGCGCTGGATGAAATCGACGGCGCGGCTGGTGAACAGATCCGGTGCATACTCCTTGCGCTGCGTGCCCGTGTTCCCTTTGCAGTGGTAGTCGTTGGAGTTGTGCAGCAGGTGTTCGGGGTAGTAGTTGTGGGCGTGCAGTTGACTGAAGTAGCCGAACCACTCGTCGAAGCCCTTATTTGTGGGGTAGCCGGTGGAGCCTAGCTGGCCGAGAGCCCATTTGCCGAAGAGTCCAGTACGGTAGCCTGCGCTCTTCAGCACTTCCGCCACGGTGATGTCGCCGGGCCGCAGAGGCAGGTCGATCGGCTTATTGCCCCGCGTGCGGGAGTGGCCGGTGTGCTTGCCGGTCATCAGGCAACAGCGCGAGGGCGCGCAGACTGTGCTGCCGGCATAGGCGGAAGTGAATCGCATTCCATCGGCCGCAAGACGATCGATATTCGGCGTGGCGATTTTGCCGCCATAGCAGCTTGGATCACCATAACCGAGATCGTCCGCCAGGATGAGGACGATGTTGGGTGTTGTCGTTTCCGCCCATGACAACGAAATCGCGGTCATGGAGACCGACAGAAATGCCATCAGGAGAACGAACCATGGTCGACACCGGATGCGATTCATGATGTGATCCAGCGATGGTGGTCGAATCAATTTTCGGAGAAGAGCGCGTCCACGAAATCGTCCGGGCGGAAGAGTTGCAGGTCGTCGATCTGCTCACCGACGCCGACGTACTTTACCGGGAAACCGAGTTGCTGACGGATGGCGACGACGACCCCCCCTTTGGCGGTGCCCTCGAGTTTCCGTCGTACGATGCCCGTG
>CAYVDY010000720.1:0-3342 GCA_964450255.1 uncultured Candidatus Solibacter sp. | reverse complement strand
CGGAACCGGCCCAGGTAGTGAATCAATCCCTCGGCCAGAGACGACGAAGGCGTAATCGGATACCACGTCAGCACCGACACGCCGGCAAACAGGCAGCCCAGCGCCGCGGCCGTATTGCCCTCGATGATCATCTTGCCGGCGGTGCGGTCCATCGCCTCCACCCAGCAAGGGTCGCTCTTCGTCAGGTTCTCTTCAGCGTATTTCTTCCCCGCCAGCACTGCGCCCCAGTTCAGATCCGCGGCCTTCTTCTTCCTGGGCCCGAACTGCTTGTACAGCGCCTTCTGCATCTGCTCCAGGTCGATCCCCAGCAGGTGCGCCGCCACGCCGTCGTACAGCATGTTCTTGACCAGCTTCCGGAGCTTCGCCTCCGGACACACCGGCCCCACCAGTTGGTCGAATGGCACTGGATAGAAGTGCAGGTCGTCCCGCAATTCGTTTAACTTCAGCGGAGCGTCGTAGATCACGGCCGATCCCGCCGCCAGCTTCAGCACGTCTTCCTGTGCCGTCTCCGAATTCATCGCGATGAAGAAGTCGATCTCCTTCTTCCGCCCGATGTATCCCTGATGGCTGGCGCGGATGGTAAACCAAGTCGGCAACCCCGCGATGTTCGATGGAAATAGATTCTTGCCCGAGACGGGCACGCCCATCTGAAAGATGGACCTCATCAGCACAGTATTCGCCGTTTGACTCCCAGAGCCATTCACGGTGGCAACCTGAATGCTGAAATCGTTGACCTTGATCCCCACCGACATGGGTGGAGCGATAAGACTGGCTTGCATCCCTAGCCCGCCTCCTTACTTGGTGGGTCAATTATATTGCAGGAGGGACCAAGCTGCCACTAAAAAATGTGAGCTGGTTTACGCCACCGGGGCCTCACCACCGCGATGGCGTTATGCCGAGTTCAACGCTTTGGATATTCCCGGGCGTGGCCGTAACCAAGCGGGATGAAGCAAGAAGCTCCGAGAGCGGAGCCTCGGAAAATGCAGCTCGGCCTCCGGCAAGTGCAAGTAGGCGGTATGGCCCCGGCGAAAGCCCCCGAAACTCCGCGAGTCCCTGCGCGTCGGCGATGGCACTTCGGCTTTCCCAATGGACTCTATCCGGAGCCGTACCCTCCGGGGTCAATGTGATCAACGCACCGCTTCCCTTCCTGCCCTCTTTCAGACGGACTTGGACCGACGCTGTGGCCGATGTCAGCAGAACCTCGAGCCTCTGATCCGACGCGCCTTCGCTCACAACGATACGGCGTCCGGCCACCGGCACCCCATTCCACCGGATCGATGCCACCGCCGTTTCCGGCTGCAAGCCGCTAGTCTCGACATCATACCGGCCCGCCATGACCGACCCCAGGCCAAACTGGCTCTCCCGAAAGCGGATACCCACTGGCTTCTCCCACGGGAGCGCCGGCCGCCCAACCGGGCGCAGGGTCAAAACGAACGCCGATTTAACGAGGGTTGGCGAGGTCTCTTTGTCGATGGTACCCACGCTTCCGGTTATCGAGCTCCCCCTGGACAACGTGATATTCATGCCGTCAAGATTCTCATCCACCACCGGCAAGTCCACACACCCCATCGAAGGGGCCAAGTCGGAGGTTGGAGGAGCGTAAGCACATAGTGAGTAGTTACCCTCCTCCAAGCCTTCAACTCGAAAGATCTGGCCCGCATCCATCGTCGCCTTGGCGATCTCCTTGTAGAACGCCACTAGTCGCCCGCTTCGATCCTGCCAGAGCCGCAACTCCAGGTTCCGGAGAGCAGCGCCTCCAGATGCCAGCACGATGCCCCGAACTGATGCCATTCGCACTTTTCGCACTTTGAGATCGACGCCGGACAGCCTCGCCCCGGGCAGCACTGCCACTGGTGTGGCGTGCGCCATCTCCCGCACGCCTGGAAGGAACTGGCGAGGATAGCCCCAAAAGACGGTCCGGCGGAACTCCTCGGCTGTGCCGCCAAGCGCAATCCGGGGACCGGTGTTCCTCTCAAACGAGAGCGAGTACTCTCCTGGTCGCAGCCCTCGTAGCAAATACCCGCCGGAGGCATCGCTCTGAGACCGCGACGGAACGGCTGCCTCCCCCTGCGCTGTCCGCCGTCGTGCCTCGACATGATAGCCAGCCAATGGTGCACCGGTCTGAGCGTCAGACAGTGTCCCGGAAACGGAGGCATCACGGGCCAACTCGATCCGGACCGTTCGGCTTGGCGAATTCTCAGCGATTTCCACGATCCGGGAACGATCATTCCATTCGCTTGATGCGGAGTAGCCTTCTGCCAAAGCCAGGGGAAGCAACTGCGCTGGCGCGGCAATCCGGAACCGGAACACCCCGTCTTCCCCAGTAACGGCAACGAAAATGTCGCTACCTGGATCTTCCGCCCCATTGGTGGAGCGGGTTGCCCAGTCGGATGGAACCGCCATCGTTCGGTGACTTACCCTGACGAGGGCCACTCGCGCCATCGGGATTGGCGCTCCCGTGCCAGCCTCGATCACCGTTCCCGACACCTCGACGATGCTTCCGTGTAGTAGACACGGCCCAAACAAGCAGGACTGCAACAGGAATGCTCTCAGGTTGTAAGTCATATCAGTAGCATGGGCCTGAGGGTAGTTCGTGCTGTCAAGCACGAGTTCACGCCCAGAATCTATTTCCCTACTTCTTCACTCCCGGCGGGAACTTCGCAACAGCTTCTTAACCTCTTGCATCACAGCCTTTTCGGTCTTCTCCGGCGGATCCTTCTTCAGGTCTTGCCCCACCACCCCCTTCCAGATCTTCTTCTCGCTCCCCGCCCGCTCATCCTCAACGTTCCGCAGTTCCCGCAAAATCACCACATCCGCCGCACCCGCCGCCGGCGTCCACCCCCGCGCCGCCAACGCCTCATCCACCGCCGCCTTCACACTCCCGTCCATCGGCTGCTCAGCCGGATCGCCCTCCTGCGCCTTCCCCCCACGCATACGTCTTGTACTTCGAAAAGTCCGTGCTCTTCTCGAAGTCCACCTTCACTCTCGCCGCGAATAACAGCCCTGGCGTTAGCGCCAGCGCCACCGCCAAAACGATGCCCTTGCCGTTCATCATGCCAGGAATGACCCCCGTTCCTGGCTCAATCATAACTGGCGTTCACACGCAATGCAAAAATTCTTTCTCTTACAAAACAATAGGGTTTCTCGGCCTCCCCACCTCGCGGATTTGGTCGGAGGCCCCATAATGGAAGCAGGAGTAAATCGCCGGCCGGCTCGAGACTCCCATCGCCAATCAGTAGGGCGGCAGCCGCTAACACTCGGCTGCTTCCAACGCGGGCCGCCGTCTTGCACGGCGCGCACAAACCGGTTTTGTCCCGATCAGCTCGAAAAATACGGGGTTCC
>CAYVDY010000719.1:0-3342 GCA_964450255.1 uncultured Candidatus Solibacter sp. | reverse complement strand
GCACCGCCGCCGGCTTCGGCGAAACCTCTCGTGCGAAGACCGACGACATTGCCCACCGCCTCTACTACCAGCCCTCCGATTTCACCGTCGTCGAGCGCGTCACTGAGATCGCCGCCCGCCGCGGAGTCCCCAACGCCCGCATCGCCCTCGCCTGGCTGCTCTATCAGCCCGGCGTTACCGCCCCCATCGTCGGCGCCAGCAAGATGCACCACCTTGGCGACGCCATCGCAGCCCTGGAAATTCAGCTCGACGACTCCGAGCTCAAAGCACTCGCTGAACCCTACCAGCCCCACTCCGTTCTCGGTCATCAGTAAGCGCCCATGAACACCAACAGAACTGTTCCCCCTCTCTGGATCTGGTGCCTCTTCCCCGCCGTCACCATGTCCCTCGGTTGGGGCCTCCGCGGCTACATTCGCGGTGGCCCCCTGGGCGCCATGATCCCCGGCGCCATGATCGGCCTCGCCCTCTGCCTCCTCCTTCGCCGCGAAACCGAATCCGCTCTCGTCGCCGCCTTCGCCGCGGTTGGCGTCGGCTTCGGCGGACAGGAAACTTATGGCCAGACCGTTCATATCGCCACTCTTCCCGAGTCCTGGGCCTGGGGCCTCACCGGCTTCACGCTCAAGGGCGCAGCCTGGGGCCTGCTCGGAGGCGCTGCCATCGGCATCGCCCTTTCCCGCGAGCGCTACCGCCCCTCGCAGCTCATTTCCGGCTTCGCTCTCATGGTGCTCGGCACCTACGTCGGCTGGAAGATCGTCAACCAGCCCAAGCTGATCTACTTCTCCAACCGTCTGGACCGGCCCCGCGAGGAACTCTGGGCCGGACTCTTTCTCGGCGGACTCGTCCTGCTCGCTTGGCTGTCCTGGCGAGCCGGAGCCCGCATCCCCTGGCTCTTCGCCCTCTGGGGCACGCTCGGTGGAGGCATCGGTTTTGGACTCGGCGCCGCCATCCACGTCTGGGGCCGCCTAAACGCACCGCACTTCCTCTTTGAATGGTGGAAGACCATGGAGTTCACCTTCGGCGCTCTGCTCGGTCTCTCCTACGGCTACTGCGCCTGGCGCCACCGCCACGAACTCGCCCCGCCCCAGCCGGTGGACACTGCCCGCCCCGCGCTTCTCCCCGCTCTGGCCTTCGCCGCGGCCGCCGTTGCAATCGCCGTCGCCACAGAAGACCTGCTGCCCGTCCGCTTCGATTACACCGTCATCGGCGCATTGCTTCTCTCCATCGCCCTCTTCTCGCGGTCCTTCTCCTGGCAGACCGCCATCACCGCCACCTACGCCGCCTTCGCGCTGGACTTCGTCACCAATCGCAGCGACTTTCCCGCCCCAGCGCTCTGGACCTTCCTCATCCTCACCACCGTCGCTACTGCCATCTACACCGCCCGCCGGTTCGAAATGCGGCCCCTCTTCCTTTTCCTTGTCATCTCATCGGTCGTCGTGGCGCTCGGCAAGGGTCTCCTGCTGCCCCCGAAAGGCATTACGCTCCATCTCGTTGTGACGGAACTCACCTTCGTCGCCCTCGCCATCCTCGCGCTCCTCCTTGCGCCCCGTGCCCCGGTCAGCGGGACAGCCATCCCCCTCCGTACGTAGGATATCTCTGGCCATACTGTTGATTTCGAACGCGTGCTATAGTCATTAACACTGCGGTCGTAGAAAAGATCCGCCAATTTGAGTGAAGTGATGTTAATTCGTCGCGCAATAACCATCAGCCATCTTCCTATCGGGAGTTCGATGTCGCGGGTTCGGTTGTGGCCATCCTTGATCTGGGTTGTCGAATGGACGTCTTAGTCGGCCGGCAGCCCATTCTCGATATCAACAACCGGACCATCGCCTAAGAGCTGTTATTTCGGTCTGGAGCCGGCAACTACTTCGACGGGACTGACGGCGACACCTCAATCAGCACGGTCATCACCAACGCGTTCATGACCATCGGCTGCAACCGTGTACTCGGCGCTAAACGCGAGTTCATCAACTTTACCCGGACGTTGCTGCTCGAAGGTAAGGCGCTGATGTTGCCCAAAGACAGGGTGGTCATCGAAGTTCTGGAAGACGTGGAGCCGGATGCGGAAGTGATTGAAGCGTGCCGGAAGCTGAAGGCTGAAGGCTACCGCATCGCCTTGGACGACATAACCACGGCTAACGCCGTCTCACCCCTGCTCCCATACGCCAGCTACGCCAAGATCGATTGGCTGGCGCTCGGGGCCGAAGATCGCCGCCGGGTTTGTGGCCTGCTCCAGCGGAACGGGCTTCGGCTGCTCGCCGAAAAGGTAGAGACGAAGGAGGACGTGGACTCGGCCCGATCGTATGGCTGCGAACTGTTTCAGGGGTTCTACTTTGCGCGGCCGGAGATTCTCTCTGCCCGGCAGATACCGACATCAAAACTGGCGTGCATGCGATTGGTCGGTGAGATTCAGAGACCCGAGCTCGATTTCAGTCGGCTCGAAGAAATCGTCAGGGTGGACATCGGCCTCACTCAGAAGCTCCTGTGCTTTGCCAACTCGGCATTGTTCGCTTGCCGGCGCCACATTTCGACGCTGAGCCAGGCGTTTGTCGTTCTGGGGGAGGACAATATTCGTCGCTGGGTGACACTCGCGGCACTCCCTAGAATGGCTCACGGGAAACCCGCGGAGTTGGTGACCATTTCACTGACCCGCGCCCGGTTCTGCGAACTGACGGCCCAGAACTCCCAGCCTCGGCGGCGCAGTTCCTCATGTTTCCTGATCGGCCTCCTGTCGTTGTTGGACACGATGATCGGTCGCCCTCTCCAGGAACTGCTAGGAGAGCTTGGTCTCGACTCGCACGTCGTGGACGGCATTCTGGGTACACCTGGCGCTGATGGCGATCTGGGTTCCGTGCTTTGCCTGGCTGTTGCGCTCGAGCGGACCGATTTCGACGAAGCGGGCCGGATTGCCGCTTCTATCGGTCTTGCCCCGAATCTGGTCGGCGAACTTCATTTCCAGGCTATGGTCTGGGCCGATAGCCTTCCCGCGGAAGGCGTGATGCCCGCCCGAATAACGCGATGATCGTCTGGCTTCGTCCCCGCCCTTTCACACCCTCACCGCGTTCCTCCGCACATACTCCTCCACCTTCGTTGGCGCCCGCCCAATGTAGTGATACGGCTCCGCATACGTCACACCGAACGTTCTCCCCGTCTCCGCATCCCGCTCCAGCACGAACTGCCGCGTATACTCCCGATTCGCTGTCTCGTCGTCGTTGCCCAGCAAAGGCAATCGCAGCCCCTGCTCCGTCAGCCGCCGCCGCAACTGCGCCCCGCGCTGGCCCGCCGGACCCTGCGCCGTGTTCAGTATATTGATCGCGATCTTCCGGTCCATGAAATCGGTGATAT
>CAYVDY010000718.1:0-3345 GCA_964450255.1 uncultured Candidatus Solibacter sp. | reverse complement strand
GTGAACACCGGCAAGGTAGTGAGGGCCGTGGGGTTGGAGGGGGACACGGAAAAGCGGCGTATCCGCCTGGGCATGGAGCAGTTGGAGCCGACCTCGGCCGACATCTTCATCGGCGAACACACGGTGGGCGAACTGCTTTCCGGCCGAGTGGTGGAAGTGCACGGCGGACACGCCAAGATCGAGATTGCGGAGGGCGTGCATGCCCGCTGCAAGACGAAGGAAGAGGCGGCGGCGGCCAGCACGGGCGCGGGTGCGTCGTCGGCCGACGTGGACGACTTGGCAGCGATGCTGGCGTCGCGCTGGAAAAGCGGGCCCTCCACGGCCTCCGGCGCGTCGAAGGACAGCCTGCGGGTGGGACAGATCCGGCGGTTTAAGATCACGGCCATGGACGTGGCCAACCGGCGGATAGAGATCGAGTTCGCCGACTAGAGCCGCCGGGAGCACCGGCTCCCTGACGGTTGAGGATCAGAAGCATGAAAAGGTGCCGTTGTGGCCGCAGGATGCGGAACACGACGGCACCTTTTTCCGTCTTCCACGTCTGAACTCTTCGAGGGGGCCGCGCCCCGGAAGAGGATATGGTGAAAAGTGGAGCTTCACTGGCGATGGATACCGGTTCCTCGCGTATCGCCGGGTCGACATTGGGAATGGATGAGGCCGACCTGATTCGCGCCGCCCAGGCTGGCGACCACGACGCCTTCGAGCGCCTGGTTCGCCAGTACGACCAGAACGTGCTGCGGCTGGCGATGAACCTGCTGCGGTCACCCGAAGACGCCTACGACATATACCAGGAGGCGTTCCTGCGGGTTTTCCGCAACCTGAATAGCTTCCGGTTCGACTGCAGCTTTCACACCTGGCTGTACCGGATTGTTACCAATCTCTGCCTGGATCATCTGCGGAAAAAGAAGGTACGCAAGACGGAATCCACAGTAGTGGATACGGCCGATGGTCCGATGGACCGCCTGGACTCGGTCCCGGAGATGCGCGCCGACGGAGATCCGCAGCGCACCCTGTTGAGCCGGGAACTGAAAGGCAGGATCAGCGAAGCGCTCTCCGGCATGACGGCGCGGGAGCGGATGGTTTTCGAAATGCGGCACTATCAGGGGATGCGGCTGCGGGCGATCGGCGACGTGCTGGGCACCACCGAGGAAGCGGCCAAGAACTGCCTGTTCCGGGCAACCCAAAAAATGCGCAGCGCGTTGGGAGATTTTGTATGAACTGCGAAACCGCCAAACAGCAACTCGTCCTGTTCGTCTACGGCGAACTGTCGTTCGACGAGGAGGAACTCATGGAGCAGCACCTGGACGGATGCGCGGATTGCAGCATGGAGCGCGTGCGGCTGGAGGCTCTCCAGGAGATGATCAGCGAAGGTGAAGCGGAGGTGCCGGCCGGGCTTCTGGCGCGGTGCCGGCGCGATCTGGCGGTGCAGGTGGCAGGCGTGCCGTCCGCTCGAAGGCGCGGATTCGACTTTGCCGGCCTGTGGCGCAACTGGGTAGTGAATCCGCCGATGTGGGTGCGTCCGGTGGGCGCTGCGGCGATGCTGGCGGTGGGCTTCTTCGCCGCGCAGATCGTACCGGGCGATTCGCCGGCGCTGGCGCGCATGGGCGTGGAACAGGATTCGGCGCCGATGGTGAGCCGCGTGCGCCTGGTGAATTCGAATGAATCCGGCGGAGTGCGCGTACAGTATGAGGAAGTGCGCCAGCGGGAGTTGTCTGGCGCGCTGCAGGACGAACACATTCGCCGGCTGCTGCTGGCGGCGGCCGTGGATCCCAGCGACCCGGGACTGCGCGTGGAATCGATCGATCTGCTGAAGAAGCACTGTTCCGACGACGAAGTGCGGCGGGCGCTGCTGAACGCACTGCGCACGGATAGCAATTCGGGCGTGCGGTTGAAAGCCCTGGAGGGTCTGAAGCCGTACGCGCGCGATCCGGAGACGCGGAAGGTGCTGGCGCAGGTGCTGCTGGTGGACGACAACCCGGGCGTGCGCACGCAGGCCATCGACATGCTGGTGCAGAACAAGGAACCGGAAATCGCCGGTGTGTTGCAGGAGTTGCTGCGCAACGAACAGAACAGCTACGTGCGGTCTCGAAGCCAGAAGGCGCTCAGCGAGATGAAGGCATCGGTAGGAACTTTCTAACCATGTTGTTGCGGCCTGCGGTTTCCCTGCTCCTGGTCTTCTCCCTCACGGGAGTCGCGCAGGAAAAGGGGACGGTTTGCCAGACGGCGAGCCGGGTGAGAGTGAACGCGGCGGGGCGGCTCAAGGTGGTCTCCGATGACCGGCAGGACGTCGGATACTCGTTCTCCGGCGGTGCCGGGAAGTCGAAATTGAAGGCGACCCTGAGGGACGGCTGGTGCATCATCGTCGCTTCCGTAGGCGACGGATACTCCTCATCGGAATTGGAGATCACCATACCGCGGACAGTTCGCCTCACGCGTCTGGAGAGCCGCTCGGGCAGTATCAGCGCACGATTTCTGGGCGGCGACGTGATCGCCTCCACCAATGCCGGCAGCATCGAAATGGACGAAATCGGCGGCGACGTGAACGCGCGCACCGGTGGCGGCCAGATGACATTCGGCACGGTGAGCGGGAGCCTGCGCGGCCTCTCCGGCGGTGGCACCATCAAAGTGCGGAAGATCGGGAAAGAGGGCGTTCTGGAGAGTGCCGGAGGCGAAATTCTGGTGGACGAGGCGGGCAGTTGGCTGCGGCTCTCCACCACCGGCAACATCCACGTGGGACGTGTGGCGCAATCCCTGTTCGCCTACACGGCGGAGGGTCTGATCGATGTGGACCAGGCGGGCGGAATGGTGACGGCGGAGACGGCCAGCGGCAGCATTCAGATTGGCGGCGCGCGCGGCGTACGCTGCGAGTCGGCCATGGGGAGCATCCGGCTGAAGAACGTCTCGGGCAGCGTCAGGGCGGCCACGGCATCGGGCCACGTGACGGCGGCCCTGAGCGCTGCGGCGGCGCTGGAGAACTCATTTTTAGCGAGCGGGCGTGGTGACGTAACGGTTTTTGTTCCGTCCAATTTAGCGGTGACGGTGAAGGCGATGAATGAGTCGTCAAGCCCGGCAGGCAGGGTAAACTCCGAATTTCGTGAAATTCGGAGGCTGCCGTCCACGGTGGGCCGGCAGCACGGTCCCATCGTCGTACAGGGCAGCCTGAACGGCGGAGGTCCGGTGCTGATGCTCTCCGCGGCGGGCGGGGCGATTTCGATTAAACGCCAGAAGTGACTGGGAGCGGTGGTTGCCGGCGCGCCACTGAATTCCGATCCATCCGGACACCGAAGATCAGCGGGAAATTCCCGCGCAGCAAGAAGAGGCTTCTATGAAAAACGTGATGCAAGTGAT
>CAYVDY010000717.1:0-3350 GCA_964450255.1 uncultured Candidatus Solibacter sp. | reverse complement strand
ACAGGACCTTCCTCAGTACACCCTCGAGGCCATCGGGCCACGCGAACCCGTAGTGGTCTTCTGCCGGTTCCACGCCGACCTCGATGCCGTGCACGCAGCCGCAGCCGGACTCGGTTACCAGAGCCTGGAACTTTCCGGCCGCCGTGACGAACTGAAACGCTGGCAAGACGGCGAGGCGACGGTGCTCGCTGTCCAGATCGGCGCCGGCGGTGTCGGCGTGGACCTTACGCGCGCCCGCTACAGCATTTACTACTCGCTCTCTTTTTCCCTCGGCGAATACGACCAGGCCCTCAGCCGCGTCCACCGGCCCGGCCAGACTCGGCCCGTCGAGCACATCCACCTCGTCGTGCGAAGCACCGTCGACGACAAGATCATGCGCGCCCTCGAAAAGCGCGCCGAAATCATCCAGGCCATCCTGGCCGAACTCAAAGGATAAACCGCCATGAACATGGAGCAGTTGAAGGAATTCGTTGCGCTCGAAAAGCGCAAGAAAGAGATCGACGGTGAGCTGAAAGCCATCGCCGCGCGCCTCGATGACCTCGAACAGGCCCTTGTGCCGCAGTTCCTCACCGACGGCGTGAACTCGATGAAGATCGACAGCCGCCTCGTTTACCTGGCGCAGGACATTTACGCCTCGCCGGTGAACGACCGCACCGAGGTGATCGCCGCGCTCAAGAAATCCGAGCTTGGCCAGTACATCTCGGAGAACTACAACACCCAGTCGCTCAAGGCATTCGTGCGCGAAGTGGCGGAAGAAGTCCGCCTCCGGTGCGATCAGGAGCAGACGCTGTTCTCCGAAGAAGAAGTCCGCGCGTCGCTGCCCGAGCCGCTCAGTGCAGCACTCAAGGTTTCGTTCATTCACTCCCTGCGCAGCAGGAAAGGTTAGGAGGCACTCATGTCACAGGAACTCATCCAGATCCAGACGCCCAATGCCCTCGTCACACTCGAGAGCAACCTGGACGCCATCAACGAAGCTATCGCCACCAACATCAGCGGCGGCGGCATCACCGACTTCGATCTCCCGCGGGTCAAGATCTCCGGCGGCGCCAGCCCCCGGTGGATCGTCCCCACGCTCGATGGGGAAGAGACGCTCGCGCGCATCGACGGCGTCATCGTCTACGCCCGCGACACCCGCGTCTATTACAAGACCGCCTTCGGCAAGGGCACTGGCAAGCAGCCGCCCGACTGCTCCTCGCCCGACGGCATCACGGGGAAGGGCAAGCCCGGAGGCGACTGCTCCCGGTGTCCGCTGGCCGAATACGGCAGCGCCGACGAGGGCGCGGGCCAGGCCTGCAAGCAGGTGAAGCAGATCTTCGTCCTCCGCGGCGATCTACTCCTGCCCGAAGTAATTTCCCTGCCGCCGACCAGCCTCAAGGGCGCCCGGCAGTTCCTCCTGAAGCTCACCACCCAGGGCATCCCGTACTACCAGGCCGTGATAGGGATCGAGTTGGAGAAGGCACTGAATCCGGCCGGGATCCAGTACGGCAAGGCGCTCATGAAGTTCGTGCGCCGCCTCACGCCGGAGGAGGCCGGCCGCGCCCAGCAGTACCACGAACTCTGCCGGTCGCTTGCCGCGCGCGTGCCCATGGGCCTCGATCCGGAGGTCCGCGAACCGGGCAGCGAGCCCGCGGTGCAGTAATCGGGAGCCCCGGCCATGAGCAACACCACTCTCATCGCTTGGACCGTGGCTCTGGTCGTAGTGATCATCGCGCTGACCCAACGCTGGCAGAGCCAAGAGGGCACTCCGTTGACGTTGTCGCTCGCGCGCCGGTTGCGGCGGTGGGCCCGCGCACTGTGGTGCCTTTCGGAGGGGATGGAGGTCGGCTTCCACCACGGCCGGCGCACCAAGCAGAAGATCTCCCTCGATCTGGAGGCGCAGTGAACACCGAGATCCTCATCTCAAGTATCCGGCTGGACGGCGGCACCCAGCCGCGCGCCGCGCTGGATTTCACCGCGGTGGATGACTACACCGACGCGATGGTAGCGGGGGCTCGGTTCCCCGCTGTCATCCTCTATCACGACGGCGAACACTACTGGCTCGCCGACGGCTTTCACCGGGTGAAAGCAGCTTTCCAGGCCGGGGCAGAGGCCATCGAGGCCGAAGTCCGGCAGGGATCACTCGAAGACGCGCAGTGGCACAGCTTCAGCGCCAACAAGACCAACGGCCTGCGCCGGACCAACGATGATAAGCAACGCGCAGTGAAGGCGGCCCTAATGCACCCGCGCGGCGCCGACCTTAGCGACAGCCAGATCGCCAAGCACGTTGGAGTGCACCACGAAACGGTGCGGGAATGGCGGGCCAAGCTCGAAGCATCTTGCGGAATCCGCAAGATGGTCGCCCGCAAAGTCACCCGAAAGGGGAAGACCTACAAGCAGGACACCACGCGGATCGGGCGGAGCCGCGCGCCGAAGCAGGACTCCGACGAATTGCCGGAAGCGCTCCGGATCTCGAGTGACCTCGCGAGCGCCGACCCCGAAGAGTACTCAACCTGGGTTGTCGGACAGGCAGAGTCACAGCGATTCATTCAGATTTTGGAGAAAGCAAATGCATTCATCACCTCAGTACTTGAACATGCAAACCAGCCTGCCGCTGCCGGTTGATACAAAGTTGCCGCGCACCGGCCAGCCAGCGACAAAGGTGCGCGTCCTCATCACCCCGGAGGTCGCGCGGGAGTGGCTGGAGAAGACGAATCACAAGAACCGTACGCTGTCGGAGCAGCGCTGGATGAAGTACGCCCTCGACATGCTCGACGGCCGATGGAAGTATAACTGCGATTCCATCCGCTTCGGCTCCGACGGAGTACTGCTGGACGGTCAGCACCGTCTGAAGGCATGCGCCGAATCTGGCGTGCCGTTCGAGACCGACGTTGCTTTCGGCCTCGATCCCGAGGTGCTCGACACCATCGATATCGGCGAAGGCCGCCGCGCGGCCGACACGGTACACATGGAGGGCATCGAGAACGCCACCAATGCCTGCGCACTCGCGCAACTTCTCCTGATCCACCGCAAACACGGCATTCAGCGCATGTCTCAGTGGCAGGCGAAGCCGACGAAGACCCAGATCATCAAGGCTGTGAAGGAAGACCCGCGCATCTCCGCCGTTGCCGGTCGCGCCCCTGGCTGGGCACACAACCTCGTAGCGCCGCGCATCCTCACCTTTTGCTACTACCTGGTCAGCGAGCAGGACGAGGCCAGGCGGTACCAGTTCTTCCACAACTTGGCCGAATGAGCCAACGTCTCCCAATTCAGTGGCGTCTACCACCCCAGCGAACGACTGCTGGCCAACCGCATCGCCAAAGCTAAGCTGCCGTTTAACGAGTGTATCCCGCCCTTTCTCAAGCCCTGGGTCC
>CAYVDY010000716.1:0-3350 GCA_964450255.1 uncultured Candidatus Solibacter sp. | reverse complement strand
CCACGGCTCGGGTAACCGGGTCCGTGTGCGGCTGCGGGCACGGCATCGAGGTCGGCGCGGAACCGGCAGAAGGCGACTACGGGTTCGCGTGGCCCGATGGCCTCGAGGGTGTACTGAGGAAGGTCCTGTTTGGCGGAATCGACGCGATGGTGCTGGCCATCGTCGGTTTTCACCCAGCCGCCGGCCACCTGCTGGAGCCGCAGCAGTTTCACCATGGCGTTGGCGGCGGTGACTGTGCCATTCTGGACCTCGGCGATGAAGTCCTCTTCGAGTTCCCGGTAGATGCGCTGGGCCTCCGTCGAGAGAGTGCAGCGGTAGGTGACGTGCGTCTGTGGCGGCAGATCGAGGACGTCTTTGGAAATGCGGCACGTGATGGTGCGCATCAGCGCTTCGAGTTCGTCGAGGCTCTTGTAGGAGGTGACCTGCTTGGTCTGGAACCCGCCCATCACGGCGTACTTCTGCTTGAAGGCGTTGAAGGAGGGCCCGAATAGCTTGGAGTCGAGGAACCTGAACTGGGCGTAGACGTCGAGCGGCGAGTGCGGCATCGGCGTACCGGTGAGTGCGAGTCGATGGCGGGCGCGTGGGCGGAGACGCTTGAAGTAGAGAGAGGCCTTCCCGCCTGGCCGCTTCAGCTTGTGCGACTCGTCCGCGATGACCAAGTCCCAGGCTTGCTTCTCCGCCCATGATGCGAAGGGGTCCCGCCAAGCGGAGTCGTAATTGATGATGGCGACGAAGGGCGTGTCCGTCACTTCCGCCAGGCGCAGTTTCTCGACAGCCAACTCCTGTTTCTCCGCCACGCTCCCGGCGCTGTCGTCGAGGGCGACGACGACAAGGTGCATGTCGAGATGCCGCTCGATCTGCGACTGCCATACCGGCACCACGCGTAGTGGGCAGCAGATCAGGGTGCGCCGCGCCCCGCCGCCGGCCAGGACCATCAGCGACACGAGCGTCTTGCCGACGCCCATCTCGAGCGCGAGCATCGCGGCGCCGCTGCCGCGCGTGAGCCGCTCCATTGCGAAGAGGTAGGCGTCCACCTGGTGCCTCCACGGTTGGGTGCGCAGGCCCGCTGGCAGGGTGACCAGCGGCTGTGGCGGGCGCGGGGGGGCGGCGGGCGGCGCCGGCGGAGCTTGTTGATTCAGGAGAGCGCGGAAGGTGTCGCTGCCCTGGATGCGCGGGATGGACGAGCGGATCAAACCGGCATGCCGCGCCGTTGCCGGATAGACCCAGGCGCGGCGTGCCACGTCCCAGCCCGCTCCCGGAATCCGTTTGCACAAGAGCAGTTTGGCGAACGGAGTGTGCAGGACAATGCGGCCTGCCACTACGTCGGCGCTGCTCGCGAGGGGGGCTGCTTCAGGCACGACCCGCCTCCGGCTTCACCTTCGCGTTGCGCTTGGCTTTCCCGGGTTGGGTCAGTCCCAATTGGGTGATGATGGCGTCCGTGCAGACTTGCTGAATGGAGCTGCGGCGTTTGGCGGCGGCGATGCGGACGGCCTCATAAAACCAGTCCTCGCAACGAAAAGCGATGCGTGACTTGAGTACTTGTGGTAATGTGCTCATAGGATTCGGTTGCCTGAGATTATTCTTGCGCAACTGTAGGCAAGTTGTCAATAGTAATGTTGCGCACTAGTGTGCGCCGAAGGTGCAACCGGTTGATATGTCTGAAGAAATAGTTACGATCGGATTCCGCGGTACCGAGGAGTACCGCAAGGTGCTCCAGCAGGCTGCGCTGAACCGCGGCCTGAAGGTTCAGAAGTTGTTGGAGGAGGCGATCGCCCAGTACTTGGGACAGCCCGCTTCGACGGAACCGACTGCGGCCAAAGGAGATAACGACGGCTCGCCGTTCGGCGACCTCACGCCGGAAGAGCTCCGTTGGTTGGAAGCCCTCCTCAATTACCTGCGTGACGACAGCAAGCCGTTCAAGGAAAACATCCTCAGCATCATGGCCGGCGCATTAGGCTTGACGCCAGAGGAGGTTAGCCGGAAATCGAAACGAAAAACGGGCTGAATGTTTCAGCGGCAAGCACAAGATCTGGTGTCTCACGTCCATGTCGCCGCTGTGTCTGGTGCTCTTGCCAACCTGTGATCGCTCCAGTAGTATAAGGTCTTACACCATCCTCGGAGCGGACCTGTGGTGATCGAATTCCCCAAGCGAGACATGATCAGCCAAGAAGAGCTGAAGCCGGTTTGCGCCGTCGAGGCCCAACTCGACGAGATGCTCGAAATGCTGTACCAGCGGTTGGTGGCGGGCGCGGCCGTCGAGCCGGGAGCTCTCACCTTGAACATGCGCCGGCGGCCCATTCGGGCCGTGCAGGAGGACGAACGTCGGGTGGGGTAGGAAATCCCGCCTCGGCGAAACGAAAAGGGTGTATCCTTTCGTTAGCAACAGACTAACGAAAGGATGGCACCGCTCGTGGAAGCCCGAGACAATCCTCGGCTGGGGCATTACGTCGTCAAGGCGCTGGAGCAGGAGTCATTCCGCGCGTTCGTCCCGCCGCCGCTGCCGCCGAACCCTCCCGTCCGCTTAGATTCCCTGCAACTCCTTCTGGAGCAAGCCAATCAGGCGCTCGGCCGACTGGACGGGCTGGCCTCCTTGCTGCCGGACCTCTCCCTGTTCATCTACACCTACGTGCGAAAAGAGGCGGTGCTTTCTTCGCAGATTGAGGGCACCCAGTCGTCGTTGTCGGACCTGCTGCTGTTCGAGAACGATGAGGCGCCCGGCGTCCCACTTCACGATGTGCAAGAGGTTTCCAACTACGTTGCCGCGATGACGCATGGCCTGGAGCGCATGCGAGGTGGGTTCCCGATGTCGCTCCGGCTGATCCGGGAGATCCACGAGATCCTGCTGGCCAAGGGTCGCGGCAGCGACAAACAGCCCGGCGAGTTCCGGCGCAGCCAGAACTGGATCGGCGGGAGCCGCCCGGGCAATGCGGTGTACGTCCCTCCGCCACCGGAGTTGGTCCTCGAATGCATGGGTGCCCTCGAGCTGTTCATGCACGCCGATCGCCCGGACCTTCCGTTGCTCATCAAGGCCGGCCTCGTGCATGCGCAGTTCGAGACGATCCACCCATTCTTGGACGGCAACGGCCGACTCGGCCGCCTGCTGATCACGTTCCTGCTGTGCGCGGCGAATGCCATCCGCGAGCCGATCCTCTACCTGAGCCTCTACTTCAAGACGCACCGCTCCGCCTATTACGACTTGCTGGACCGCGTGCGCACGAAGGGCGACTGGGAGGCCTGGCTCGACTTCTTCCTCACCGGCGTCCGCGAGACCGCCGACCAGGCCGCCGCCGCCGCGCGCCGCATCTTGGCGCTGTTCGATGAGCACCGCCGCCAGATTGAGACACTCGGCC
>CAYVDY010000715.1:0-3355 GCA_964450255.1 uncultured Candidatus Solibacter sp. | reverse complement strand
GGGGGGCCTGGTGGCCGGGCCGTGGGGCCCTCCCTGCGCCCGGACGCGGGCCCGCCTCGGCTCGCGGTATCAGTTGCGGCTATACCCGGACCTCACCCACAACAAGATCTGCCAGTACCAGGTGCCGAACTGGGATCAGGCCTACGCGCTGACCTTGGGCCGGGAGGCTGTGAATCCGCGGCCGGCCGAGTTTGCGCTGGTGCACAACCGGTACGCGGCCTCCAGCGACGGCTTCATTTCGTACTCGGACGGCGTGCACGACGACGTGAACAAGGTGATCTGGAGCGCGCTGGCGTGGAACCCCGCGATGCCCGTGCGCGAGATTCTGAGGCAGTACGCTCGCGTCTACTTCGATTCGTCGATGACAGACGAAATCGCCGACGCGATTCTCGCGCTGGAGCGCAACTGGCGCGGGCCGCTGATCGACAACGGCTCGGTCGAGTCAACTCTGCTGGAGTGGAACCGCCTGGAGCAGAGAGCTCCGAAGCTGGCGTCAAACTGGCGCTGGCAGATGTGTGTGCTGCGTGCCGTGTACGACGCGTTTGTGCGGCGGAAGCTGCTAGCCGAAACTGCCGTGGAGACGCAGGCGAACGCGATTCTCACCAGCGCGAAGGATTCCGAACAGGCCATCACCGCAGCTACTTCGGTTCTATCGACAGCGCCGGTAGCCGCTGACTTACGGGCGCGGATAGTCGAGCTATGCGAGAAGCTGTTCCAGTCGATTGGCCTGCAGACGAGCGTCGAAAAGTATCACGCGAGCGGTGCCGAACGCGGAGCGGTGCTGGATTTCATCGATACACCGCTGAACAACCGCTGGTGGCTGGAAGACGAGTTCAAGAAGGTCCGGGCAATGAGTTCTGAGAATGAGAAGCTGGCGCGCCTAGCAGCATTAGGCGCGTGGGAGAATCCGGGGCCCGGCAGTTTCTATGACGACATCGGGCACGAGGGGCGGTCGCCTCGCGTGGATGGAGATCTCGAGCAGGAGCCCGATTCGTTCCGAGGTCCCGAGCCCACGTTCTGGTGGTGGGATAGCGGACGGAGCCGAGCGCGGCTCTCGTGGCAAACCACGATGTGGCCGCGGCGAATGGTGTACGAGGGGCTGGATCCGAACGGCGCGTATACGGTGCGGACGGGCGGGCAGGGGCAGTCTCTCCTGAAGGTGGACGGGCAGCGGCTACCTGCAGTGGTCGACGGCAAAGTGATGGGCGAGTTCAAGGAGTTCACTGTCCCGGCGGAGCACTTGAAGGACCGGCGGCTCGTGCTGACGTGGGACATTCCGACCGACGAGGAAGAGTTGAACTGGCGGCAGCGCTCGCGCCTGGCGGAAGTGTGGCTCTTGAAGAAATGACGCAGGCCCTCCCACGCGGCATCGTGCCGGTGCTGCAAACTCCCTTCGATGCGGCCGGGGCAATTGACTATGCGAGCCTGGGCCGCCTAATCGAAGACGGCCTCTTGGCCGGGGCGTCCGGGTTTCTGGCTCCGGCGGTCGCCAGCGAAGTGGAGACGCTATCGGCGTCGGAGCGCGAGGAGTTGGTGCCGTTTGTGGTGGAGGTGCTCAGGGGCCGGGCTCCGCTGATCGCCGGGTGCTCCGCGCCAACGGCGGCCGAGTGCGCGCGGTGGGCAACCGCGGCGGCGAGGGCGGGGGCGCAGGCGTGTCTGATAGCGCCGCCGGCGTCGCTGAGGAACGATGCGGGCGAGTTGCTGGCGTTTCTGCGCGACGCCGATTCACCGCTGCCGCTTATCGTGCAGGATCTGGACTGGAACGGCCCGGGGCTGCCCGTGGAGGCGATTCTGCGCCTTCGCGATGCCCTGCCCTATCTCGCGGGCGTCAAGGTGGAATCCGTGCCCGCAGGGCCCAAATACACGCTCGTAAAGCAGGCCCTGGGCGAGGATTTTCACGTATCGGGCGGCTGGGCGGCTCCGCAGATGATCGAAGCACTCGATCGCGGCGTGGATGCGTTCATCCCGGAGACGTCCATGGTGCGCCTCTACAACTCGATCTGGCGCCGGCATCGTGACGGGCGGCGGGACGAGGCGGTGCGGCTATTCCGTCAACTGATTCCCGTGCTGGCATTCACGAATCAGGAACTGCGGCTCTCCATCGCGTTCTTCAAGCGACTGTTGGTGCGCAAGCGGATTTTCGCGACTGAGGCCATGCGCCTGACGGGCTTCGCCTGGGACGTCTACAACCAGCGTATCGCCGACGAGTTGATTGGGTGGTACCTGGATCTCGAAGCGCGCGTTTAAGGCAGCGAGAGCTTGCCCAAAATCGCCGGCCGCTTTGCCCCGGTCGCGCTGGGCAGGTTCGAGGGGCGCTTGTGCCAGGACTCGTGGGCAAGGATCGCAAAGGCGACCGCTTCCTTGGCGTCGGGGTCGATACCATGAATCTCCGCGCGCACCACTTCGGTTTCAGGTAACTCGGCGCGCAGAAAACGAAGCAGAGTCTTGTTGTGGACTCCACCGCCGCTGACGACGACTTCGTCGGGCGGATTGTCCTCGCCGCCGGCGAAACGCGTGATGCCGTCGGCGATGCTGGCCGCGGTCAGGTAGGTCGCGGTGGCCACGGTATCGGCGGGGCTGAGTTGGAACGCCAAAAGACGGGCTACAAACTCGGGACCGTACTGCTCGCGGCCGGCGGTCTTGGGCGGCCTCTCGCTGTAAAACGGATCGCGCAGAATTCCTGCGACAAGGTCGGGATTGACGAGACCCTCGCCAGCCATTTCACCGCCGCGATCATACACCTTCTCACCCTTCGTATAGTGCGCCATCAACTGATCGATCACCATGTTGCCGGGGCCGGTATCGAAGGCAACGGTCTTTTCGGGCGGAGCGCCGGCAGGCAGCCACGTAATATTAGCAATGCCGCCGATATTCAGCGCCACGCGCGAGCCCTGCTCGTGGTGAAAGAGAAGGTAATCGACATAGGGCACCAGCGGCGCGCCCTTGCCACCGGCGGCGATGTCGGCCGGGCGAAAGTCCGAGATCACCGGGCAACCGGTGCGCGCGGCCAGCACGTTGCCGTCGCCGATCTGCAGCGTCGAGGCGATCTGGTGGCCGAGCACTGCCGTCTTGGCGCCTTCGTGGAAAATGGTCTGGCCGTGGCAGCCGATGACGCCGATGGTTTTCGGATCGATCTTTGCGGCCTTGCAGCAGGCCTTGAACGCAGCGGCGTAGAGTTCGGGCAGCAGGAAATTGAGGCGGGCGATCTCGCGAGTGTGGGTGTCGCAGTTGGAGACGGCCAGCAACGCGGCGCGGACTTCCGGAGCGTACTGAGTGGAGTGAAAGGCGAGGGTCTCGATCTTCTTACCCTTGATCTCAACGAGGGCGACGTCAATGCCATCCAGCGAGGTGCCCG
>CAYVDY010000714.1:0-3367 GCA_964450255.1 uncultured Candidatus Solibacter sp. | reverse complement strand
TCCCACCTCGCCCGTCGAGAGGGCACCGCGCATTCCGGGCAGGGCGGCGGGGAGGCGTTCCGGAGGTTCGGGCTCGGGTTCCAGTTCGGGTTCCAGTTCGGGTTGTGGCGCGGCGGCGTCTTGCGTGAGGGAGAGAAGCAATCCGGGGCTAGCGAATGCGAACGGTTCGGGGCCTGGGACAGGATCCTGCTCCGGTTCGGACATGGCCTCCGGTTCCGCTACTTCCTCGATAGCGCCGGGCCACTCCCTGGAGTCCGCGCTGGTGGCCTCGTTCAGGGCCGACGGTTGGGCTGCCAATCCGGGCAGGGCGACGGGGAGTTCGCTGCATGGAGCGGGACTGGGGGCTGCGGCCGGGAGCACCATCGGAGGCGGCTCGGATTGGGCCGCATCCGCGGCAAGGACTGGGGAATCCAGCGGCTGAAGTGGCGCCGATGAGTCATCGACAAGCTCGGCGGGATCGACGCCCTCCGAGGCGAGCAGCTCAGAGAGCAATCCACTCATGGGCAATCCGCCGAGATGCCCGCTATTCCAATCGTTGTCTCGATCCCATGGCCCTGGCATCCAGTTCTCCTCCGGTTCGCCAGCTTACTGAAGCCGCAGCTCGATCTCCGCCACCAGTTGTTCAGGAGCGAAGGGTTTGGTGATATAGCCGTCGGCGCCCTGTTTCATGCCCCAGTACTTGTCGAAATCCTGGGTTTTGCTGCTCACCATGATGATGGGAATGGTCTTCATAGCCGGCTCGGTTTTGAGCTGGCGGCAAACTTGATAGCCGTTCTTCTTCGGCAGCACGACGTCGAGCAGAATGAGATCCGGGGTGTGGAGGTGCGCCTGTTCGATGGCCTGCTCGCCATCGGCAGCGGTCAAGACGGTGTAGCCCTTACCTTCGAGGGCGTTTTGCATCATCAGCATGTAGGCCGGGCTATCCTCGACCAGCAGGATTCGCTTGTCCATCAGTACTCTCCCTCAACAACACTTGTCCGCATGGTTCATGCCTTTGCGGAGTATTTCTTCACGGCTTCGGCGAGCGTCGCTTCACGAAACGGCTTGGTGATGTAATCGGTAGCGCCGGCGAGCCGGCCTTTGACCTTGTCAAAGAAGCCATCCTTACCGGAGAGCATCACTACGGGTATCTTCTTCGTCGCCGGGTTTTGCTTGATTGACTTACAGACTTGATAGCCGTCCATGCCTGGCATGGTGATATCGAGCAGGATGAGATCGGGCTGCTGTTGTCCCACAAGTTCAATGCCCTGCTGGCCCTCGCGGGCGGTCATGACGCGGTAACCCATGCGCTCCAGGGTGATGGAGACGATTTTGCGAACGGTCAGGCTGTCGTCGACGGCCACGATGAGCTTGCGCGCGGCCAACGTCTCGGCCAGACGGCCCAGGAGGGGGGTAGCTCCACTCATCTGAGTGGCCCTGTTGAGATGCGGCAGCGCCTCGGCGGAGCGATTCAGGTTGAGGTAGAGCAGCGCCAGATTGACGCGCGTGTCCAGGGAATCGGAACTAGCGATCCTCGATTCCAGAACGTCGACAGTACCGAGCAGTAGTTCCTCGTTGACTCCCTTATTGGCGGCGTACTCGTCAAGCGCGGCCAGACCCACAATCGCCTTGCAGGCGGGGCAGCGCCGGGCCGGTTGGCTGGATGGGGTGGCGCAGAGGGGGCAGGTCCAGGCGTTCACGGCTGGCTCCGGCGGCGTCTGCACGGGCGCGGCAGCGGCGGGCAACACCGTCACGCTCGCCGGTTGGCGTCTTTGGCCTTCGGGGGTGGACCGGGCAGGGAGTCCGTTCTGGACGGCGCTTTCCTGGAGCCTGGCGAGAGCCAGGGCGTTCATCGCCTGCCGGTTGTTCGGGTTGATGTCCAGGACGCGGTTGAGCGCGTCGTAGGCGACGTTCCGGTCCTCCGTGAGCGCGGCCACCCAAAGCCACGCCTGCTCGCTTTTCGGTTCCCGGGCGACCAGATCCGACAGCAGCTTGCGCGCCAAGGCTAGCTGGCCGAGTTTCGCTGCTGTAATCGCCTCAGAGAGAGCAAGCTGTGGAGTCACCCACGTCGCTTCCGCCATCGATCTCCTAACCTTTCGCCTTCAGCCATTGCGGCACAGCTTGACCGGAGGCTCTTCGGCGCCTGACGGTTCTTGCCTGTCTGAATCCATGATTCAGGATAATGACCTATCGGAACAATTGGAGGATTACTGTAGGAAGAAAGATCTAAAAACGTAGAGAGTTCAGCGGAAAGTCCCAACGGGTGGTCTCGGAGACAGGCGGGACCTGGGCGGTGGGCCGCTGCGCATCAACGTCTGAGGCATGGCAGTCCGTGGTAAGCGTGAATACTGTAGTTTTCAGTACGAAGTCTCTTTGACAAAGCTTACGCGGGGATGCGGTCAAGGGACCGCGAATCCCAGTCGGAGGTCGTTTCTGCGCGGCCGCGCAGTCTACTTCTTCGCGCTACCCAACTTCGCCGCCGCCAGCCGCGCCTGCGCCCGTTTCATCGCGTTAAGCGCCCGTGCCGTATCCAGATCCGCCGTCGGTTGCAGCACTCGCGCCTCGGCCCGCTGCAAGGCCCCTTCGGCGCGCTTCACGTCGATCTCATCGGCCAGTTCCGCAAACTTCGCCAGCACGCGCACGCGGTCCGGCAGCACTTCCACATACCCGCCGCAGATCGACAGGCACTTCTGGTGCCCCGTCTCCAGCGTGAACGCCAGCGGTCCGCAGCCCAACTCCGAGATCAGCGGCGCGTGCTCCGGCAGAATGCCCATCTCGCCGCCGAAACCGGGCACCCGCACCTCGAGCACCTGCTCCCTGATGAGCATGCGCTCCGGCGTCACCACTTCCAGCCGTAGCGTCGCAGCCATCGCCTAACTCACCTTCTTGATTTGCTCGGCCCGCTCCAGCACTTCCTCGATCGTCCCCTGCATGTAGAACGCCTGCTCGGGGATGTCGTCGTACTTGCCTTCCACCAGCTCGCGGAAGCCCTTGATGGTGTCTTCCAGCTTCACGTACTTGCCCTTGAAGCCGGTGAACTGCTCCGCCACATGGAACGGCTGCGAGAAGAACTTCTGAATCTTGCGCGCCCGCGACACCGAGAGCTTGTCTTCTTCCGACAATTCGTCCATGCCCAGAATCGCGATGATGTCCTGCAAGTCCTTGTAGCGCTGAAGAACGCCCTTCACGCGCTGCGCCGTATTGTAGTGATCGGCGCCCACCACCAGCGGATCCAGAATGCGCGAGGTCGAGGTCAGCGGATCAACGGCCGGATAGATGCCCAGGGCCGCGATGTCGCGCGAAAGCTGCGTGGTCGCGTCCAGGTGCGCAAAGGTCGTCGCCGGGGCCGGGTCGGTGAAGTCGTCGGCGGGCACGTAAATCGCCTGCA
>CAYVDY010000713.1:0-3374 GCA_964450255.1 uncultured Candidatus Solibacter sp. | reverse complement strand
G
Source organism: uncultured Candidatus Solibacter sp. (assembly GCA_964450255.1). GTDB lineage: Bacteria > Acidobacteriota > Terriglobia > Bryobacterales > Bryobacteraceae > Paludibaculum. The sequence continues at coordinate 3,373 of CAYVDY010000713.1, read as the reverse complement.
GCAAGGTCGTCCAACTCGTCCAGGGCCGCGAAAAGGCCCTGGAAGGCGCGCCCCCGCTGGAGATGCTCGCCCGCTTCGCGGCCTTCCCGCAGATCCAGGTCATCGATCTCGACGCCGCCATGGGCAAAGGCGAGAACAACGCCATCGTCGAGACGCTCACCACCAGGGCAACTTGCCGGGTCGGCGGAGGCGTCCGCGCGCCGGAGCGCGCCGCCACACTGCGCGCCTGCGGAGCCGATAAGGTCATCGTCGGCACTTCCGCCTTCACCGCCGCCGGAGTCAATCACGAACTTCTCGCCGCCATCGCCGCCGCTGTCTCGCCCGCGCGCATCATGATCGCCATCGACACCAGGGGCGGCCGCATCACGGTGAAGGGCTGGACCGAATCGTTCAACCTTGCCGCCGAAGAGGTCATCGCCGAACTCGAGCCCTACTGCGGCGGCTACCTCGCCACCTACGTGGACAAGGAGGGCATGATGCAGGGCACCGATCTCGATTGGTTCGCCCGTCTCCGCGCCGCCACGCAAAAGCCCATCACCGCCGCCGGCGGCATCACCACGCTCGACGACATCCGTGCCCTCACGGCGATGAACATCGATTGCGCTCTCGGCATGGCCATCTACACCGGCAAGCTCGATCTCGCCGAACTCGCTACACTGAACGCAAAATGAAGTTGCGCGCCTGCATCGTCGATACCGAAACCACGGGGTTCAGCCACACCGGCGACGACCTCATCGAACTCGGCATCGTGCTTTTCGAGTACGATCCGATCACCGGCGACGTGGGCGACATCCTCGACGAATACAACGGTCTCCGCGATCCCGGCCGCGCGATTCCCATCGGCGCCACGCAGGCCCACGGCATGACCTGGGACGACGTTCGCGGCCACAAGCTCGACGATGAGTGCGTGCGCGCCATCCTCGCCCGCGCCGTCCTGATCATCGCCCACAACGCACGCTTCGACCGCGGCTTCATCACCAAAATCTATCCCGAAGTCGCGCGCTGCGAATGGCGCTGCTCCATGGACGGCATCCCGTGGCGCACCAAGGGGTTCCGCTCGAAGGGCCTCCAGGAACTCCTCTGCGATCACCGCCTGAACGTCGAGATCGCCCACCGCGCGCTCGACGACGCCCGCAATACGCTGCGCCTGCTCTCGCAGCGCCAGCCCGACGGCCGCACGTATCTGGCGGACCTGCTGCAAGCGAAGCGATGATGCGGCGTCTCGCTGCCGCGCTCGTCCTGCTCGGCGGCGCTGCCTGGTCGCAGTTCAAGGCCACCGTCCCGCTGGTCGTTGCTCCCACGACGATCACCGATTCCAAAGGACGCTACGTCGAGGGCCTCACGCCGGAGGACCTGATCCTCTACGACGACAATGTTCCGCAGAAGACTCAAATGGACTGGACGGCGTATCCCATCTCCCTCGTCGTCGCCGTTCAGACCAGCGCCAACTCAGGCCCGGTGATCGACAAGCTGGGCGGCAGCGGCATTCTGTTTACCGAACTGCTTGCCGCCGACGCGGGAGAGACGGCGGTCCTGTCCTTCAGCGACGAGGTGAAAGTCCGCCAGGAATTCACCAGCGACCCTGATCTCGTGACCCGCTCGCTGCGCATGCTCCGCATGGATGGAGCCGCCGCGCGCACACTCGACGCCATGAACCAAGGCCTCCAGATGCTGGAGCAGCGCCCGCCCGGGCGGCGGCGCATCCTACTGATCATCGCCGAGAAACGGGATCGAGCCAGCATCGCAAAACTGCCCGAAGTCATGGAGCGAGTGCAGCGTCTCAACGCCGCCGTTTACTGGCTCACCTTCTCGCCCTTCCTCCAGCCGTTTACCGTGAAACCGAAAACCGCCGAGGATCTGAAACCTGAAGCGGAGCGCATCAAAGTGCAGAAGTGTCCACTGTGCCCCGCGCCGGACAAGACGCCCGTCCCGCCGGATTTCGGGCCCGGCGGATGGCTCTACGCCATCGGAGAACTGGTGCGGTTGCAGCAGCCGGATCTTTCGGACCTGTTCACGAAGACAACGGGCGGACGCAGCCTGAACTTCCTGAAAAAGAACGCGCTGGAACAGGCAATACAACTCGTCGGCGACGAGGTGCACCGCCAGTACCTGCTCTCCTACGAGCCGCGGGGCGGCGAACCGGGCCGCTTTCATTCCATCCGGGTCGTGGTGAAGAACCGTCCTGAACTGCAAGTCAGAACGCGCGCCGGCTACTGGGCCTTGCCGTAGCCCTACCAGCTACGCCGCGGTCGTGTACGCCGCTCCACCGAAGTGGGCGACGCCTCCGGACTGACGCGCCAACTGTAGGAGCTTCCGCCTTTCACCGTCTGCAGCGACACAGCCTCGCCGACCCTCGCCACCGAATCACCGCACGCCCGGTGCGGCGCCCGGCGGTTCCGAGGATTCGGTTCGCCTGGCGTGAAGTCAGACCGGTTCTCGCCGCTCTGCCGGCACCCGCCGTCCTTGCGAAACGCCGCGATGGAATTGCCCGTCGAGGGAATCGGCGAATTCTCGTGACAGCCCGTGCCCGCGCCGTAGCCGATCAGATCCACCACCTCCTCGCCGTCGGGGCACGCCGTGCCTTTGGCGATCTGCCGCGCTGTCGACAACAGCGCGACCTTCCCCGCCGAGGCGCTCATCGGAATGCCGCCCCACGCGTCGGCGTCCGGCAGGCTCAGCGACCCGCCGCCCCCGGCTGCCAGTTGCACCAGGTAATACGCGCCGGGACTCAGCGTGCCGGTCAATTCCACCTTCTGCCACGTCGCTCCATTGCCGGACGCATACTGCAAAGACCAGCCGGAGAAATCGACAGGAATCGGGCTGCGATTGAAGAGTTCAACGTAGTCGTTCTTCAGCAGGGCGCCCTGATTGCCGCCACCGCCGTAGACCTGACTGATCACCACCTGAGCAGGCAGTGAGGAAACGGCCAGAAGGCCAAGTGCACAAGTAGCGAGGGAAAGTCGCAAAGGAGTGCACCTCCATTCTTGGGACAGCATAACACAGAAACGGTTGAAAATGTTTTAAACAGAAAACGCCCACGGCGGTTGTCCAGCTCCCCCTCAACTGAGATATTCTGGTCGCTTCATGCGCAGCGTACCCCTAGTCGCCCCTCGACAACTCGAGCTCATCGAAGCCCCCATGCCCAACGGCCCCGGCCGCGGTGAGGTACTCGTCAAACTCGTAGCCACCGGCCTCTGCGGCTCAGACCTTCCCTGGTGGGCCGAAGGGCGCATCCACAATGGCCTCCCCAAGTACCCGCCGGACCTCTGCCACGAGCCTCTCAGCGAAATCGTCGAGCTCGGCGACGGTCTCCACGGTCTCACGACCGCCCACCGCACCCCCGTGGCGCCCTCCCGCACCTGCGGCCCACTCC
>CAYVDY010000712.1:0-3387 GCA_964450255.1 uncultured Candidatus Solibacter sp. | reverse complement strand
GCAGCGTAACCCGTGAATCTGCGAACTTGGGTTGGTCGCTCCATAATGACTAACGCCGGAACCCAGTACCAGGAGAAATTCAGTGATTCCCGATCTCACTCGCGACCTCAAAGCGGACCTCGTCAAGCGCGGCTTCAGCCGGCGCAACCTGGTCCGCATGACCACCCTGCTGGGCGCCGGCGCCGCCCTGCCTTTCTACAACGAGCCTGCCCTCGCGCAGCTTTCGTCGCTCGGGCGGCTCCCGCCCGACGCCGTGAAGATCAACGCCAACGAGAACCCCCTCGGACCCTGCGCCGAGGCGGCCGAGGCGATGCACAGCGTCATCAGCAAGGGCGGCCGGTACCTCTACGAGGAGACCGGCGACTTCGCCAAGACGCTCGCCACGCAGGAGGGCGTCAAGCCGAACTACGTGCTGCCGTTCCCCGGCTCCAGCGATCCGCTGCACCGCTCGGTGCTGGCCTTCACCTCGCCGGAAAAGCCGTTCGTCATGGCCGACCCGGGCTATGAGGCCGGCCAGCGCGCCGCCAACTTCATCGGCTCCAAGGCCATCCGCGTGCCGCTCACCAAGACCTTCGCGCACGACGTGAAGGCCATGGCCGCGGCCTCGCCCAACGCCGGCCTCATCTACGTCTGCAACCCGAACAACCCCACGGGCACCGTTACGCCACGCGCCGATATCGAGTGGCTGCTCGCCAACAAGCCGGCCGGCAGCATCCTGCTTCTCGACGAAGCGTATATCCACCTTAGCAGCGAGCCCTATGGCTCAGATCTGGTGGCTCAGGACAAGGACGTCATCATTCTGCGCACGTTCTCCAAGCTCTACGGCATGGCCGGCCTCCGCGCCGGCGCCGCCATCGGGCGTCCGGACCTGCTCGCCAAGATCACCAGCTACGGCGCCGGCGCGCTGCCCGTGACCGGCATGATCGGTGCGCACGCCAGTCTCAAGGCGAAGACGCTGGTCGCGGATCGCCGCAAGATCATCGGTGACATTCGCGAGGATTGCTTCTCCTGGATGACGGGCAAGGGCTACTCCTTTGTGCCCTCCGTGAGCAACAAGTTCATGGTGGACGTGAAGCGGCCGGGTATGGACGTGGTCCGGGCGATGGCCGCGAAGAAGGTCTACATCGGCCGCGTGTGGCCCGCCTGGCCGACACACGTGCGAGTCTCCGTGGGCACCAGGGAAGAGATGGCCAAGTTCAAGGCCGCCTTCGCGGAAGTCATGGCCTAGCATTATGCGACTTCCCCGAATTCAATACTCGTGGAAGGCCCTGTTCGGCGATATGAGCGGCGGCGTCATTGCCGCCCTCATCGCCTTGCCTTACGGACTGGCTATGGCCTCGTTGATGGGGCTGCCGCCGGTCCTCGGCCTCTTCACTTCACTGCTCACCGCACCAGTCACCGCACTGCTGGGACGCAACCCGCTGCTGATCGGCGGCACGTCCTCCGTCACCGTTCCGTTCATCGCCGAAGCCGTTCGCCAGCAAGGCATCGGCGGGGCCGCCAAAGTTACGCTCGTTGCCGCCGTTATCATGATGGTCTTCTCCGTACTACGTCTTGGCCGCTATATTTCCAAAGTCCCTTACAGCGTTGTCACCGGATTCTCCTGCGGCATCGGGGGCATGATGGTGCTTGCCCAGTTCAAACTGCTTTCGTCGATGAAGATGCCGGCCGGCGGTAATTGGATCGAGCCCTTTCTGCTCGCTCTCGCTGTCACCGCCGCCTGCGCCATCTCCTCGCGCTACTGGCCGAAGGCGCCCGCGCCGCTGATCGCCGTCATCTTCGGCTTCCTCGCTGCCTGGGGACTTTCCCTGCGCGAGCCGGAAGTCGGCTATCTCACGCTCGCGATGCCGCCGTTCGCCGGCTTCGCCTGGACTCCGAAGGATGTCTACACCGTGCTCCCCGCCGGCTTCGGCCTGGCCTTCGTCGCCAGCGTCAACATCCTCATCACCTCGCGCGTCGTAGAGCACTTCCGCGGGCGGCGGCGCTCTGCAAAACGGGCCGATGCCGATGCGGAGCTCGGCGCCTACGGCATCTCCAACGTGCTTGCCGGAATGTTCGGGGCGCCGCTGAGTGTCGGCATCCCGGCCCGCAGCCTCGCCAACGTGCGCTGCGGCGGGACCACGCGGATTTCCAACCTCGCGCACGCTGCCGTGCTCGCTGCCGTCATCGGACTCGGCTCCGGCGTGCTGGCGCGGATTCCCATCGCCGCGCTTGCCGGCGTCACCGCCTGGATGGGCTTCTGTCTCCTGGATTGGTCGGCGTGGCGGCGCATACCGAAGATGCGCAGGACGGACGCGGTCGCGTTTCTCTCCACCGCAGTCCTGGTGCTGGGATTCAACGCGGTCGCGGCGGTAGCAGCCGGCTGTGCCGTTTATGGTGTGGAATGGCTGTGGAATCGCTCGCGTTCGGCGAGTGCGGCCTCGCCTGTTAGCGCCCAGTCCTCTGCGTAAGCTGGTGCGCCGAGTGGTCGTCGAACTCGAGTTTCTCGCCGATCAATTGCGCTCCGCTCAGTGAGCTCTTCGCCACGCCGGATTTGCTGTGCTTGTGGGAGTTGGAAGTCATGTGCCATATCTCATGTGCCAACACCCGCGCCAGCGCGCGGCCCAGCAGTTTGTTGCCAGACGCCACCTGCCCGCCGTGCATCGCGCTCCGTGCCGCCACTTTCACCTTGTCGCACAGCACTTCGCTGAACGGCAGCACTTCGCCTTCGGTGGTGTGTGTGAATGCCAGGGGGCCGCGTTCGTCCAGCAGCATCGGGCTGAGTTCCATGCGGCAGTCGCCGCGGAACTTGACCATGACGAGATCGGAGACGCTCACGCCCACTCCCATCTCATCCAGCCGTTTCCATTCGACGGGCCGATTGGCCTGTTTCAGCAGGTTGGCCATCTCCGCCTGCAGCTCTCGCATCGCTTCCGGAGCCAGCGGGCGTTCGGAAGTGACAACTACAGTCAGCGGGTTGTGCAACGCAGGCAACCCTTCAAGAGCCCACATCGGGGTGGTGAGTAGAACGACAGCGAACAGGCAGCGCACGTGGCGACCCTTTCCACGGTCAATCTACCACAATCCGAGCAGTTTCCACCAACCGAATCCGATCGTGCTCCAAATTGTCAAGTGTAAAAGGCTGACAATGAAGCCGACGCGCCACCAATCTTTCAGGGCCACGTAACCCTGCGCGAAGAACATCGGCGAAGGCGTGGTGCCGTAGTTGGTGAGGCCGGCGCTGAGATTCGCAAAGCATGCGAAGCTGAAAACCACGAAGCCTAACGGCGCGCCTTTGGCGGCCAGCAGGGCCAGGAAAGGCGCGTACATTGCCAGCCGGTTGGCCGGGATTCCCGCCAAGCAATAGGTCCAGTAGTCAGAAATCAGAAACCCCACCAACCCCCCCCG
>CAYVDY010000711.1:0-3390 GCA_964450255.1 uncultured Candidatus Solibacter sp. | reverse complement strand
CCTCGTCATTGGCACTGCCAATGTCGACGCCCACGTAGTCGCCGGCGCGGATCTCTGCGGACGAGGAGACCTGCGCCGTGTACACTCCGGGTACGAATCGGCTCAGCGTGGCAGGTGCCGAACCGCTGTTCGTCGAGACGGTCACCGGGCCATTCACGCCGGTCTCGAGGCTGACGGTGATGACGTTGCTCGAGGCCGAGCACTCCACCATGTAGCTGGAGATGCCCACCATGGACGCCAGGCGTGACGCGATGTCCGTGGCGTCCGTGGCTCCATCTTCGCGAATTCCCGCGCCGCCGCTATTGACCAGCAGGTAGTGCCAGAAGTTAGGATCGTCCTGCCACCAGATGGCTTGTTCGCACGAGGGCACGTCAGCCGCGCCGATGTTGTTGAGCAGGCGCGTTTCCAGATTGCAGAACGCGATGGCCTCCGTTGATGAGCACGACCACCGCGTGCCCATGAAGTAGACTCGGACTACGTCGGTCAGTCCTGGCGTGGCCGCGCCCACCAGTAGGTCTTCCAGCGTCGCGCCATCGCGGTCGCAGATTGAGAAGCCAAAGGTGCCTGGCGTGAAGCCGCCGGAGAGGATCTGCGCGTGGCTCATCAGCGGGACTTCGTAAATGTCGCCGGCGCCCGTGGTGATGGTCAGCTTGTCCCATCCGACCGAGGCGTACCGGACGCAATCGGGCCGCACGTTCCCCTCCTCGCCGTTGACGCTTAGGATCTCCATATCGAGTTGGAGGGTCAGCCCGAAGAGGTCCGTCACCGGCAGGGGTTTCACGCGAAGGTGATTGAAGTAATCGTAGGCCGAAAGAAGCTGGACGTTGGCGAAGTCCTCGGCCGCCTGGAAGATGCCGGAGATCTGGAAGCCCGTCTCGGTGGCGTCGTGGATCGTGGTGGTGGCGGCGCGGCCGGAGAAGCCCTGCAACTGCATAGTGCGGCGAGGGTCGAAGATGTTTAGAGGTTCAGCCGACACTGTGATGGCCTCTACGAGCAGTCGAGAGCGATCTGCAACTTGTGGTGCAGGTAGAATCGAAGCTCATGGCCGAACGTTGTTGTCTCTCATGCGAACTGCCGATCATCAACCGAGCGAAGGAGCACGTCATCCCCGAGTGGCTTCTCCGGGTCTTGGGCATTCAGTACGAAGAATTGATTCAGGCAGTCGCTTCTGGTTCGGATGACCAAATTGAGCAAGAAAGACGTCTTGCCTTGAACAGCTTTCAAGAAGGACGCATTTGCGAAACCTGCAATGGCGGCTGGATGTCCAATCTCGAGAACGAGGCCAAACCTCTCCTCTTACCCTTGATAAAGGGCGAAATGGGACTTTCGTCCCTGTCCGATTCAGAAGCCCTTGTCGTGGCACGGTGGGCCGCCAAGACCACCATTGTCCTGAGCAACTGCTCCAGTCTCAGGCAGCCAGCCCCCTCGGGTTCACTGCGTTTCTTGAAGGAGAACCTGTTACTGTTGCCTTCGGGCTTCGGCGTCTTCGGGAGTCAGCAACCCGAGCGACCCGGAACCCGACACTTCTCATACCTGCAGCGCAACGCCTGGGTTAATGCGAGCCTAAGTGGCGCACCCAACCGCGAGCAGGAAATGCTCAAGGATGCATTCAAGATCGGCCTGCAATTCGGGAGTTTGTATTTGATCACGGCATTTCTACCTTTGCCAGAATCTCGATTCCTCGTCGCAGCGGGGCTTCACATCCCGCTTTGGCCAACCGGTCCAGTATTCGCCGCGTATAAGGTCTCGATGGATATACCGGATCCGTACGATTCCTACAACGTGCTGAAGGTGGCTACACATACGCTCGGCGCTATTCACCCACCATTCTCAGTGTCGCAACCATGACCGTCATGTCTGAATGACAACAGTCAGATCCGCTCCGGCTTCTGGCGAGGCTACGCTGAGAATGTCGAAAGCCAGATCATCGCCCTCCAGCAGGATAGGCGTCGGCCAGATCGTCGGGCGGATGCGCTCGCCGTCAGTGTGGTCCTTTGTCACAATCGCATCGAATGTCTGGTTGTCCGGATCGGCGCCGATCACCTTTACGTACTCTTCATTCGTGCCGCCAGGGTCGAGGAAGAGGAACTGCCCCGCCGCCAACCCCAGACAGTTGGCTCCGTAGGAGGCAGTCTGAAGCGTCTGGGGAGCAGGGTTTGCCGTGGCAGCCTGGGCCAGTGCGAGACCGTAGTCCGCGTAAGGCAGGCGTCGCGACGCGGGCAACCCATAGCCTTCGTTGTTGACCAGAGAGTCGTAGGTGTTTTTGTAGGCTTCCGGCAGTGCCTGCGCGATGCCCATGTATTCAAGGGGCTCCCACGTCGCGCCGTCATCCCGGCTGATCTTCACAAGGAATGCTGACTGGCCGTCCGATGTCCCCTGTTGCAGGTAGGCGTAGATGCAGCGGATCGAGGCAGCGTCCTGGACCTTCAGCGGGATGACGACGTTCTCCTGCACCGAGAGGGGACCCGGCACCTGGAACGTGTAGGCGCCGCCATTGCAGGTGCGGAGGCCCGGCATGTAAGGCTCGTTGTGACGGGGGAGCGGGAAGACGGTAAATGGCCCGTAGCCGAAGTGGTTTGCCACGCCGGCGAGCGCGGCGACGAGACAGGCACTCGGCAGCTTCGCCTCGATGCGGGCCGGCAGTCCGGGTGTCCGGAAGAAACCCTTGCGGACGCTGAAGGTGAACGTCTTCTGGTCGAGCTTGTAGAAGCGGATCCCGGCGAGATGCGTGCACCGCATCGTTCCGAATGTCGCTTGGCCCTCCGGAACCCCTGGATACGCACGCTGGAGCGTAAAGTCGCCAGTGGGAACGACATCGCCCGTGTTCCCCGGGCCGATGATTTGTGCACATTCGTAGGACCGCCGGCCTGGGTTGTTCGGATCGGCGGACTCGTCGTTGAACACCACAAAATCGCCCACGCGGAACACTCGGCTCGTATCGGGATTGACCGCGCAGGAGACAGTAGCGGGATCGGCGGCGGCATCCATGTCGGTGTCGATAGCGGCCCACAAATCCGTGGTCAGTTCGTCGACGAAGTAGAGCGCCAGGGTGATCTCGTGCGCTCCGACGATGTTCGAGTTGCCAGAAGCATCGGGAGAGACCGACATGTCGTCGAGGGCGAAGGTGCCATAGTCGCCGAGGCGCGGCGTCCCGCTGAGGACGCCGGGAATGCCGGTGTCGATCAGGATCTCTTCCGGCACCTGGTCCGGAACGACATCCGCTGGCTTCGGGCCGGAAACGAGGTCGTACATCGAGTCCGTGGTCGTGCGGCCCTGGATGTCGATCGAGTAGTCGCGGTTCAGACGCCAGGAGGTGACCCGGAACTCGCCGCTCCCGCTCGGCATATCCGGGTGCGTCATGGAGCAGACCATGCCTGGTTCCGTGTTGAG
>CAYVDY010000710.1:0-3434 GCA_964450255.1 uncultured Candidatus Solibacter sp. | reverse complement strand
GCGGAAGCCCTAAAATAGCCAAAAACTCAGGCGAACTGCGAAAGTCGGGCTAGCGACGCAGGAGCCAGAGGGGGAGTCCGAGAAGGATAACGCGACACCCAGCATCTTCAAGGCCGTCGAGGCCCTTACCAAGGGCATCGAGATCCCGTTACCCGCCGGCCATCAATTCCAGGACAAGGACGGCCAAGTGCGAAGCCGCGTTCGGGTACGTTGGTGGGACGAAGACGCTACTACATACCGCTCTGCGGCGATCTTGTCCCATGCTGAACGCGCAGCACTGCCGGACCTGCCGATCCCAGGCCATGCGCGGATTGAAACGCCGGCCAAACCGGTGTTCTTTGGACACTATTGGCTCACCAGTGCGCCTTCGCTGCAATCCGGCCGGTCGGCCTGTGTGGATTACAGCGCCGGGAATGGCGGCGCTCTGGTGGCCTATTGTTTTGACGAGAAGCGGGAACTGTCGCCCGAGCATTTCGTCTGGGTCACCTGACCGCATCCTAGGTCCTGGTTTTCCAACCGGAATCGCGATGCTCCCATGACGGATGTTTAGCTTGGGCTGACGTCGATTCGGGCCTTCATTCCGCGAATGAACTGTTCAAGGTCTGCTCGGATCTTCTGGGTGCGCTCCGTGAAAAGCGAGCGCAGCACCCCGACTGACGTAGTCGCCGAATCAACCTGGGGCATCTTAAGATCGAGAGCTGTTGCCCACTCCTCGAGAGTGAACGTGCCTTCCTTGAATTCGTGCACGCCCTCGAGAAACTCCTTCAGCGACCTGTTGCTTTTCGAGATATTGAAGTTCTTCTCAAGCAGCATGCAGTTGCCGAGTTCATTGACTCTGGGACCTGATTCTCCGACGTCAACTTGTTCGCTCGCCACGCCGTCTGCGGGTGGCTGAGCCTGGAGCGCGTTGAGCTTCGACTGCCATAAATCCCAAGCGACGATATGATCCACGTCGAGACTATTCTGCCGGCGGCTCTTTTGCCGTAGTGCGAGTTTCGCCTTCTCCCAACGGTCCGGCTCCAGCCGATTCCATAGCCATAGGGCGGTGTAATAGGACCGCACTTGCTGCCGATCATCAGCGTTCATAGTGGCGAGACCGTTCACTGCAGCTTGCTCGATCTCCTTGATTTCAGATTGGAGCTGTTGGCTCAATATACCAATCACGCCGGCGACGTCCGGCTTCTGTTCAAGCGCCTGCGCGCTGGCCGCGAGTCGAGTCGCATAACCGCCGAGGCTCTGCGCGCTGGCCGAAGCCCACACATCCGCCCACTGTGAACAAATCAGCCAGCGGTCCATTAGCGCGTCCAATGTCGAAGCGAGTCTCTTGTCGAGCGCGTCTTTTTCTAATTCCTTGGGTTTGTGCTGCTGCCGCCAACGGAGTGCGGCGAAATACCAAGCCCATAGATACGCCAGCGAGTTGACCGACTGATAATGCTCGCGGAAGCGCAGCGCACGTTCCCTGGCGTGTGCGCAAATTCGGGTGGCCGCCTCCACAAGCAACGTCCAGTTTTCAGAAATATTAGCTGCCATTGGTCGAATGGCCTCGCCTTTCATGAGGTCATTGTTGTTCAAAAGGTTGCCGGAGTTGAACGAAACCGACCAGACGAAACTGATGGCAGAGACGACGTCCTCTACCGAAATAGGCACCGACAAGTCTTCCAACTGTTGCACTAGCGCTTCGATGCATGCTTTCGCGCTTTCGTTCTGCGTGCATGCCGTATTCCACCCGATCTTGAGCCAAGCGAATGTGATGTCCTCTCGCGTCAGCGTTCGCCCTGCGGTATTCAGTCGCGTGAAAATGTTGACAATTGCGTCGTTGTAGATCTCCCGTGCCCCAAGCGCTTCCTCGTACTCTGCCAATTCTAGGTAGGTCACGCGCGTTTGCTTAACCTCCTTCAGCGCCATCAGTAGTGCGCCAGTTGGACGTTTGTACTGATTTCGCGCTTCCTCCGGAACGCCGTGCTCCGCAAGGAGCTTGTTCGCAAGGTCTTCAGCCTCGTACGGGTCGATGCTTGCTTGCTCAGGTGCCGCTTCCCATAGCCGCGCTAATCGCACAAATCGTCCGGCACAGGCTGATGCTCTCTGCAATGGTTCTACATAAGTTGGAGGCTTGCCGATTTTTGACTGGCCGATTGCGTCGTCGGTGACAACCCAATGCAGGACTTTGGCGTAGTCGATAGCAGTCGCACGTTTCGTCTTGGCGTAAGCCTCACTGAGCGCGAGAACATCGACACACAAACAGCCCAGCGACCAGTGGGGCTTCCCCCGAGGTCCTCGCGGCTTTGTGCCGCTGAGTTGTTCATGCCACTGTCGATCGAGTAGTTTGAATCCCCATCCGTCTCCTCCCAGCGCGAGCAGCAGGCTCTGCACGCGCTGCTGGCCGTCCAGCACCATCTGAAACGTCGCAGGCGGACACTTCATGCTAATTGGCTGCCCGTTGTCTTCCCCGGTTCGGTCTACCACTTTCCAGAAGGATCGGGCCAGATCCCGCGCGGGATCGTCCGGTCTCACCTTCCACGTCAGCAGTGTTCCGAAGGGCCAGCCCCGAATAAGCGAGTCGACGAGGACAATTACCTGCGACGGAAGCCATACGTATGGTCGTTGCAGGTCTGGAATCAGCAGCGTGGCGTCTTCGCACTTGCCTGCCATCGCGAGCAATTCTTTCAGCGGACGATACTGATCTCGGTAAATCATTGACATAGTTCTCTCATATTTTCAGTCCTCTTCGGATCGGCTCGCGCCTCGCTCTTCTCGTCCCACTCTCAGGCGACTATTGTTGAAGTGCTCTGCCGAGGCACTCTCCACAACTATGCTGAATTGAAATGCCATTGTATCTGCGCGCGCGGCACGCCATTGGTCGCGGCTCAAACGAATCCTTCGTCGACGAGGCTGCTGCCTGCTGCGGTAATCTCGTGGCGCTGGCCCGAACCTCCGCAAACGCGACACCAACTTTCGCTGATGAGCTTGGCATTCTGGCCGTCGTAGGCAAACCAATAAGCGAAGCCCCCATACATTCCGGGAACAGCAAACCAGAACTTTCTTGGTCGAAATTCGAGCATCGCGTCGAGCTCAGGAAGGCGCAGATCGTGTTCGCGGATCAAGTCTGCCGCCCGCCCACGGATAACCTCATGGAAATGGCGCTGGATGCCAGATAGAACATCTGTCGGCACGTCCAGTTCACAGATCGGAGTGAGGATCTCTTGCAGGTGCAGGTGGGACTTGTTCCACGCGATGTCAACAGGGCGAAGCCCTTCCGAGTTTCTGGCAGTTCGCCATGCACCCCGCCTCAGCAGTTCGCTCACAACCTCCAAGCTTGCTCCGGCGTGGGCAGCTTGGTGGAGCGGAGTATACAATGAATGCCCTCCCGGCCGCGAGGCGTCGAATTGGGTCACGTAAGATGTAACCGTAGCTGAGACGGTTGGGTCAAAAGCAAA
>CAYVDY010000709.1:0-3435 GCA_964450255.1 uncultured Candidatus Solibacter sp. | reverse complement strand
ACGCGCCGCCTCGACGTCTCGAAGCGGATTGGGATTGGTAAGTGAACAGTATTGCAATTAGGCCAGTAAACCGGTCGCGCGGCAGTCTTGCAACCATGTCTGTCCCGGAGACTCCACAAAACACCACGGACGTGCTGCCGAACATCGCGCCGCCCGAGCCGGCGAGGAGCGCAGCGTCATCGTCATCGCTGGAGATAATCAGGTCCAGCTTCCTGCTGCCGTACTTCCGCCTGAGGCGCTCACCCTCTGCGGTCAGATGTTCAGCGCCGGGTCTTCGGCGCGTGTCAAGGAACTCCACCCAGATCTCAGTTTCGAATCTCTGCGCCTCCAGCACGGATCGAAGTCCCCGATTCAGCTCATCCGTCCAGTTGTAGCCGGAATGGTAGGAGTTCAGAATGAGGATCTCTTTGCGGCCCATTCCGCTTGATTCCTGCCCGCAGCAGGACCCGGCAAACCAGAGTGCAGTCTGCGCGAGGGCCAGAGATCTGAAACGAAATCCCATGGACGCGCCTAGAGTATCAGGACTGCCGCGCCTCAGCCACTGCCTGACGATTACTGCCTGACGATTACTGGATGGCACCACCACTGTGATGATCGAGAAAGCGCCGGTCGATCCGCCGCGGCAAGTGGTGGCCATCCCCCACCCCCGCCCAGTGGGAGATGCCGAGGTCACCCATCCGGTAACACAAACGCACTTCGTGGCCCAGAAACCGCGAGGGGAAGTCCACTACGCCAGCGTCCAGGTCTCTCACCTGAGCGCCGTGCTCTTGAATCGCCGCAAGAGATTCTTCCAGCTCATCGATCGCTCCGTGATCTGTTCCCAGCTTCCAGTGGGCCCTTCTCGCCCGCACCAGCAGTCGCTGGATCTCCGGCAGTAGCAGCGCGGCTTGTTCCACCGTAAAGTAGCGTGTCATCCTACTTACTGAGACGTGCCGGCGGGCGATTCCGGTCTATTTGTTCTGTCCCGCTCACCGCCGGATCGGCCCCGCTGGCGGCCGTATTTGGGCCGCAGGCGAGTTGAAGTTAGCCCGCTTGGCGCGCGCCGCGGACAATGGGAACAGGCCCCTACTGATAACCATGCGCGCCCTCATTGCCTTTTCCCTGCTCTTCACCCCCATGCTCATCGCCGAGGAGGCTCCGCCCGCGAATGGTCAGCCAGGCGCCGTCAAGGGCGTTGTTGTGCTCGCCGCCACCGCCACGCCCGTCCACAACGCCAGCGTGCTCCTTTCACCAATCGGGCGAACTGTGGCTACGAACGCCCAGGGTGAATTCATCATCAGGAACGTCCCTCCGGGCGCCTACACCGTCATGGCCCACATGCACGCCCTCACCGATGAGAAGCAGATGATCTCGGTTGTTGCAGGCGATACGGTCACAGTGCGATTCGCCCTGCAGGTCGCCCAGTTGAGAGAGTCCATCACCGTGACCGCCACGGGCACCGACACTCCGGTGGCAGACGCGTTCCAGACCGTCACCTCGCTCGATGCCTATCAACTCGCCGCGAAGAGTTCCTCCACGTCGCTGGGGGACCTGCTCGACAACGAGTCCGGCGTCGCCAAGCGCAGCTTCGGTCCCGGCACAACGCGTCCGGTTGTGCGCGGCTTCGATGGCGACCGCGTGCTGATTCTCCAGGACGGCGCCCGCACCGGCACGCTCTCCTCCCAGTCCGGCGATCACGGCGAGCCGGTGGATCCCTCCAACATCGAACGCGTCGAGGTGGTGCGCGGCCCCGCCACGCTACTCTACGGATCCAATGCGATTGGCGGCGTCGTCAATGTTCTCACTGATCATCACATCATCAACCAGCATCCCCACGAGGGGCTCCACCTGACACTCAACGGCGCGGGCGGGACCACCAATTCACAGGGCGGCGGCAGTGGCGCCTTCGAGTATGGAAAGAAGGACTGGCTGTTCTATGGCTCCGGCGGCGGTATGCGCACCAGCGACTACAACACTCCGCTCGGAAAGGTGCTCAACTCTGCCACGGAGATGACCAACTACAAAGTTGGCGGGGGCCGCTTTGGCGAGAAGTTCTCGTTCAATACCAACTTCCAGAACTTCGTGACTAGTTATGGGATCCCGGCCGCCAACGAGGACCTGGAGTTCCCAATCCTGAACATGCGCCGCGGTAGCGCCCGCTTGAACGGCGCGGTGAAGCAACTTGGAAGCTTCGCCGAGCAGTTCCAGTTCGATCTCAACTACTCCGACTACAACCACAAGGAGATCGTCGAGGGAGAGATCGGCACCGAGTTCTTCAACAAGCAGTTCACCTATAACGGGGTCGTCAATCAGAAGAAGTTCAAGCGCCTTACCGGCAGCTTTGGCTTCTGGGGCTTGCACCGCGACTACAAAACGGTTGGCGCGGAAGCCCTGGCTCCGCCTGTAAAGCAAAACTCTTTCGCCGTCTATGGGCTGGAGGAACTCACTTTCGAGAGAATCCGTTTCCAGTTCGGCGGCCGGCTGGAGCGCAACGCTTACGATCCGACCGGGCTGACCAGCCGCTCCTTCACCGGCGTCTCGGCATCGGCCGGAGTGTTCATTCCCACGTGGAAGAACGGCACGCTGGTCACCAACTACATGCACTCCTATCGCGCCCCAGGTCTGGAAGAGCTCTACAACGTTGGCCCCCACCCGGGCAACCTCGCTTATGAGATTGGTGACCCGAACCTCATCCGTGAGAAGAGCGACGGCGTGGAGGTCTCGCTCCGCCACCAGGGACAGCGCTTCAAGGCAGAGACCAATCTCTTTGCCTACCAGATGCACGATTTCGTCTACTTCAACCCCACGGGCGAAGAAGAGGACGGTCTTCCGTTCTACCAGTACAACCAGCCGATTTCCCGTTCCCTGGCTAAAACAGTCAGCTTGATGGTATTCGACACGACCACGATGGCGACGATCACCAGGAAAACAATAATAACCAAGGCTGCCATCTGAATAAAGTTGGTGACACTGATGAGTTTATCAACGGTGCTCTGATAATATTTAATATCTTCGACACCTTCGAAAGTCTTGGCAACATCCACCACTGCATCGGCATATTCCAATTCCGTGACTTTGACTCTGACGGAATTAGGCAACGGATTCTCGTTGAGACCATCGAGAAGATAGCCGTTATCGCCCCATCGGACCTTAAGTTCAGTCAGGGCTTGATCTTTGTTGACAAATTGGACTTCCGCCACCTGGGGCATGGCGTCCAGCCTTTCGATCATGTCCGCCACCGGCGGCCATTCCGTGGTATCAAGCAAATAAATCTGTATTGTATCAAATTGCTTTTTTGCATTTTCCGAAACCAGATTGACGTTGACGGCCAATATGAAAAACAACCCCAGTATAAGCAGCATTGCTGTAATGGAAAACAGGGATGCCGTACTCATGGCCCTGTTTCTAATTATCTGAATAAATGCCTGTTTGATGGCATATCCTAAACTTCTAATC
>CAYVDY010000708.1:0-3448 GCA_964450255.1 uncultured Candidatus Solibacter sp. | reverse complement strand
ACCCGCATCCGCGCCGCCCTCGGCGACGATTGGGACCGCCTAACCCCCGAACAGCGGGACGATCTTGTCGAAGACGTCGGCGATGGCAAACGCTGCGTCACCGACGAGGACCTTCAGCAGTGTGCCCTCCAGAAATGGGAATTCTCCCCCGATGCCGCTGCACGTCTCGCCGATGTTCGCCTGCCCGACTCATACGGCCGCTTCTCCCTGCCCGCCTTAGCCAAGCTCCAGCCCCATCTGGAACGCGGGCTCACCGTCGAGGAAGCCAAAGACCGCGAGTACGAAAGCCACCGCCAAGCCGTCGAGCCCCTCCCTTTCCTGCCACCCGTTAAGGAAGTGCTCGGCGAGATCCGCAACCCAGCCGTGATTCGCGCCCTCACGGAACTTCGCAAAACCGTCAACGCCATCGTTCGTCGCTACGGCAAGCCCGAATTCATTCGCATCGAACTCGCCCGCGACCTCAAGAAATCACGCTTCGATCGCCAGCGCGAAGTGGCTCGAAATCGGGATCGCGAGAAAATTCGCGATCGGGCCAAGACTGAACTGAAAGACCATGATCCCGTTCGCTTCGCCAATCTCCGAGGTGCCGACATCGAAAAATACCTCCTCGCCATGGAGTCGAACTGGACCTGCCCCTACACCGCGCGAAAGTACAGCTTTACCAGTGTCTTCGGCGAGCACCCGGCCGTGGATGTCGAACACATCATTCCTCGTTCCCGCTCCCTCGACGACTCCTTCCTGAACAAAACCCTCGCCTATCGCGCCGCCAACATGGACAAGGGTAATCGCACCCCCCGCGAATGGCTCTTTGAATCTGATCCCGAGCGTTACGACGCCATGGTCGCCACGGTTCGCCGCTTCGATACTCGCTTCGAAGTCCCTCGCAAACTCAGCCGTTTCACAATGGAGGTCCAGGACCCCGATTCCCTCCTGCGCGAATTCACCGAACGCCAGCTCCAGGAAACTCGCTACGCCTCCAAACTCGCCGCCCGCTATCTCGGAGTTCTCTACGGCGGTGTCATCGACGCTCAGGGCATTCGCCGCGTTTCTGCCTGCGCCGGGCAGGTCACCGCCAAACTCCGGCGCGCCTGGGATCTCGATCGCATCCTCTCCGGTGAACCCGTCAAGTCGCGCGACGATCACCGCCACCACGCCATCGACGCGCTCACCATCGCCCTCTCATCCCACAAGATCGTCCAGGATCTCGCCACCGCCGCCGGGGAGGCAGACCGCCTCTACCGCCGCAAAGTCATCCTCCCCGTGCCCTGGCCCGGCTTCGCCGAACGCACTCGCCTGGCGGTAGACGCCATCCAGGTCTCACACCGCCCCACCCGCCAACTCGCCGGCGCCCTCCACCAGGAAACCTATTACAGCCGTGAGCGGACCAACCCGCAAGGCAAGCCCTGTGTGCACTACCGTGTGCCCGTCACCACACTCGATTCCACCAAGGCCATCGAAGCCATCGTGGATTCCAGGGTCCGTGCCGCCGTTCACGAGAAGTTCGAACAACTCGGCGGTGGCGGTAACAAGTTCGATAACAACTGGCCTCAACTCCGCACACGCCACGGCGGTTCGGTCGATATCAAGCGCGTCCGCATCAGCAAGGTCCAAGCCGTGCAAAAAATCGGAGCCGGTCCTTCGGAACGCTTCGTCGTGCCAGGCTCTATCCACCACGCCGTTGTCTTGGCGGAGCTCGATTCTGTGGGTAAGGTGGCCCGATATCGTAGCGACGCCGTCAGCCGTCTGGTAGCCGCCGAACGCCTGCGTCAGAAAGTGCCCGTCGTTCAGAGGGATCACGGCCCCGGCCTTCGCTTTGTCTGCACCCTCAGTGAGGGAGACCTTGTGCTCGCGCGTCGCGAAGGAGAGGCCCCTGCCGTCTGGCGGGTACGCGCGTCGCGATCCAATGGGCAACTGGACTTGGTGCCAGTCCGTGATGCCAGGTTGAAGGATGAAATCGTCAAATCCGGACTGCTTTGGCGGCCAAACATCAATGTGCTATTCCGAGCGGGTGGCCGGAAAGTAATCGTCAATCACCTTGGAGAGGTCATCCCAGCCAATGACTGACCGAGTGCTGGATTTCTCACTCGAGCCCGCCCGTCTCTCAATTCGCAATGCCCTCCTTGTCGTGGAGACCGGCGGCCTCGAAAGGGCGGCGATTCCCTGCGAAGAAATCGCCGCCGTCCTAATCTCTCACCGCCAAGTCACCTTCACCCAATCCGTCCTCAGCGAACTCGCCAAGGCCGGAGCCATCACCCTTACCTGCGACGAGAAGTGCATGCCCGCTGCCATGGTCCTCCCCGTCGATGCCCACCACGCCCAGGCCGAGCGCTTCCGCCTCCAGGCGGCCCTCGGACTGCCCCGCAAGAAACGCCTGTGGCAATCCGTCGTCCGCGCCAAGATCCGCGCTCAGGCCCGCGCCATGTCCGATATCACCGGCTCCGACGAAGGACTCAACGCACTTGTCGCCAAGGTCGCCTCCGGAGACTCCGCCAACGTCGAAGCCCGCGCCGCTCGCCGCTACTGGTCCCGCATCTTCGGTGACGGTTTCGCCCGCAACGACTCTGAGGACCCCCGCAACAGCTTTCTGAACTATGGCTACGCCGTGCTCCGTGCCATCACAGCCCGAGCCGTTTGCGCCGCCGGACTCCATCCCAGCTTTTGCCTATTTCACTCGAACGTCCACAACCCCTTCGGCCTCGCGGACGATCTGATGGAACCATTCCGCCCCGTCGTCGACCGAATCGCTGTCCAACTCGCTAACGACGCCGCTGCTACTCAGCGTGAGTGCGAACTCAGCCCTGAAATCAAGCGCCAACTTATCGCCGGAATCATCGGCCGCTTCGAGGTGGAAGGTGAGTGTCGCTCACTCTCCGACATCCTCATCCGCGTCGCCCAAAGCCTCGCCGCTGTAATCATGGGCTCACGGGAATCCCTGTGGTTGCCCGAATGGAACCCCGTCCCGCCACTCCCGGAATGATCCCGTGTCCCTGTCCCACTACCGCGTTATGTGGCTCTTCGTGCTCTTCGATTTGCCCGTCCTCACCAAGGACCAGCGCCGTGACTACACGATCTTTCGCAAGCATCTCCTCAAGAGGGGATTCACCATGCTCCAGTTCTCGGTGTATGCCAAACACCTACCCAGCGAAGAAGCGGCCGAGCCTCTCAAGGCGCAAGTCAAAGCCGCGCTTCCGCCCAAAGGCCAGGTCCGAGTCATGGCAATCACCGATCACCAGTTCGGCAAGATGGAGGTCTTCTTTGGAAAAAAGCGCAGGAGAGTCGAGGACCCACCCCTCCAGATATCGCTATTCTGAGGCGCCTGCAAGGGAAAAGCCCTGCAAGCTGTATGGCTTACAGGGCACGTGGTCTATCCAAGCGGAGATTCCTGGCCATCCAAACCAGCGGGAGCGGCGCGCATGGTGTCCACCCAGGTCTAGCGAATCGCAAGTGG
>CAYVDY010000707.1:0-3468 GCA_964450255.1 uncultured Candidatus Solibacter sp. | reverse complement strand
GGAGCGGCGCCCCTTTTTTGGCCGTGGGGGGCGAGAAGGTGGACGACCACGTGCTCAGCCCGGCGGTGAGCGACTACTCGAAACGAAATCTCTATGTGGCTCACGAGGTGAGTGACTATCTCGTGCCCGGGAAGAATGTCGTAGCGCTGTGGCTGGGCCGCGGCTGGTATGTGAAGGGCCACCCGGGCGTCATTCACGATGGTCCGCTGGTGCGCGCACAACTGAACCTCTCCATGCCAGATGGCAGCGCCACTGAAATCGTGACCGACGAAACCTGGAAGTTACGCGAGAGCCACCTGACTCCTCTCGGCCGGGGTACCGCTTTCGGCGACTATGGAGGAGAGCGCTACGACGCGGCCCTCGAGATGCCCAACTGGAGCGAATTGGCGTTGGACGATTCCGCGTGGCAGCCGGCTGCGGTGTTTGCTCCGCCGCCGGTATTGACGGCGGCCCAGATGGTGGAGCCGAACCGGATTGTGGAGACTATCAAAGCCGTTCGCGTCGAGGCGCACCCGAAGGGCGGCTGGGTCATCGACATGGGCAAGTGCTTTGTCGGCTGGCTGGAAATCAAACTGCCAGCGGTGACTAAAGGCTCGACCGTGAAGCTCGAGTACTCCGACCAGGCGGAGCCGGACAAGCCGGCGCCCGGCGCCACCTCGGCACGACCAGCGACGGGTCGGGTTCCGGCGGACTTCCCGAACACATCCAATCAACGCGACGAAATCGTCAGCAACGGCGAACCCCTAACGTTCCGCTCTCGCTTCAACTATCACGGATTCCGGTACGTGCGTGTGCTTGGAACCGCTTCGGCGCCTGCCGTTGGCGATGCCACCGGTTCCTTCATCCGTACCGCATACGCGCGGGCAGGCGAATTCACCTCCTCCAATGAATTGCTGAACCAGATCCACCAGATGATCGCCCGCACTTACGAGGCCCTCACTCTAGGTGGATACGTGGTGGATTGCCCGACGCGTGAACGACTGGGCTACGGGGGCGATGCGGGAACCTCGTTCGAAACCGGGATGTACAACTTCTCCACCGGAGGTTTGTACAATCGCTGGCTGGCCAACTGGCGCGATGCGCAGGCCTCCAGTGGTTCGCTGCCGCACACCGCTCCGAACTATCAGAACCAGGGAGGTGGCGGTCCGATGTGGGGCGGCATGGTGGTAACGCTACCTTGGCACATGTACCTGCAATACGGCGACCGGCGCGTGCTGGAAACGAATTACCCGATGATGCAGAAGTGGCTCGACTACCTCGGGTCGGAGACCACGGACAACATCCTTCTCGACCACAAGAGCCATGCCATGGGCATGCAGGCGTGGAATTTCCTGGGCGACTGGCTGACGCCGAAGGGCAGCCTGCGCGGCACGGTCCCGCCCGTCCAGGCCATCAACACTGTGCACTACTTGTACCAACTGCAACTGGCCGCCAAGACCGCACGCGTGCTCGGGCACCCAGCGGATGCCTCCGCCTACGAGGAGCGCGCCGCCGCAGTGGCCCGCGCCGCCCACCAGCGTTTCTATAACGCCGCCAATCACAGTTACACCAACGGCGACTCGGTGCAGGAAGCGTTCCCGCTACTCACGGGAATGGTGCCACCGGAACTGCGCCAGGCAGTGATGGCGAAGTTAGATCACGTCATCCGCGTTCAGAATGGCGGACATCTCGACACAGGAATGCACGGGACATACTTCGTCATGAAACAACTGATGGAAGCGGGCCGCGACGATCTGATCTACGAAATGACGAGCAAGAAGGACTATCCGGGCTGGGGATACATGCTCGCCAACGGCGCGACCACCTCCTGGGAGGGCTGGACGGGCCAGTCGCACATCCACGACACGCTCATCTCCATCGACGCATGGTTCTATGAGGGACTGGGCGGGATCCGGGCGGACGAGCAGATGCCAGGATTTCGGCACTTCATTGTGAAGCCCGCCGTAGTGGGGGACCTGACATTTGCCAAGGTGAAGTACCACTCCATCCGCGGGGACATCGGCAGCGATTGGAGGATCGAGAACGGAACGCTCAAACTGGCGGTCACTGTTCCGCCGGGAACCACCGCCACGGTCATCGTGCCGGGCGAAGGTCCCATCCGCACCAAGGCGAGGCCTTCTCCGCAGGGCGCGGGCAGCCAGCGCTCCTTCACGGTTGCGCCCGGCACACATTCGTTCGAGACGGTCCTGAGTACGAAGGGAAAGTAGCCATGATGCCGACATATGATCGTACGTCGCTCCAGATGACGAGACGAGGAATCCTCACCCATGCTCCGGTGGCGTTCGCCGGTGGGTTCGTGCTGGCGCAGTCAGCCGAGACCGGATACGTCGAGGCCAAGACCACTCACGGCGCAGTGCGCGGTACACAGTCCGCCGGACTGGCACTCTTCAAGGGTATTCCCTACGCCGGTTCCGTCTCCGGTACGAACCGCTTCAAGGCGGCTCTGCCGCTGCGACCCTGGGCCGGCGTGCGCGATGCGCTCCAATTCGGCGCACCCTCCTGGCAGCCGGGGCAACGTCGCAACGAGCCACCCCTGAACGAGGACTGCCTCTTTCTGAACGTGTGGACGCCCGCCGTAGACAAGGGCAAACGGCCCGTCATGTTCTACAGTCACGGCGGCGGCTTCACGACCGGCTCGGCGGCTTCCGCCTATCAGGACGCCTCGGGGTTAGCCAGTACCTTCGACGTAGTCGTGGTCTCCACCAATCACCGCCTCGGCATCATGGGATATCTCTACCTGGGCGACTTGGGAGGAGAGGAGTACGCAACCTCAGGCAACCAGGGGCTGCTCGATATCCGCGATGGGTTGAAGTGGGTACGCGACAACATCGAAGCGTTTGGCGGTGATCCTGGAAACGTGATGATCTTCGGCGAGAGTGGAGGTGGGGCGAAGACCTCCTGCTTGTACGCCATGCCATCGGCTGCGCCGTTCTTCCACAAGGCATCAATCGAGAGCGGCCCGGGCATCCGGATGATGCCGCGCGAGGCCGCGGCCGAAACCACTCTGATGACCCTCAAGGAACTCGGCATCGAGAGGAGCGACTGGCGGAGACTGCTGGAAGTTTCCGCGGACAAGCTTCTGGCCGCCCAGTCAGCATTGGGCCGGTCTGGAGGCGGTCCGTTGGGGATGAATGGCGGGCGCAAGGGCATGGGCGGCAACGCGCGTCCAGGCGGCTTCGGGCCCGTCGTCGATGGGACTGTTCTTCCCCACCACCCCTTTGATCCCGATGCGCCGGCCATCTCAAAGAAGAAACCTCTCATTGTCGGCTACAACCGCGACGAGACCATCTTCTTCTTCCAGCAGCAGCGGAACACCGAGGTCTTCAACCTGACGGAGGCCGCGCTGAAGGAACGGCTCGCCAAGGAGTTTACCTCAAACGCCGATCTGATTTATGACACCTACCGCAGGGGCCGCCCCGGGGCTTCCCCGGCAGATATCTACATCGCCATCACAACCGCCCGCATGAT
>CAYVDY010000706.1:0-3495 GCA_964450255.1 uncultured Candidatus Solibacter sp. | reverse complement strand
CACCCACCCAAAGGCACTTTCCCGCCTGCTCGGCCGGAGCTCCGTTCCTTATTCGTATGGCGGGCTCCGGCCTGGAACGTTCACTCGATAACTGGTTCGATTCCCTCAAGATCCGGCCACGCATCGTGGGCGAGTTCAAGGACAGCGCGCTCATTAAGACTTTCGGAGAGGCCGGCGCCGGCATCTTCGCGTCTCCCATCGTGATTGAAAAGGATGTCAGGGCACACTACTCCGTCACTCGGATCGGGCTGCTCTCGTCCGTGGTCGAGCGCTTCTACGCCATCTCCGTGGAGCGCAGAATCAAGCATCCGGCCGTGCTCAAGATCTCTGAGCAGGCGCGCGATGAGCTGTTCGCGCCGTCTTTCGAAGGCTGACGGGCCCGCGCTGCCAACCCATCCGTTTTGTCGCAGTGTATGTTCCATATTTTCTGATTGTCGAAATGTCGCCGCCGCCCTACGCTAAAGGAAGTGGGGACCTGTAGCATCGAACTGGCAGCGAGAGGCACGAATCATGTCATCCAAAGAACAAGAGCCCGCCATGAACGAACTGCCGAAGGCGAATCGCGCCGCCGAAGCGACCCGCACCTCTAAGGCTCCCGTCGCACTCGATCTCTCCGAGATCGCGCATGTCGCGAACACGCTCTGGCTTGCAAGCGGCCGCGCGCAGGGCCGCGACGTCGAGAACTGGTACGCAGCAGTTGAGATCGTTCGCGCCCGCCACCCGCGCTAGCGCTTGGCGGGTGTCTGGAAGCGCGCGCCCAGCGCTCCGCCCAGCGAACACAGCAGTGTCGAGATCATGAACAAATACAGCAGTAAGCCACCCAGAAACATAGCGAAACCGCCCGGATTGCGCATCACTTCGATCATCTGCTTCGCCGCCTCGCCGGAGGCGCCCATGCTCTTCACCTGTGCCTCGTAGGCCTGCATCACTTCGCTACTGGTGGCGAGCATCGCCATGCCGAGCGTCGTCAGCACCGTGAACAGCGTGAAGAGGAAGATCCCGGTGATCCACCCCACGCGCGCGCCGCTCAGGACGGTGACCTCTACGCCCGTGCGGCGCCGGTAGAGAAACACCGCATAGAAGCCGCCTAGAAACGTCACCACGAGTTGCAGCGCGTTGCCGCCGATCATGACGGCGGGGAACATCAATAGGAACGTCAGTGCCGCGGCAATCACTCCGCAGCGAACTGCCGCGCCGCTTTGGAAGCCGGCGAGCGGCCCCGGTTCCGGTGCCGTTTCTACAACGATTGGCGCCGCCGCAGGCTCCGGCTCGGGCTCCGGTTCCTCATCGACAGGGAGGTAGTCGCGCAGCGCCCGCCCGCAGCGATGGCAGAAAAGAGAGTCGTCCGCCAGCTTGGCGCCGCATGTGCAATAGCCTTCCACCTCTCCAGTGTCCCGTAGCGGTATGGCTGACTGCAACGTGCGACCTATACTGACCGTATAGGCGCATTTCCATGGCAACACACACAGTACTGGTTTTGAACAACCCGGCCGCTGGCCACATGAGCGTATTGGACCGGCTGCCGGCGGGGACGCGGGTCGTCATCAGCGAGAAGGCATCGGACTTTGTGAGCCTGGCAGCAGAAGCTGATGTTCTGGTGGTGGGCGCTGTGCCGCGCGCGCTACTGGAAGAAGTCTGGCCCATGGCGCCGAACGTGAAGTGGGTACACTCCCTGGCCGCCGGCCTGGACACGGTACTCTTTCCCGAACTGATCGCGAGCCCCGTGCCGCTCACCAACTCGCGCGGCGTCTTTGCCCACTCGCTGGCGGAATTCGCCATCTCGGGCATGCTTTGGTTCGCGAAGGAGCTGAACCGCATGCGCCGCCAGCAGGCACAGCGGCACTGGGAGAAGTTCAACGTGACGGAACTGCGCGGAGCCAAGCTCGGCGTGGTGGGCCACGGCGCCATCGGCAGGGCCACGGCGGCGCTGGCCGTCGCGTTTGGCATGGAAGTCTGCGGCCTGGGCCGCATCCACACGCGCGAAGAGCTGGTGGAGGTGCTGACCGAATCCGACTACCTGCTGATCGGTGCGCCGCTCACTCCGCAGACGCGCGGCCTGATCGGCGAGCCGGAGTTGCGGCTCATGAAGCCGACGTCCGTGCTGATCAACCTCGGACGAGGCCCCGTGGTGGCGGAAGACGCTCTGATCTACGCACTCAGAGAGGGTTGGATCCGCGGCGCGGTGCTTGACGTCTTCGATGTGGAGCCGCTGCCGGCGGAGCACGCCTTCTGGGGCATGGATAACGTGCTGCTGAGCCCGCATTGCGCCGACAACACGGCCACCTGGCTCAACGAGGCCATGGAACTGCTCCTGGATAACTTCGTGCGCTACGACGGCGGGCGGCCGCTGCGGAACGTGACGACCAAGGAGTTGGGCTACTGATGACGCGAGTCACCATCAGCGACATCCGCGCGGCGGCGGCTCGGATCACGCCTATCGCGCAGCGGACCCCAGTGTGGACCTCGCGCAGCTACAATACGCTGACCGGCGTGGAGGCCTTCTTCAAGTGCGAGAACCTGCAAAAGGGCGGCGCCTTCAAGATCCGCGGCGCGGCTAATTTTCTCTACTCGCTGACGGTGGAGGAACGCGCCAAGGGCGTGGTGGCTTTCTCATCCGGCAACCACGCGCAGGCCGTCGCCATCGCCGCGAAGGCGCTGGGTATGAAGGCCACGCTCGTGATGCCCGACGATGCACCGAAATCGAAGCTCGCAGCCACGCGTGCGCAGGGCGCGACGATCGTTACCTACGACCGCCACACCGGATCGCGCGAGGCCATCGGCCGGCAGATCTCGGCCGAGACCGGCGCCGTACTGGTGCCGCCGTTCGATCATCCCTGGATCATCGCCGGGGCCGGCACCTGCGCACTGGAGTTGATGGAGCAGATACCGGATCTCGATGCGTTGCTCGTCTGCCTGGGCGGCGGCGGGCTGCTGGCTGGCTGCGCCATCGCCGCCAAGGCCCACAACCCGGCGATTCGAGTGTTCGGCGTGGAGCCCGCGCTCGCCAACGATTACTGGCTGTCGCTGAAAAAGGGTGAGCCGGTCGAGATCGCCTCGCCGCCCACCATCGCCGACGGCCTGCGCACCACCAAGCCAGGGGCGAACAATTTTCCGGTGATTCAGGAGCTGGTCGAGGAAGTCCTCCTGGTCAGCGAGGACGAGATCAAGGAAGCCGTGAAGTACATTCTGTCGCGCATGAAGCTGGTTGTGGAGCCCAGCGGCGCGGTGGGCGCAGCCGCCGTGATGGCGGGCAAACTGCCCGCGGGGCTGCGGCGAGTGGGTATCGTTCTCTCAGGCGGCAACGTCGATTTGGAGGTTTTGGCCACGCTATGAAGGAACGTCCGCCGGTCACCGCCAATGTGAGGTTTCAGGAACGCGCCGCGGAGTTGAGCACGCTGCCGCTGGACCGCGTATTCACCGAGATTCAGGAGAGCAACCTGTGGGGCGCTGAGGAGTCCGTCTCCGGGCTGGGCTCCGAGTTGGATGCCACCGCGA
>CAYVDY010000705.1:0-3505 GCA_964450255.1 uncultured Candidatus Solibacter sp. | reverse complement strand
CGAGATCCGCTTGTCCCGCTCCACCAGATACATCGAAGGAACGTGCGTGACGCCATAAGCGTTGCTCGCCGGATACCCTTCGTCCACCGAATCCAGCAGATTCGGCAGTTCCACTTCGAACGCATCGGCGAACTCCCGAGCCCGCTCCGCATCGTCCTGGCAAACGGCAAAAACTCGAATCGCCCCGCCCTGCAAACGTTGCAGGTAAGGCATCGTCAACTGGCAGGTCGGGCAAGTCACTTTGTAGAACGCAAGCAGCACCGGCCCCTCGACCAGTAGTTCATCCAGCGTTCGAAACCCGCCGCCCACGAGCTCCAGCCGGAAATCGGGTGCGGTCTGCCCCTCGTCCATAATCCTTCAGTCTACCAACTTGACTAACTGCTGCGCCGCCACCATCAACGGATCCATCGCCGTCGCATACGGAGGCGCATACCCCATGTCGATCTCCGCGAAATCCTCCACCCGCATCCGGGCAGATAGAGCCGTCGCCACCACGTTTACGCGCCCCAGCGCGCCCTCGTCCCCCACCACCGATGCCCCCAACAATCTCTTCGAGTTCTTGTCGCCCACCAGACACACGCTCACCATCCGTCCCAGGAAATACCGCGGCCGGTCCCGCCCCTCCACCAATACCTCCACCGGAGCAAAACCGTCCCGCCTCGCCTGCACCGCCGAGAGTCCCGTCATCCCCACGGCCAACCCGCCGATCCGCACAATCGAGGTTCCCGCGATCCCCGCAAATCGCTCACGGGCCCCCGCCGCATTCGCCCCCGCCACGCGTCCCATCTTGTTCGCCGTCGTCCCCAGCGGCAGCCACGCCGGCCGTCCGCTCACCACGTGCTGCGCCTCGCAGCAATCCCCCGCCGCGTACACGCCGCCCAGCGACGTCTCCATGCGGTCCGTCACCTGAAAGGCGCCCGTGCGCCCAACCTCCGCACCCGCCTCGCGCAGCACTTCCACGTTCGGCTGCAGGCCCTTCGCCAGTAGCACCAGATCCTGCGGCATCGAATCCACAGACGGCGCCCGCGTATTCATCCGCAGTTCCACCTTGCACCGCGCCAGGCGCTCGCTCACCTTCTTCGTGAGCCACTCTTCATCCCGGCCCAGCAGCGACACGCCATCGTGATACACCGTCACGCTCAGCCCACGCGCCCGCAGCGCCGTCGCCATCTCCAGCCCGATATAGCCGCCACCCACCACCACTGCTGTCTTCGGCTGCTTCTCTTTCAAAAACGTCTGCAGCCGTTCCGCATCCTTGTCCGTATGCAGCGTAAACACGCGATCTCCGCGCGCCGCCTCCACCGGACGAGCCCCCGCTGCCCACACCAGGCGGTCATACCCGATCCGCTCCCCGCTCCGCAGCAGCACTTCCCGCCGGCCGTGCTGCACCGCTGTCACCTCGCACCCCGTGCGCACCCGGATGTTCCGCTCTTTCTCGAAAAACTCCGGCGTGTACACCGTCAACTGATCGACGGACTTCACCTGCCCTTCAATCCAATACGGCAGCCCGCAAGCCCCATACGAGATTCGCTCGCCCTTCTCCAGAACGACAATCTCCAGCGAACGATCCACACGGCGCGCCCGCGAGGCCGCACTCAGCCCCGCCGCCACGCCGCCCACTACCAGCAGCTTCATGCCGTTCCGCCGTCTTTCTTCTGCGACGCCACAAAATTTAAGATGTCGAACGGCTTCGCATCCCGATCCGGGAAGCACGCATTCACCGCGTCCATCTCGTTCTCCGCCAGCGCGAACACCGTCGCCAGCTTCGTGATCACCATCAGCTCAATCTGCCGCTTCCTGAGCCCAAACAACACCATCACGCCGCCCGCCTTCGTCAGCCGCGTGTGCTTCAACACCAGGCTGCCCAGCCCGCTGGAATCAATGTAGTCCACGCCCTGCAGGTCCACCGCGACACGAGTCTCCCCGGCGGCCAGCAACCCCTGCATCACGCCGCGGAACTTCTCGATCTCCTCGCCCAGCACCAGCCGGCCCTTCAGCACCACGATCACTACACCGTCGCGCCCGTGTTGTTCGATTTCGAGTGACATAGAAGAATCTTATATTCTATCGGCTATGCTGTCGCCTCATTTTTCCCGCCGCCGCTTCACCGCCCTCCTCACCGCCCCCGCCCTCCTTGGCGCCCAGCCCTCCACCCCTACCCGCCTGCGCCGCCCCGATAGCTATTTCGGCCTCCACTTCGCCCTCCACCCCACCGAAAACGACACCGTCCTCCGCCGCGATGTCACGGAGGCCATGATCTCCAAACCCCCCCCCGCAACCAAGCCGGATTTCGTGCAATACGACTCCAAAGGCCACCCCGGCTGGCTCGGCTGGCCCTCCAAGGTCGGCCCTTCCGCCCCCGGCATCGTTAAGGACTCGCTCGAACTCTGGCGCCGCGTCACCGCCCGCCGCGGCGTCGCCCTCTACATCCACTTCTCCGGAGTCTGGGATTCCGAGGCCGTCAAGCGCCACCCCGAATGGGCTCGCCTCGACGCCGACGGCAAACCCGACGTCAACCAGACCTCCACCTACGGTCCCTACGTCGATCAGCTCATGATCCCCCAGCTCCGCGAGGCCGCCACCAAATACGATCTCGACGGAGCCTGGGTAGACGGCGAATGTTGGGCCACCAAGCCCGACTACCGCCCCGGCCAGACCGGCCTCCCTAAGTCCGCAAAGGATGCCGGCTGGCAGGAGTTCCTCGATAAGGACCGCGAACAGTTCCGCCAGTACGTCCGCCACTACATCGACGAGCTCCACCGCACCAATCCCAAATTCCAGATCGCCTCCAACTGGCTCTACTCCACGATGGTCCCCGAGGAGCCCACCCTCCCCGTCGATTTCCTCTCCGGCGACTACCTCGGCAACGCGCCCATCTCGACAGCTCGCCTCGAAGCCCGCTACCTCGCCCAGAACGATCGCCCATGGGACCTCATGGCCTGGGGCTTCCAGCAAGCCCAATCCAACGCCATCGGCCACGTCCACAAACCTACAGCCCAGCTCCAGCAGGAATCCAGCGTCGTCCTCGCCCAAAGCGGCGGCTTCCAGATCTACTACGTACCCACCCGCGCCGGCCACTTCGACGACGCCCACATCAACACCATGGCCCTCGTAGGCCGATTCTGCCGCGCCCGCCAGAAGGTCTCGCAGAAGACCCAAACCGTTCCCCAGATCGGCGTAGTCTTCTCGAAGCACTCCCTCTACCGCACCGCCAACAAGCTGTTCGGCGGCTGGGGCAAAGCCAACGACCCCGCGCGCGGCTGCCTGGACGCACTCCTCGCTTGCAACTGGTCCGTCGACATCCTCCCCGATTGGAAACTCGCCAAAATCGCCGCCCAATACCCCGTCATCGTCCTTCCGGACTGGGCCGATCCCGGCACCGCCACCGCCGAAACCCTGAAATCCTACGCCAAGGCCGGAGGCAAGCTCGTGGTCTGTGGGGCGCAGAACGCCGCCCTCTTCGCCGTCGACGCCCGGGCCACCCTCACCGGCTAACCCAGGGAGC
>CAYVDY010000704.1:0-3509 GCA_964450255.1 uncultured Candidatus Solibacter sp. | reverse complement strand
ATAGGGGATAAACGTGGCGAAACCGAAGTACGGATTGAATTGCCATGAACCGCTGCGGAGGCTGTTGGATTGGGGTGTCGCCTGCCGAGCCGCACTAACGTTGGCCATCGCGATGTAGCCGCTACGACGCTTCGCCCAACGGTAAAGCGCGTCGGTCTCCTTCGCGTCAAACCGTCCGGCAGTCCAACCGTTCGCACCCGCCACCAGTTCCTTGCCGCCCTTCAGCACAGTGCTCTGGCCGTTGCCGTAGCTCACCAGCGCCTCGCCCATGTAGACCCGCACGCGCCCCGGTTCTGCGTCGATCCGGTACAGACCAGCCTTCGACACGGACACACTGATGTCTCGTGCGACAATCGTCACCTTGCTGTCTTCCATGCTCTCGGAGACTTCCAGCAGGCCGCTGCCGGTAAGCATCTCCAACTCCGCGTCACTCAGCAAGTTGGACGTCAGCCGGAACGAACTCTCCTCTGCCATACGCAGGAAAGAGCCGGGCACCAGTAGGATCTCCGCACGCCCCTCGCCGGTCTTAAGAGTCTGGCCCACCTTGATCTCGATGAACTCCGTGACCTTGGGCTCCACTTTGCGTGGCTCCCCACTCTTGGCATCCAGCAAGTAGACATCGCCATCGGCAACATTGATCATGCCAGCCTTGGCCGAGATTGCATTCTGCGCAAGCGCACCGCCGGCCAAAGCCAGCGCGACGGCCGCGGTGTAAAAAACTGGACGGCTCAGAATCATGGAGAAAACTCCCTGACCAAGTTTGGTCTGCTCATCCGACGTATGTCAAGGAGGAACGGTTGCAGCAAATCCGGATTATTGCAGCGGCAGTAACACCGGATTTGACTCCCGCCCGTTGATCCGCACTTTGAGCTCCAGATTCTGGGCCTGCCCCATGGTCGAATCCACCTGGATCTTGACGAGCGAATAGCCCACGAGACCAGGCGCCGCGCCGCTCCACACGTGCGGCCGGGTTTCGCCGCCCGCCAGTAACTCCAGCGTGTCCCTCAAGGCCAGAGGGGGCGCCGCCGGCACGGCAAAGCCGTCCAGTGAATTGGGCTCCACTGGGCCGAAACCAGTGCCGAGGATCGACACCGTCTCGCCCGGCTGCGCCGGCTTCTCCACCGTCACAGGCTGGCCATCCTCGTGGAATGCCACCGCCATCGGGGCGTCCTCGGCCGATTCCGGCGTCCGGAACAAACCTGGCGCGTTACGAGCGGCTACGAACTTACCAAATAGGGGCGCCTGTCCCGTGGATCGAATCGTCAGCGAATACTCCCCTTCCACGAAGTCCGATGGAAGCAGCGCGATGATCTCCTCCGGCGCCACCGAGACCAGCGGCAGAATCCGCGAATTGACCTGGACCACCACGCCTCGCAGTGTTTGCGTCAGCGGGCTGGCCGGCCCCGCTTCATAGCCCGACGCCAGGTTGTAGCCGCGAATCGAGATCAGCGATCCCGGCGCCACCACGTTGTCCGGCGTCGCGCCGGCCGCATTGCGCACCGCGTTCTCCGAAAGGGCCGGCACTTTGTCCAACCGGGCCACCACGGTCTGTGGGATGTTCATCGTGACCCAGCCCACGTGATACGGTCCGCTCAACGCGCCTTCCCAGCGCCGGAACTTGTGGCCCGGCTGGGCTACTGCAGTGACTTCGACGCGAGTCCCCATCGGGAAATAGGTGCCGGCTTCCGGCGCCGGTGAGAATTCCCACATCGCGCCACCATCCGGGTCGGATATCATCCGCAGGTAGTGCAGATAGCGGTACCTGGCCCGCAGCGCCATTTGTTCCCCACCCAGTGTGACCGTCCGGCTCAGGGCCTGCGACCCGTCCGTCCACCCATCAAATACAACCTTGGTGTCCGGCGAAAGCGCCATCTCCGGCGTCACGGCAATGGTTACTTCGGTGCCCGCCACGCGATCTACCGTACACGGCGTTTTGCACGCCACTCCGCTCACGGTCGCCGGCATGGACGGCGGGTCGCTGGTCAGGTTCAGTTGCGCCAGTAGTTCATAGGTGGCCACCATGCGGAATCCGCCCGGCGTGACCGGATCTTCCGTCACGGTGATCTCCTGCGCCGCCGGGCCTCCGTTGGACCAGCCCACAAACCGGTACCGCCGGCCGCGCGCATCCACCTGTTCGGCCGGCGCTTCCACGCTGTGCTTATGGCCGAGGCCCCACTCGAAGTTCAGGTATTGCCAGTTATCCCGGCCGTCGATCTTCAGCTTCAGCCCCGTCGGCAACGTCACGAAGCTGGCCCTCATTCCTGGAACGAAACGGGCGGTGAGAGTCTGCGAACTCCAATCACTCGGAACCGTCCAAAGCGTGTTCTGTCCGCCGGTCTTGCCGTTTCCCAGATCCCATTGATCGAAGATCCAAATCTTGCCCATCCTGGTCGTCTGCGAGGTCGGAGCCGCCAGAAGCACTTGCGTGCCCGGCAGGAAGTCCCGGTCGCCGTCGCACAACGGCACCACCGTGCCCGGTCCGTAAGGTGGCAAGGTGGGATTCTCAGGGCTCGTCGGAGGCGCCGGATTCTCAGGCGCCGGATACCCGTTTGGTTCATTGTCCGCGGCATAGCACCGCCCGCTGAACGTCCGCGTCGCCATCGGCGTCCGGTCAACCAGTACCTTCAATCCCGCCTCTGGGGTAGAACGGATATAGTGCCGCCGCCCCATTTCGAACAGGGCTCGGACTACCGTCGGACCGGTAACTGTGAACTTATTCAGGCTTGATGTTCCCAACGAGTAGGGCAACTGCCAGCCTTTGAATACATACCCCGGATAGCTGTAGGCGTTGAGCGTTATCGTCGATCCTTCCGGATACCAACCAAGTCCCCCGGTTGGGTCAATGGTCGCACCGAAGGCAACGCCGCGGGCTGATCCGCTTGTCACTACACCGGAACTTCCGTTACTCCCGCACAGAACGCCCGGCAGTGAGGGCTCGGACGTGATAAACCCGGTTTTGTTGATGTACGGATTGTCGAAACTACATCCCGAACTATGCGCCGCGGCCAACTGCCAATT
This sequence comes from uncultured Candidatus Solibacter sp., assembly GCA_964450255.1. Lineage (GTDB taxonomy): Bacteria > Acidobacteriota > Terriglobia > Bryobacterales > Bryobacteraceae > Paludibaculum. Next base: position 491 of record CAYVDY010000704.1, on the reverse strand, counting down.
GTCCAGTGAGTCGTAGTTGAGGTAGAGGTCCACGCGGTACTCGCGCGTGTACGTCAGTGTGTAGGCCGTAACAGACGGATCCACGGTGATCTGCTGGACCGGGTTGCTGCCCGCCGCCAACGATGTGCTGTTCTCCTCGAAGCCGCTGAACTTCAGACTGGTACTTCCGCTGGCATCGAGTTGACGCGGTTGACGCACCTCGACCATGTGCTTGGTCCCCACGGCCCAGAAGAACGTCGCCTGGCCGGCATGCTTCGCCCCGTCCACATAGAACTCCGCCGTCGGGTAAGTCGCTTGGAACCGCACCCCCACCATCGTCTGGGCGGCAACCGGCATCATCAAGGCCATCAACGCCAGCACCAAAGTGGAAATTGGCCAGTCTAACTTGCGCATGCGACTCCTTCCATCTACCGTTTCATCGGCAAACGGAGTGACTCGCAATATCGGGCAAAGACCTTACGCGATTCGCGTGAAGGTCACAATCCGCGGCG
>CAYVDY010000703.1:0-3509 GCA_964450255.1 uncultured Candidatus Solibacter sp. | reverse complement strand
AGGCCGTGCCTTGCGCCGCTGAGCGGAGGAGCCTATCTCCGACAGACTCCTAGCGCCCGGACCACCGAAGTGCTCATCGCGGAACATCGTCCGGCCTGTCAGCCACCGGCTGAAAGGCACTGCGGAAATCCGATCAGCCAGCCCAACCGTCGTCCGTCCGGCCACGCAGCTTCTTGGAGATCGAGCGTTGCGACTTCTCCGTCAGCCGGCGTACCTTGGAACCGAACGTGGGCCGGCTGGGACGGCGGGTTTTCGGAACCACTTGGGCGCGGGCGACCAGTTCGTCCAGTCGCGCCCGGGCTGCGGTTCGATTGGCCTCCTGTGTGCGGTGCTCGCTGGCCGTGATGATCAATACGCCGTCTCGCGTCGCGCGCTTGCCGGCCAAGGCGCGCAGGCGCTGCCGCACATCCTCGGGCAGGGAAGGAGATCTGCCGATATCGAAGCGCAGCTCGATAGCCGTGGAGACTTTGTTGACGTTCTGGCCGCCAGGACCGGAGGCGCGAACGAAGGTGATGGCAAGCTCCGAATCTGGAATGATGATGGGCAAAGGCTATATCTTCAGAATACCCCGCAGGGGCGAGGCCTCACTCCTTCGCCGCCGCCTCCAGCGCGGCAAAGTCGAACTTCACCATCGTCATCATCGCAGCCATCGCTTTGGGATGCTTCAGCAACTCGCCAATCTTCTCCGGCACAATCTGCCAGCACAGGCCGAACTGGTCCGTCAGCCAGCCGCAGGCCATCGGCTTGCCACCCGTAACCAGCTTGTCCCAGTAGCGGTCGATCTCGGCCTGATCTTTGCACGCGACGGAGTACGAGAAAGCCGGCGTCAGCGCCTGCCCCGGGCCGCCGTTGAGGAACGTCATCTTCTGGCCCATCAGTTCGATCGTGATGGTCGCGATCTTTCCGGCGGGCCAAGGCCCCACGCCGCTCGAACGCAGTTCGCCCACCTTCTTCGCTTCCGGAAACACCGAGAGATAAAACTCCGCGGCCTCCTCGGCGTTCTCGTTGAACCACAGAAACGGCGTGATCTCGTTCATGCTCAGTCTGCCCTCCATTGCGTTAGTATCCATCGTCGGAGCCGCCCCCGTTTACCGCCAACTCCATGAAAGACCATTCCCATGGCTGCCGCCGCTCGGACCGGCGAGCCCAAACCAACGGCCACCATCCTAGAACACTTCCGGGACCGCATGGCCGCTCAGCAACCGGAATGAAAGTTCGAAACCGAATCGTGAACGCGCGGCGCGACATCGGGGTTCCAAGCCGTGGCAATAGGGAGCGGTACGCCCAGGCACCATCGATGGCTGGCGGCAACTGCCTCACGCCGTTCAAGCCACAATCGCCCAGACGGGCCCAATCGCGCGGGACCGCCGAGAGGACTTCGCGTGCCTACTGAAGGTGGATGCCAATAGAAAGCACAATCCAGGTGCGGATCAGCCGCATCTCGAGCGCGAGGTTGGCGCCTAATCCCACTGTCCTGGCAACGCTTGAACTCGAATCGGTTGTCTGATGCCGAGGCTGTGCAGTCTGTCTGGTGGAGAGGTCCTTCAGGTCCTGAGCGACTTCGGCTTCGAGCAGTCATCGCGACGCGGGAGCCATGTATAGGTTGGCTGCCTGATCGCCGGCCCGGCCCGGATTCTGACCGTTCCGAATCACCGGCAAATTGATCGGGGCACAGGGCAGCCGATCTTTCGCCCAGCGTCTAGGTTCACCCCGGTGTCCTCGCAGTGCGCGGCGTCCAGATGAAGTGGGCCGCCGCCAACGACATTACGTGCAAGATCCTGACGAGAATCGCCGACGCCTCAAGACGAAGGCGCGACCTTGGCCCGTTTTCAATGGGGCCCGCACCGCCGCCCCGCAAGGGCCGTCCGTGAACTCCGGGAGACTGCCGCAGCGTTCGAGGTTAACATGAGGCTATGTCCCTGAACGAGCTGCGATTAAGGAGCGTGAGAAGCCGTCCGGCTTTCCGCACAAACCGCGCGATCACGATAACGCATCTCGGCACGGACACATCGACCGCCGATCTTTCCTCGACGGCGCGCGGAGGCTCCCTGTGAGCGGGCCGGCGGGCCACGCGGAGCACGACACGCACCCGGCCTCCGCCCGCGTCCTCCATCAGCTCAGAACCCGCTTCACGTTCCAGATCTCGGTCGACGTGGCCACCTTGCAGCAGGGCCTGGAAGTAGCCGCCGCCGCGCTGAAGGGCGGAATCGACGTCGTCGAAATGGGGACGCCGCTGCTCAAGAATGAAGGCGTCTCGAACGTCGTGCCAGCCTTCCGCAAGCAGTTTCCCAACGCGCTTCTCTTGGCCGACATGAAGACCATGGACGGCGGCGCCTCCGAGGCGCAAGGCGTCTATGCGGGCGGCGGCAACATCGTCGATTTCCTCGCGCTCGCTGGTGTGGATACGGCGAAAGCCGTCTGCGCCGTGCGCGACGAGTTCAGGCGCGCCGGCTCCGAACTTCCGCGGCTCGCCTTTGCCGATATCCTCGTGCCGCACCAGGGCCCGGCCGCGCAGGCCGCCGATACCGCGCTTCGCATGTTGGAGGCCGGTGTGGACGCGGTCGGCGTTCACTTGCAGTTTGACGCGCGGAACGCGGACTCCAAGCTCATCGAGAGCGACATTCTCGGTAACGTGGCCCGCGCCATCTTCCAGCGGGTCGGCAACGCTGCCCCGGTGCAGGTAGTCGGCGGGCTCAGCATCACGCAGGCGAAAAGCCTCGCCCGCGTGGGGTTGCGCGCCTTCGTGATCAGCGGCAATCTCGGCCAGCCGGACGGCGCCGCGCGCTACCACCTGCCATCGGACCAGATCGAGCGCTTCATCGCCGGTTTCATCGCCGAGGTCTCGAGCGCCTAAAGCAGCATCGCCCTGACAGTGGGCCGGCAACGAATTCTGGCTCGTCCATCGCGATCCCAAGGCTCCGGGCTGCTGAGGCGCGCAGTGGTCGCAGTAAAATAATGCGGTACCGGCGAGGAGGTCGTGCATGACCAGGATTGCGGGCAAGGCGACACCAATTCGAGTCTATTCCGTGGCAATCGCCTTGAGTATTGCGTTCTTCTCTGTGAGCGCTTCAGTGGGGCTGCTCTCAGCGCAAGACCAGAAATCGTCCGGCACCATGCACTCCTCCAAGCGCATGGCGGACGGCAAACTGTGGATGACACGCAATCTGGACATCCAGACCACATCATCGTATTGCTACGACGGCGCGGAGGAGAATTGCCGCCGGTACGGGCGATTGTACACGTGGGAGTCGGCGCCGCGCGCGTGTCTGGCTGTGGGGGACGGATGGCGATTACCAACGGACGACGAATGGCGGCAGCTGGCAAAGGCCTACGGCGGCGTCAGCCAGGATTCGGAGGAGAAGGGGAAAGGCGCATACAAGGCGCTCGTGGCCGGAGGCAGCTCGGAATTCAATGCCGTGCTCGGCGGCGGCCGCTCCCAGGACGGCCAATATGCGCGATTGGAAGCTCACGGATTCTACTGGACGGAATCAGAGATTGGCCCGGCCAGT
>CAYVDY010000702.1:0-3530 GCA_964450255.1 uncultured Candidatus Solibacter sp. | reverse complement strand
CAGATGACGGCTTACCGTGAACTACCGGACTCCGAGCTCTTCGATGCGGAGTGGGTCACCGTTCGCGTGGGCCCGGAGGATCTGCCCGGATTCAAAGGGCCTCGCGTGGCGTGCGAACAGTGCGGGGAAGGGGTCAGCTTCCAGCGCGAGGTCATCGTCGAAGGCCGCACGCTGTGCCGAGGGTGCGCCGGACAGCGCTACTATGAACCGCTGCCACATCACTGACCGCCGGATGATGGGCGGCGTGGAACCGCTGCTGGTCCGCATTGCGCGCAACGACGCTGAGGGTGTGGATCTGATTCAGATCCGCGAGAAGGATCTCTCGGCGCGGGCGCTGTGCGAACTGGTTACGCGGGCGGTGGGGCTTTGCAGTCGGGCCAAGGTGATTGTGAATTCGCGCGTCGACGTAGCGCTGGCGTGCGGCGCGCACGGCGCTCATTTGCCGGCCCATTCGCCCGCTCCCGCTGAGTTCCGCCGCATCACGCCGCCGGGGTTCCTTATCGGTGTCTCCTGCCATGACATCGATGAGCTTTGGGCTGCCGAGAGAGAAGGCGCCGACTACGCGTTCTTCTCCCCCGTATTTCAGCCGCTGTCGAAGTCTGACCAGCGCGCCCCGCACGGTCTGGACGGCCTGCGGGCGGCATGCTTCAGCGTGCGGATTCCGGTGTATGCGCTGGGCGGCATCAAGATTGGAAACGCGCCGCTTTGCATGGAAGCTGGAGCCGCGGGCGTCGCGGGCATCACATTGTTTCAAACATAAGTGGCATTTCGCGTGAATGCTACAATCTCCCCTATGCGCTCCTTTGTTGCTGGGGTTTTCAGTGTCATTTCTCTGTTTGCTGCCGGGCCGCCGGCACTGGACAAGGCGGCCAGAGTGGACGGGTTTGTGCCGTTCTACTGGGGCGCCAAAGGGGAGATATGGCTGGAGGTCGGCCAGCCGGGCCGTGAGTTCCTTTACATCACCTCGCTGCCTGCCGGAGTGGGCTCCAACGATATAGGTCTTGACCGCGGCCAGCTCGGCGATACTCATGTGGTGCGCTGGGAGCGCAGCGGGAGTAAGGTCCTGCTAGTCGCATCCAATCAGCGCTACCGCGCGAACTCATCCGACGCCGACGAGCGCCGCGCGGTCAACGAGAGTTTTGCCGAGAGCGTACTGTGGGGGTTCGAGGCGAGCGTGCAGGACGATGGGCGCGTGCTGGTCGATGGGACGAGCTTCTTCCTGCGGGATGCGCACGGCGTGGCGGATACGCTGCAGAAAGCGCGCCAGGGGACTTATCGTCTGGATTCATCCCGCAGCGCCTTCTATGCGCCGCGCACGAAGAACTTCCCCAAGAACACCGAGGTGGAAGCTACCATCACGCTGACCGGCGGCCCTGGAGGACCGCTGCTGAATTCGGTCGCGCCCACGCCGGACGCCGTGACGGTCCGGATGCACCATAGCTTTGTCGAACTGCCCGGGCCGGGCTTCGAGCCGCGTGAGTTCGATGCGCGCGGAGGCTATTCCCCGATCTCGTTTTTCGACTTCGCGACGCCGGTGAGCGAGCCCATCGTCAAGCGCTACATTCGCCGGCATCGTCTTGCGCCGGGGCAGACGCTCACCTATTACCTGGACCGCGGCGCGCCGGAGCCCATCCGTTCCGCGCTGCTGGAAGGCGGCCGCTGGTGGAATCAGGCATTTGAAGCGGCCGGGTTTCCAAACGGATTCAAGATGGAGTTGCTGCCCGAAGGCGCAGATCCGATGGACGTCCGGTACAATCTGGTGCAGTGGGTTCACCGCTCCACGCGCGGGTGGTCATACGGCGCGAGCGTCACCGATCCGCGCACCGGCGAGATTCTGAAGGGCCACGTGACGCTCGGCTCACTGCGGGTGAGGCAGGATTATCTCATTGCCGAAGCGTTTCTGGCGCCATACGAGCAGGGCCAACCTGTGCCGGCTGCGATGCTGGAAATGAGCCTGGCGCGCTTGCGGCAGTTATCCGCGCACGAGATCGGCCACACGCTCGGCCTTGGCCATAACTACATCGCGTCCACGCAGGATCGCGCGTCGGTGATGGACTACCCGCATCCCCAGATCGACCTCAAGAACGGCGTACCGGACCTGAGCAACGCCTATGCCAGCGGGATTGGCGCATGGGACAAGATCGCGATCGCGTGGGGTTACGGGGCCGGCACGAAAGCTCAGCGCGAGGCGTTGCTGCTGGATGCGGCCAAGCGCGGTCTGGTCTTTCTGACAGACCAGGACGCACGCCCCGCCGGCAGTGCGCATCCGGCGACGCATCTTTGGGATGGCGGCAAGAACGCTGTGGACGAGCTCAACCGGTTCATGACGGTGCGTGCGGCCGCGCTGGCTCGCTTTGGGGAACGGAACATCCGGGAGGGCGCGCCTATGGCGCTGCTGGAGGATGTGCTGGTTCCGCTCTATCTGTCGCACCGCTACCAGGTGGAGGCGGCGGTGAAGAGCGTCGCCGGTCTGGAGTACGTCTACTCGCACCGCGGCGACGGGCAGCCTGGCACTAAGGTTGTTGAAGCTGCCGAGCAGCGCCGCGCGCTGGACGCGGTTTTGAAGACGATCTCGCCCGAGGCGCTCACGCTTCCGGAACGAATTATCCGGCAGATTTCGCCGCGCCCGGAGGGCATTTCCGAGTCGCGCGAACTGTTTCGCGGCCGCACCGGGCTGACCTTCGATCCCGTGGGTGCGGCCGAATCTGCTGCTGATGGCGTGCTGGCGTTGATCACGAATCCCCAGCGTGCTTCGCGCCTGGTGGAATACCACGCACGCGATGCGAAAGCCCCATCGCTGGACGAAGTGCTGGAGCGCGTCATCGCCGCGACGTGGAAGGCGGCGCCGGTTTCCGGGCTTGGCGCCGAAGTACAGCGTGCGGTGCAACTGGCGGCGCTGCGCCGTGTGATGGCGCTGGCGGCGGACGAGACCGCTTCCGGCGCCGCGCGTTCCATCGCCATGGCGAAGGTGGCCCAGTTGAAGGTGTTCCTGGCGGCGTCTCCGAAAAACGCGTTTGCGGTTTCGCAGATCAGCGCCTTCGAGAAGGACCCGAAGGAGATGCGCTTGCCGAAGGCGGCTGAGCCGCCACCAGGCATGCCAATCGGCTCTGATGATCTGGAGTGTAACTGGCGTGAGTGATGCTTCTCAGGCATGCCGAAGGATTATGATGGCTGTTTGATGAATCCCTCAGGTAACGACTCAAAATCGCCGCAACGGGCTCCCGGTGCATTGGGGATGATTCGCCTCTTCGGCGTGCCGGTGCGGTTCCATTTCACGTTCTGGCTGGTAGCGGTGTGGCTGATCTACATCGGAGTGGTGGCCAAGCAGAGCGTGGCGGGCAGCACTCTTTACGTGCTGATTCTATTCCTCTCCGTGCTCCTCCACGAGGTGGGTCACGCCTTGGCGGCTCGGAAATTTGGTATAAAAACACTGGAAATTGTCATGCTGCCGCTGGGTGGGCTTTCGAGATTGGAGCGGCAGCCCGCGCCGGCGGAGGAGTTCTGGGTGGCGCTGTCCGGGCCAATGGTCA
>CAYVDY010000701.1:0-3530 GCA_964450255.1 uncultured Candidatus Solibacter sp. | reverse complement strand
AGAACGGCCTCATCCAACTCGGCGCCTCGATGACCGACGAGGGCGGCCACCAGCTCCCCAACATCATTCATCCCGGACTCGACCGCGGCGAGCTGGTCGAGTGGGTCCAGCGCTTCTACGACGAATACTACTACCGGCCCAAGGCCGCCTTCCGCGTCGTCTCCAAGGCCATCCTCAACGGCGACGCCAAGCGGCTCTACAAGGAAGCCCGTGAGTACCTCAGCCTGCGCTCCAAGCGCAAGCAGTTCGTCGCCGATCAACAGGCCGCCACCGCCGCCGCCCAGGTCCACGGCGACTAAGGTGAAGCTCTCCACCCTGCTGCTCACCGCGGCGGTCGTGGTGTCCAATGTCGCCGGCAACTACGCGCTGAGCTGGGGCATGAAACACGCCCCGGCCAACGCGGGCCCCATCGTCTCGCTCTTCGAGCCCTGGGTCATCGCCGGCATCGTCCTGCTGATCTCCTGGACGCTCATGCGTATCCAGCTACTCGGCCAGGCCGACCTCAGCTACGTCCTCCCCATCACGGCCATCGGCTACGTCCTCAACGCCGCTGTCGCAGCGGCATTCCTCAACGAGCAGGTCTCCGCGCAACGCTGGGCCGGCACGCTGCTGATCGTCGCCGGAGCCGGCCTGACGGCCTTCACCCCGCCGGCCACTTCGAATCAGGAGCCCACCCAGTGACCCCCTGGCTCCTCGTCGCCGCCGTAGTCCTCTCCACCGTCTGCGCCGACCTCCTGCAATCCCACGGCATGCGCCAGGGCGGCGCCCGGTGGAAAGTCCCGCTCTCCTTCGTCTTCATGGCAACGTCGTTCTTCGCCTTCACCCAACTCCTCAAGGTGGCCGATCTCAGTTTCGCCGTCCCAGCCACCGCCGCCAGTTTCGTGCTGGAAACCCTGCTGGCCCGTCTCATCCTCAAAGAGAATGTAGACCGCCGCCGTTGGGCAGGCGCCGTACTGGTAGCATTCGGCGTGGCGATTCTCGCTCACTGATGCACATACTGAATTACCTCCCGATTCTCGCCGCCCTCATCGCCCTCGGCTATCAGGTCTTCGCGCTGCTCGCGACCATCATCTACTTCGCCAGATCGGCCTTCCAGCTCTCCCGGCCGACGGGCAGCTACACCCCGCCTATCTCCATCCTCAAGCCCGTCCGCGGCCTCGACGAAGCGCTTCATGATGCACTCACCAGCCACGTTGCCCAGGACTACCCGGAATACGAGCTCCTCATCGGCGTCAGAGACATGGAGGACCCCGCCGTCCCGGTCATCCGCCAACTCATCGAGCGGAACCCCAACCGCCCAATCCGCCTGATCCACTGCCCCACCGAAGCCCCCAACGCCAAGGTCGGCGTGCTCATCGACCTAGCCCGCGAGGCCCGCCACGGCATCATCCTGGTCAACGACTCCGACATCACCGTCCCCCCGCACTACCTTCGCCGCGTCGTCGCCCCGCTGGAATCGTCGGATGCCGGCCTGGTCACCTGCCTCTATCACGCCACCGCCAACTCCGTGGCCGGCGGTTGGGAAGCCCTGGGCATCGCGACGGACTTCATCCCGTCCACGCTGGTGGCCCCCATGGTCGGCATCAACGAATTCGGCCTCGGCTCCACTCTCTGCTTCCGCAAGGACGACTTGGAAGCCATCGGCGGTTTCGAAGCCGTCAAAGAATACATCGCCGACGACTACCAGCTCGCCAAGCGCATCACCCAGCTCGGCCGCCGCACCGAGCTCTCCGAAGTGGTAGTGCAGACCACACTCTCCGCCCCCACATGGCGCGACGTCTGGCGTCATCAGATCCGCTGGGCCCGCACGATCCGGGTGTCGCGTGGAGACGGCTACCTGGGCCTCCCAGTGACCCACGCAGGCGTCTGGGCAATCGTCTGCATGGGAACCGGCCACTGGTCCATGGGCCTCACCCTGTGGCTGGCAAGGGCCACCATGGGCGCCACCGCCGGCTTCGTCGTCCTCCGCCACTGGCCCGCGCTGCTCGCCGCACCGTTCATCCCTCTGTGGGATCTCTGGGCCTTCGTCATCTGGCTCACCGGCCTGGCCGGGCGGACCGTGCACTGGCGCAACACGAAGATGACCCTGCAGCGGGACGGCCGGATCACCCCTTGACTCCAAAGCGTGTATGTACCACTGTGTAAATACAGATGAGATTTGAGTGGGATCAGGCGAAAGACGAGATCAATCGAAGGAAGCACGGCCTGGACTTTGAAACCGCGCGATTGGTATTCGATGATCCCTGCTGCGTGACGTTTGTAGATCGGGTCACAGGGGGCGAGGAGCGTTGGCAGGCAATCGGCGCGATCGAGCAGATCATCGTCCTGGTCGTCGTGCACACGTATCGGGAGGAGGCTCTCGATGAGGTAATCCGGATAATTTCGGCGCGGGCCGCTACCCGCCGGGAAAGGAGACTATATGCCCAAGCTATCAGCTGAGAAGAGGAGTGAGCTTCAAAAACTCGCCGCCCGACCGGACCGTAACATCGACCTGACGGACATTCCTGAGATTCGGGAGATCCCGTCGGACGCCGTGATCGGAAAGTTCTATCGACCGAAAAAGACCACCGTGACCATCCGCCTCGATGCCGATGTCGTCGCGTGGATCAAGGCATCCGGTGAAGGCTATCAGACTCGAATCAACGCCTACCTCCGGCAACTGATGCAGCAGAGCCGCTGAGACCAGCCATTTGCCTCGCTAGGAGAGCCGAGGCACCGTCTCAGCGTCTTCTCGTCCAGCACGCGCGCAGGCCGCTCGGTTCGCTGGCGCAATTCAAAGATAACCGTTCAGCGCGACGACCAGATCGCCGAAAGTCACTGAACTTCTTCGCCCGTGACCGCCATGCCCGGAGTAAGAAACGTCGATGGCATTTCGCCATTACCGGCCAGCGTGAAACTCCGGAAGCGCTTGAACCACTTGCCCTCTGGAACCACAGGATCAGAGTCAATCCACTGCTTCAGTGCAAGAAACTCGGCTGCGGGAATTCTTCCGTCGCGAAACCGCTGGATCAAGTGATCCATGATCCCCCGAGGCGGCGGCCTTCTGAGCTTCGGCACCAGCTACGCGTTCTTGAACTGGTTGTGGAAGATCAGTCGCTCCAACTGATCGGAGAGAGTTTGAAGCTCCGCTGGATTGCTCGCCGCCCTGATCTGCTCCAACAGCGACAGTAGCGCACGGTCTGAAGGACTCCTGGCAACAATGGCGGGCTTGGCTTCGCGGGTTTGGATTCCGACAGGTCCGACCCTCAACTCTGGAGAATTTTTGTCAGTCGCCTTCGCCCAACGCGCCTGAACTGCCTTGCGCGCACTTTCGCTGCGCTGCTCGGCCGTCAGTTTCGCCGCTCTCGCCGGGCCACCCTTCTGGCCGCCCTTTCGCCCCAGTGCGACGGCGGCAGGGTTCTTAGCGGCTTTCTCCATGACTTCATTATACGTGAGCGGTCAAGTGGCCCAGCACGCGTGCGATCGGCCAGCAGCCCTACCCCGACTTTCGCAGTTCAGGGCGTGCGAGTCTCCTAAGTCCTGAAGAATCA
>CAYVDY010000700.1:0-3541 GCA_964450255.1 uncultured Candidatus Solibacter sp. | reverse complement strand
CTGTAGTGTTTTATCGAGCGGGCTTGGAGAAATCTATCTCCGACAGACTCCTAGCTACGTCACTTCGCGTGTAGCAACCGGTCCGTATACACACGCGGGTGGTATCCTGATTAAGGAAAGACAATGTTCCCGTGTCCGAAGTGCAATTCGTCAGCGACCCACCCCTCCAGCGATAAGGACCTGAGGGATCCCTTGTTCCGGGTCTTCCTGCTGCATGCGATGCGCTGCCACGTGTGCAATCATCGCTTCCGCGTTTTCACCAGGCCAGCCGAATGGAAGCAGATGAGGGACGCCATGCGGACGCGGAGCGTTGAACGCCCTTCCGCTAGTTGAGGAAGTAGGTCCGGTAGAGCGTATCGCGTTGCTTCGGAGTGAAGCCTGCGTCACGAATGATGCGGCGCAGTTCTTCTTCACTCGCCTTGTTTCTGGCGCCGGCCGCGCTGACGACATTTTCTTCGATCATGATGGAGCCGACATCGTTGCCGCCGAACTTCAACCCTACCTGGCAGGTCTTCAAGCCCTGGGTCACCCAGGATGACTGCACGTTGAGGATGTTCTCCAGATAGAGCCGCGAGACGGCCAGCGTCTTCAAGTATTCCACTCCGGTGGCTTCTTCCTTGACGAACCGTCCGAGCGACGTATTCTCGCGCTGGAAAGACCACGGGATGAATGCCGTGAATCCGCCTGTCTCTTCCTGGATGCGGCGCACGATTTCCAGGTGCGCCACTCGCTGCTCCAGCGTCTCGCCGCAGCCGAACATCATGGTGGCCGTGGTGCGCATGCCGAGTTTGTGCGCCGCCAGATGGACGTCGATCCACTCCTGCGACGAGCACTTCAACCGGCTGATCCGCCGCCGGACGTCATCATGGAGGATCTCGGCGCCGCCGCCGGGGATGGAATCCAGCCCCGAATCGCGCAGGCGCGCGATGGTGTCGCTGAGCTTGAGACCGCTGACTTCCGCGATGTTGGTGATCTCCGGGGCGGAGAAGCAGTGAAGCCATACCTGCGGGAAGCGGAGCTTGATGGCGGCCAGCAGTTCCTCGTACCATTCGATCTTCAGATCGGGGTGCAGGCCACCCTGCATCAGAACGCCGGTACCGCCAAGGTCGACCGTTTCCTGAATCTTCTGGAAGATGGTTTCGTGATCCAGAACATAACCTTCGTCGTGGCCCATCGGCCGGTAGAAGGCGCAGAAGCTGCAGTACTCGGTACAGAAATTGGTGTAGTTGATGTTTCGATCGATTATATAGGTGACGACGCCTTCGGGATGCAATTTGCGACGCAGGGCGTCTGCGGCCATGCCGATGCCGATCAGGTCGTCGTTCTGGAGAAGGTCAACGGCCTCCTGCTGCTTCATCATGAACTAGATCCTCCCTGGGCGCTGCGCTGTCCAATTCGCGGGCATAGCGGAGGTAGAGCTGAATTCCGGCCTCCTCTTCCTCACCCAGCAGGAAAGAGACGTTCCGTGTCAGGTATTGATGGACCAGGTATTCGGGAAATCCCCGCCGCTCCGCTTCTATCTTGATGATAGCGTCCAACTGGCCGAGTCCAAAATGGCAGGACGCGCGCATTGCATCGGCGAGTTCGGGCGTGATCTGGCCAGGGCGGCCGCACCAGACCGCAAACACCATGGGGAGACCTGTGAGACTCACCCACTCCTCGCCCAAATCCAGGCACGGATACTCGATCTCGGTGGGGTCCAGGGCCAGGGCGGCGTCGCCGATGATGAGGGCCGCGTCGGCGTTGGCCAGCATCCGCTCCAGGTCGGGATCCATGCTGATCACTTCGGGGCGGGCGCCATACTTCCTGGCGAGGATGATACGGGCCAACTGAACGGAGGTGCGGGAGCCGGAATCCGTCGCCAGGGTGCGGATCTCCCCGAACGGGACGCGAGAGACGAGCAGGATTGTGCGGACCGGGCCGCGGCAGGCTATGCCGATTCCTGAAACCCATTCCAGCCCGTGGCGATCTATCTCTATTACAGGAATGATGCCGATATCGGCATCGCCTTCGATGACACGGTCCGCGCAGATGGAGGGGACGGCAAACGACAGGTCCATCAGACCGCTTTGTGGGCCGTGGAGCGCGCCCCAAACCAGTGGAGCCGTGTTTAGGTAACTGACAGCGCAGACCCGAGGTTTGCGGGGGGTATTGGGCTGAATGGGCAAATCCGAGTTTAGCATCCCTCAGTCGCCCCTCACACTCAGGACTGGCAGGGCTGGAATTGACGAATCCGGCGTGTTATGGTGAACTCATGAGGCTTGGGAACGGGGCCAAGTAAGACTATGAAAAATATACACTTTTACCTTTTTTGCGGCCTGGTTGCCGCATTCGGAGCGCCGGCTGCTGCGCAGGTCATCAACCCTGTACCAGCACGTGTCTTTGGCCAGTACGGGTTACCCAAATCAGCGCAGGAGCTAATCTCGCCCCCATCCACGGCAGTGAACCTGTTGGAAGGCCGGGAATTGCTGTCACCGTCGGCCGTGGCCGTGGATGCCAGTTCCAGTCCTGCGATGATCTACGTGGTGGATTCCGGCAATAACCGGGTGCTTGGTTGGAAAGACTTCAACACATACACAAACGGCGCGTCTGCTGACATCGTTCTCGGGCAGAGGGACATGCGCGGCAACCTCAATTACACGGGCGCAGCGCTTGCGTCGTTCAGCAGCGGCCTGTCCAGCCCCTCGGCGGTTGCCGTAGACCGGAATGGCCATGTCTTCGTGATGGATGCGGGCAACAACCGGATCGTTCGTTATCCCACACCGGCCGCGCCGCGGGACGAAGAGGGGCCGCGTCTCGCCGATCTTGTGATTGGCCAGGCGAATCTGACCGCCAGTTCCGCCAATCGGGGAGTTCTCGCCAGTGCCACCGATATCAGCATACGGACGAATGCCACAACCACGGGAGGACCGCAATTAGCAGGGATTGCCTTTGATGGCGAAGGAAACCTGTGGCTTGCAGACGCTGGGAACCACCGCGTGCTGCGCTATGCCGCGGCCGACGTGAGCGGCCCCTCGAATACTTCTACCGATGGTGCAGCCATTCGCGCGAACTACGTTTTGGGGCAGTTGGATTTCAACACCTCAACGCCCAATCCGGGGCGCGTCACGGTCACCCAGACGATCAACGACAGGGTGAACAAGCTGCAACTGCGATTCCCCAATTCGATTGCATTCGACGCTTCCGGCAATCTCTTCTGCATCGACGATCTGGGCCGCGTTCTCGTTTACCAACCGCCATTCGAGCAGGCCGGTCAACCGGCCAAGCGGATCCTGGGGATTTACAGTGGAGTTGCTGCCGGTGAGCCGGTTCCGCCGGCGATCAACGACATTACTTTCGCCACATTTGCAACCGGTAACATCTTCTCCGGCGGGCCCCGAGGAGTCTTCACGGTCGGCGACTACATTTTCGTCGCCGATACCGGCTTCAACCGGGTTGTCCGGTATGACCCTGTGGGCACCTGGCTGCCCGAAGGGCCCGGAACTTACTCTCCGCGCATGACGGCCGTTTATGGTCAGGATAACTTCAACAGAGGCGAACC
>CAYVDY010000699.1:0-3544 GCA_964450255.1 uncultured Candidatus Solibacter sp. | reverse complement strand
CCATCATGCGGTCCCAGGTTTCGATGGTGGTGTCCTGGACGTTTCCCTCGGCGGCGAAGCCACCCAGCAGGTGCACCACCGCGTCGAGCCTGGGCCAGGCGTCCAGGACGGCGTAGATGGCGGCGCCGGGTCCCCCGGGTTCGGTGAGCTCGCAGCCGAGGGCCATGTCGAAGTGTTTCAAGTGAGCGGCGCGCCGGGCCACGCCAGCCACCAAGGCCCCGGCCTGCTGAAACGCTCGGCACACGCCTTCGCCCAGGCCGCCGGACGCCCCGGTGATCAGCACGGTTTTCTGAGCCAACAATCCCATGGACTCATTATGATGGAGTGGTGTCGAAACCACTACCACGCCTCAGAATGGACCTCGATTTCATGCCGTCCCCCGTGGAGGACCGGCCGGGGCTGCTGATCCGCGATCCGTTCCACTACTCCGACGTCACGCTGATCATTCCGCCTCCGCTGGTGCCATTGCTGAGCATGATGGATGGCGAGCAGACAGAAGACGAGATGCGCCGCGTGCTGCTGGATATGACACAGGATCTGCGCATTGGTGAGGTGCAGGATCATCTGTTGGAGGCGCTCGGCCAGGCGGGGTTCGTCGAAGGCGAGGTGTTTGAAGAAATGCGGGCGGCGCGCGAAGCGGCTTTTGCCGCGGAAGAGCTGCGGCTGCCGGCGCATGCGGGCGGGGCGTATCCCGAGGACGCCGAGGAGCTGGGCGCGTGGCTGGCGCATCAGCGGATGGGCGCGGCCGATGAAGGCGGCGGCGGACTGGTTGGTATCGCGGCGCCGCATGCCAGTCCGGACGGCGGATGGGACTCCTACCGGCAGGCCTACCGCGCACTCGGGCCGGCCGATGCGGAGCGGGTGTTCGTGGTGCTGGGCACCTCTCACTATGGAGCGCCGGAGACCTTCGGGCTGACGCGCAAACGGTATGTCACTCCGTTCGGCGAAACGCGCACCGAGACCGGTCTGGTGGATTGGCTGGCGGCGAAAGCTCCGCGTGCGGTGAAGATGGAAGACTACTGCCACGCGGTGGAACACTCCATCGAGTTTCAGATCGTCATGCTGCAGGCGCTCTATGGGCCGGAGGTGAAGGTTCTGCCGATTCTGTGCGGGGCGTTCGCCAGGAGCCTGTATCTGGGCGGCGCGCCGGAAGACGATGATGGCGTCAAGGAGTTTCTGGAGTCGCTCGGCGAACTGCATGCCCGGGAAGGGAAGCGGCTGTGCTGGGTGATGGGCGTAGATATGGCGCACATGGGCAAGCGCTATGGCGACCCGCTGGCGATGAAGGGACAGGCAGGCGAGATGCTCGGGGTAGCTGCTCGGGATCAGGAGCGGATCGAGCGGATGGCGGCCGGGGATGCGGGCGGGTTCTGGGACCTGGTGCAGCCCAATCACGACGACCTCAAGTGGTGCGGCAGTGCGCCGCTGTACACGTTTATGAAGGCGGTGCCGGGTGCGCGCGGCGAGTTGCGGCACTACGAGCACTGGGATATCGACGATGAGAGCGTGGTCACCTTCGGGGCGCTTGCGTGGCGCGTGAATAGTTGAAGAATTCTCGCCGGCGGCGTTGCGGGAGGAGGCCCGTGCACATATACTCTAACGAACGGCAAGCTGAAGCGTGTCGTTGGGTTTTCTGGAGAACAGCAGTTGATCGAGGCAGTACACGCTCGGCCTTTGCCAGCCCTAGGGCTGTTGATCCTGCTTGCCTTCTGCGCCCAGGGCGGTGTGCCGGAGATTGAGATCAGGCTGGAAGCCCACCTGACGAGTTACGCCACGAAGGTGGGCACTGAATTCTCTTCGGTTGTCATCTCTCCTCTCGAATCCTACGGCGATGTGCTGATGCCGCCGGGAACGCGGATTTGGGGGCGGGTGAGAAAGGCCTCTGCCGTTGGGATCGGTATCCGCCGGGAGCGCGCGAATCTCGAACTGGAGTTCTTCGAGTACGAACTTTTGGACGGCCGGCGATTTCCACTCGAAGCGTCACTCCGCGGGGTATCCAACGCGCGGGAAGAAGTGACGCGCGATGGCCGGGTTCGCGGCATCTTGGCGGCCGACAGCCCCCATGGATTACTGAGCTCAGTCTGGCTGCGCCCCACCCTGAACGTTCCGGCTGGACTTACCAGTGCGACGGGAATGGTCTGGACGAGAATGGCGTTGGGACCGATGGGCACTTTGGGCCTGATGGGTGTCAGGATATTGATCCTGCGATGGCCCGAGCCGGAGATCCATATGCCGCCCGGTACGGAGATGAGACTGGCTATCGAGGCGCTGCCGGCGGAGGCTCCGCGGTTCACAGTGCCGGTATGCGACCCACTGGATGCCGAGGTCGAGGATGATCTCCTGAACCGCTCGCATTTGGTGATGAAGCCCGATGGACGGACGGCGCAGGACGTGATTAACGTTGCGTTCCTGGGCACGAGAGAACAACTGGGCCACGCCTTTGAGCTGGCGGGTTGGTCCACCGCGGAGCCTATCACACGGCGCTCCTTCGCAAAAACCTATTCCGCCCTGGCCAAGCGGCAGGGCTACCCCACAGCGCCGGTTTCTCTACTCCTTTACGAGAAGAAGGGGCCGGAGCTTGTGTTTCAGAAGAGCTGGAACTCGCTTCTGAAGCGGCACCACGTTCGGATCTGGCAGGCCGGCACGGTGGACGGCCGCGAGCTATGGGTGGGTGCCGGCACGCACGATGTCGGCTTCACGTTCGACCGGAAGAGGATGACGCTGACGCACCAGATCGACCCCCGCATCGATTGGGAACGAGCCAAAATCGTGAACGACCTCACCTTCGCGGGTTGCACGGAGCATGTCCACTACCTGGACCGGCGGGAAGCGATCCGGCGGCCTTCCGGGCGGCCGGGCGTGCGGTCTGATGGAGCGCTCGCCGTGATCGGATTGCAGGATTGCGCCGGAACGGTCCCGGGCGAGGGACTGGAACCTCCGCCTAAGCCTGGCGGCAAGTTGAAAATGCTGACCAGACGGCTGTTTCTGGAAACCAGGCACACGATTCTGCGAGGGAATGTGATCTACCTCGCCTACCGGGCCTTCAAAGTGCGCAATACCGGCTTCCACCCCGTCGCTTCCGTGCCCGAATAAGCGGTTTTAGTCCGGTACGCCGGCCATCCAGTAGCCGGGGCGTGTGCGGACTTTCAGTTCCGGCCGGTTGACAATCACCACAATCCTATGGAAGCCGCCCTCCACCTTGTTGTCGGGATTGTAGGACAGAATGTACTGCGAGCGGATCTCCGTGCCGATGGCGGCAATGGAGCGCTCCAGGTCCGCCTGCGAGACGAACGCATATTCCCGGCCGCCGGTGAACTGGGTGTAAACCTCCGCGGGGTTTTTCACGAAGATCGCCTTGGTGGCCGTGAAGATCTCCTGCACAATCGGGACCAGGTCGCCGGCCATACCCTGGGTGCCGTGAATCTGATTCGTGGTGGTGGGGTCCAGTGACGCACCCGGCGGCATGGGACGGGCGCCGGCCGGGAACGGGTCGGGGCGCGGAGCGACGGGCTTGGCGGTGAGGCGGCTGACGACGCGGCCGATG
>CAYVDY010000698.1:0-3547 GCA_964450255.1 uncultured Candidatus Solibacter sp. | reverse complement strand
GGCGGGGGGGGGGGCGGGGGGTGGGGGGGGGGGCGGGGCGGGGGCGGGGGCGGCGGGGGCGGCGGCGGCGCTGGCCGAGCTTTTGGTTCCGGTGGCGGTTGGGGGACTCCGGCGGATACTGCGGGCCGAAGCGCTGCTGAATGGCTTCGCGAACCTCGACTATGGCGTCCTGGCCGACGCGGATCGAATCGGTACGCATGTAAGTAATGAGGCCGACCGCGCCTTCGGAGCCGAGTTCCACGCCTTCATACAGACGCTGCGCCAGCATCATCGTGCGTTTCACGCTGAAGCGCAGCTTGCGGGCCGCCTCCTGCTGAACGGTGGAGGTGATGAAAGGCGGGACGGGGTTGCGCTTCTTCTCGCGCGTGGCCACTGACTTAACCACGAACTGGGAGTCCGCGATCGCCCCCACGATGGAGTCGGCCCCTGCCTGGTCTGCGATCTCCAGATTTACCCCATCGCGTTTGGCGAGGGTGGTCTTCAGGATTGGCGACTTCTTCGCATTGAGCTGGACGTCGATGGACCAGTATTCCCGCTTAATGAAGGCGCGGATCTCCTTGTCCCGGTCCACGATCATCCGCAATGCCACCGTCTGCACACGGCCGGCAGAGAGGCCGCGACGGACCTTATCCCACAGCAGGGGGGAAATCTTATAGCCGACCAGACGATCGAGGATGCGGCGCGCCTGCTGGGCGTCCACCAGGTGGGTGTTGACCGGCCGCGGGTTCTCGAACGCCTTGCGCACGGCGTTGGCCGTGATTTCGTTGAAGGTGACGCGGTGCATCGCCGGGCCGTCGCCCTTCTTGGGCGTCAGCTCTTCCTGGAGATGGAAACAGATCGCTTCGCCTTCCCGGTCAGGGTCAGCCGCGAGATAGATTGCGTCCGCATCCTTGGCGGCTTTGCGCAACTCGTCCATCAGCTTCTTCTTGCCCTCGATGACCACGTAAGATGGACGGAAGTCGTGCTCCACGTCCACCGCGATGTCATTTTTAGGCAGGTCCTTGACGTGACCGAGAGATGCCTTGACGGTGAAGTTCTTACCTAGATATTTGCCGATCGTCTTTGCCTTTGCCGGCGACTCGACGATCACGAGAGATTTGGCCATAGAGAGTACTTAGGATGAATGACGGATTCACCAGGCCAGCCTCCTGAGCTGCGCCCGGCTCACTCGTACCACACCTTAACATAACTTCGGCCAGGCAGTTGGCGGACCTTTCCCTGCAACTCCAGTTCGAAGACGGCGGCGATCACCTCAGACGAGGAAACACCGAGCATCTGATCCAGCAGAGAGTCCAGGTGCACAGGTTGGTCAGGCGTAAGTAAAGAAAGCACTTGCTGGTTGATCGCGGCCATGGGCGAGGCATCTGGCGCGGGTTCCAGCGCCTCGGCCAGCGTGGCCTGACGGGCCAGGCGGCTGCGCGCCTCCCAACTGAGCCCATCCAAAATATCCGTGGCCGCCTGTACCAACTGGGCGCCCTGCTTGATCAGGAGATTCGGTCCGAAGCTACTCTTGGCGGTGATGTTCCCGGGTACCGCGAATACCTCCCGATTCTGGTCCAGGGCCAGGCGGGCCGTGATGAGGCTGCCACTATACTCCATTCCTTCCACGACCACCACACCCTCAGAGAGACCGCTGACGATCCGGTTGCGGATCGGAAAGTTCTGCGGATGCGCCGGCGTGCCGAGTGGGAATTCACTGACCAGGAGACCCTCGCGGCCGAGGCGCTCGGCCAGCTTCCGGTTCTCGGCCGGATATACGAGGTCGAGTCCGCAACCGTAAACGGCGATGGTTCCTCCCGCGGAGTTCAGCGCGCCGATGTGGGCGGCCGTGTCGATGCCCCGCGCCATGCCGCTGACGACGATGATGCCTGCGTTGGCCAGATCGGCCGCCAGGCGCTCCGCAGCGGCCATCCCGTAGGCGGAGGCACGGCGGCTGCCCACCAGCGCCACCATGACCCCCTGGAGCAATTCCAGCCTGCCTTGGACGAACAGGACGGCCGGAGGATCGTAGATCTCACGCAGCTGCCTTGGATAGGCAGGGTCGGTACACGTGACGAGCTGTACGCCGGTCTCGCGGAGTCTCTCGTGCTGTTCGGCCGCTTCCTCAAAGCAGCACCCACTGGCGATGCTGCGGGCGACTGAGCCGGTGAGGCCAGCCGCCGTGAGCTCGCTGGCCGAGGCGCGGAACACCGGCACGGGTGAGCCATAGCGCTCGATCAGATCAAACGTCCTCTTGGCGCCCAGGCCGGGCGTGAAGACCAGGGCGAGCCAGTGGAGCAGCTCTTCGTCGGTGCGAACGGCGGTAACGGCACACATATCCACAGAACTAGTGGCCGCAGGGCGGGGAAGTTCTCTCTTGCGCTACGCTGAAATTGACTCATGCGGCAAGAAGAAGCGTTTTTTGGAGAGCAGGAGCTGGTTTTGATCTACATCGCCAAGCGTCTGCGCGAGGCGAAGAAGATCGAGGGCATGTTTGATGCCGCCAATCTGGACTATCTGGTGGAGCCGGACCGCTACCGGGGCGGGGTGCTGTTTGTCCGGGAGTTGATCGGTGCGTTCTTCTATGTGACTGAGGCGCAGGCAGATGCGGCGCGCAGTTGCCTGCGCGCCGCTGAGATTAAGCCGTACGAGACAGTTTAGTGTTGGACCGCGACAAACAGGGTTTGCTTGCCCTGAACGCCGTCAAGAGTGAATGACAGCGGAATCGCGCCACCTTCCTCGACATCCGGCACCACGACCTTGAACTGGTAGAGGCCCACCTTACCGGGCGCGAGGCCAGCGTATGAGACCACGGCCGCTCTGTCGCCGATGCGGATCTCAATCTGACGGGTGAGCGAGTTCTCAGCCTGCACGGTTTCGCCGGCGACGACGACGGGGGTAACCCCGCCGAAGCCGACGCCATAAAGCGTGAGCGTCTCACCGGGCCGTACGGGCCGCGATGCGGCGCCTTCCACCGCGCCGTCGGGCAGCGCCCAGGTGGCGCCATCGTCCAACAACGAGCCAGCGAATTGCCTGTCGTCGATTCGGAAGTTCGCCGGAGCGTGCAGGCCTGGTTCGGTCTCGTTGACCGTGAGTTCGTATGGAGTGCTGGAGCCAGCCGCGGTGGTTACGACCACGGACTGAGTACCGGCGCTCACACTGGAGGGAACCTGAACTTTGAGACGGTTCGGGCTCACGTAAGAGAGGTAAGCCGCTTCGCCGGCTATGGTGACACGCGTGCCTTCCAGCACCGTCGGCGCCAGAGAATTGTCGAAATCGGAGGCGGTCCATTCCCGTGTGCTCGATGCCAGGTTCAAGCCCCGGATTTCGACCCAGGAACCCGGCGCGGCGGAAGGAGCAGCTCCGAAGGTAGTGTCGGTTACCACTCCACCCTCGTTGATGGTGGGTGGGCCGGTCGATGTGGGCGGTTCGACCCCCGGGGTTAGCAGCCGAATCCGGCTGGTCGGGGTGGCGGAGACGTAGGGGTTGGCGGGAAGCCCGACCTGCAACACGCCGGGGAGGGGCAGCCCGGCAGGCGCGGGGCGCCGCTGGCGCGACGCGTGCGCGG
>CAYVDY010000697.1:0-3548 GCA_964450255.1 uncultured Candidatus Solibacter sp. | reverse complement strand
CACTAGGATCAGTGGGGCATATTGCGCAATCTGATCGACAATACCGATCCCCTCCTGCGTGGAGAGCCCCTCCTGACTCATCAATTACGTGTAGCTGAACCGGCACTGCACACATCGCAGGTTGCATCCGGTGGTCAATTCCCAGAAAACCAGCCGAGGACGATAGGAGAAATCGCTGACCGGGTTGCTCATACGAATGAGTATGCAATTGACAGTCCAAGTCTATCTGTTGCAAACACAGAGCGAGACAAGCGGCCCATGTGCCTATTGGGGCAAACGGCGCACTCCAACAGCGTAGGCACGAGCGGGATTATCCACAGTCAGGCTGCGAACCTCGCCATTCTCGAAGCCGGCGGCCCTCAATTGCGGGAGGAAATCCGTAAACAGGGAGGTGTACGCCTTCATCGGCCGTTTGCCGTTGGCGCGAAAGGTATTGCCATCGTGGGAGAGCAGTACCTGTGAAAGCCGCCCCGCCGCCTTCAGGACGCGACAAAGGGCAAGGTGGCGGTCCAAAGTGTCGGCGGCCAGGCCATCGAGGCTGATCCAGGCTCCGCTCGCCGCCACCTCCGCGACGGCAGCGTCGTCCTTGCATTGGTTGGCATGGATCCAGACCAGCGCTTGCGGAGCAACCCCTTCCGTTCGGAGTATGGCGAGCTGCTCACGAACAGCGGCCGCATTGTCGCCGGTATGAACGGCGAGCGTCAGTCCGCTTCGGCGGTGAGTGCGGGCGGCGGCAGTGATCAACTTGCGATCGATGGCGGAGAGCGAACCCGGGTCCACGCCGAGCTTGATGAATCCGGGCTTGATCCCGGTGCCGGCGATACCGCTGGTCCATTCCTCGATCCAGCGCGCGGCGATCTGATCGGCGGACTCGTCAAATGCGCTCTTCGGAACGTAGCGGTCATTGGCCGCCCCATAGTACCCGGTGTTGGTCACGATATGCACGCCAGTGCGGGTGGAGATGTCCCGCAGAAGTGCCGGATTGCGGCCAAACCACACCGTGGTGCCGTCGAAAATGGCTGTACAACCCAGGGCTCGCAGGTTCTCCACATAAGGCACGACAGTGGCGAGCAGCAGTTGAGTATCGTACTGGTGCTGCTCGGCAGGCTCTTCGCCGAACATCGAAAAGAGGTGCTCGTGGGGCAGGATCACCCCGAGCGACGAGGCCGCAACGGGCCCGCGCACGGTCATCAGAGTCGAGGCGGGTGCCAGTGCGGACAATACGAAATCCCTGCGGCGCATGCCCATAGGTTATATGATCTGTAGCTAAGATGAATCGCCGCGAACTGATGAAGATGACCGGGGCCGGGATGATGGCCGTACCGCACGTGGCCCTGCCGGGCCGGATGAAGCTGGGCACCCAACACACCTCGGACCCTGCGGTGTTGCGGGTGCTGGCAGCGCTGGGCGTGACGCACATCTGCAGCGGACTGCCGTCCCGCACTCTCGACGAGAAATGGAGCGTGGACGGGCTGAAGCGGTTGAAAGAGACAGTGGATGGCGCGGGCGTGCAACTGGTGATGGTGCCGCTGCCGCTGAGCTCTTCGATCATCGAGAAAGCGGAGTACCCCAGCATCCTACTCGGCCAGTCTCCTGACCGCGAGAAGGCCGTGGATCAGATCTGCCAGATGATCCGCAACGTCGCCGCAGCGGGGATTCCGGCCGTGAAGTACAACATGAGCATCCTCGGCGTAGTGCGGACTCCGGCCACCACCGGCCGCGGCGGTGCGCAGTACAGCACGTTCAAATACGCGGACGCCAGGCAGGACACCCTCACCGCAGCCGGGCCCGTGCCGGCGGATCTCTACTGGGAGCGGATCACCTGGTTTCTGGAGCGCGTGGTCCCCGTGGCGGCGGAGTACAAGGTGCGAATCGCCTGCCATCCCCACGATCCCGGAATGCCGAAGGGCAAGGGCTATAAGGGCGTCGAGACGGTGCTGGGGTCCGTGGACGGCATGAAGCGCTTCGTCACCATCAAGGAGAATCCGTATCACGGGTTGAACTTCTGCCAGGGTACGGTGACCGAGATGCTGGCGGATCCGAATGCCGAGATCTGTGACGTGATCCGCTGGTTCGGGAGCCGCAAGAAGATCTTCAACGTGCACTTCCGGAACATTCAGGGGCGTTTCCTGGACTTCCGCGAAACCTACCCGGACAACGGCGATGTGGACATGCTGGCGGCGCTACGAGCCTACAAAGAGGTGGGCTACGACGGGATGCTGATGCCTGACCATGTGCCGAAGGTGGTGGGCGACGTGGGCGGACACCAGTCGTTCGCGTTCTGCTTCGGTTACATCCGGGCGCTGATGCAGATAGTGGAGCGCGCATAGAAAAAGGGCGCCCCGGTTGGGGGCGCCCCTCTCGTGTTTGCCTGCGTTGAAGTTCGCTTTTTAGAAGAAGAACGTCAACTGGAGTCGCGCCGAGCGAGGCGCCTGGAATGCGCTGGGCAAGGCATACTGAGGATCACGGCGGAGTTCCTGCGCCTGCATCAGCTTCGCGACATTGAATCCCTTGAAGACATCGGCATAGTCGTCAAAGCCGATCTGACCATCGTTGGGATGGACGATGGCTTTGGATCTATCGGTGACGATGGAGCTATTGAGCAGGTTAAACACCGAGAACTCAAACCGCATCTTCATCGACTCGTGGCTCTTGAACGGCGCGAATTCGTGCATCAGGTTCAGATCAAAAAGGTAGAACACGGGCGTCCGGCCCAGGTCTCCGCGCCCATATGGCAGGGCCGGGGTGGTGGAGATGACGTAAGCTTCCGAGGTCATGGGCGCTCCAGAGTAGAGCGACATGTTTGGAGATAACGTGGTGTTGCCCAAGATGCTCTTCATTGTGTAGCCGCCGAAGAACTTGAGGGTATGCGGGCGATCCGTGGCGAGACGACCGTACGCGTACCGGCCAGACTGGTCGATTCCGACCCAGGGCTGGTCGTAGTATCGGTTGACGTTCGGGCTGTTACGGCCGTTTTCGTCGGAGCTGGCCAAACCGCTGTAGTTACCGTCGAGTTGGCTGTAGGTGTAGCTGGTCGTGAACTGGTAGTTCCTTGCGAAGCGCTTGTCGAGGCGAATTTCAAGAGCGTCGTAGTTGCGGACCGGCTTGGGCGTGACCGGGATGCCAGGACCCATCCACGTCTTCCACTGCGCCGGATCGGCCGTAATACCTTCGCCGGGGTTGGCGATGATATAGGTTTCACCATCGTCGCCGATGTATCCCGTATCCTCGATCGTCCGGAGGAGGCGGCGATTGGTGTAGCGGGCCGAAAGTACGATTGTCGGATCGAGGCTGTACTCGTAACCGATGTCCAGCATGCGCTGTTTCATCGGCTTCAGATTTGGTTCGATCAGGTGGGCGCTCGGATCGTTCGACGGGATGCGCCAGTTCACGACCTCGAACAGCTTGCCCGGCAACTTTGTGGGATCGGCGGGGGGGGCAGTGTTCTTGTTTACGACATTGGGGTCGTCCAGCGAATAGTAGTACTCCAACCAGACCTCCCCCCCGAAACTTCCGACGAAGAGTGGAACCGCCAATGGAAAGCCATG
>CAYVDY010000696.1:0-3565 GCA_964450255.1 uncultured Candidatus Solibacter sp. | reverse complement strand
CTCGGGCCGCATCCACCCAGGCTCTGGCCTGAAGACATTGAACGCCTGCACCAGTTATGGCTGGACTTGCAGAAGGGCGGCCTGGGCCATCAACTTCACCACCGGGACGTAGTGGGGCTGGCCTTGAAGCGATTGCAGGCGGACGCACAGGGAGAGGCTCGAGAGGAGATTCTACGGGCTCTGCAGCGAGGCTGAGTCAGGGTTTGTCCGGCGGCCGGTAGAACAGCAGAATCCCGGAGCCCACGCGTTCCAGCGGGGGCGTCTGCTCCGGCCAGAACTCAAATCCGGGGTCGTAGGCATACCGCGTATCACCGAACAGCCCGTACTTCATGGCAGTCACGCCCACGGCGTTCCAGCCCGGCTGGAGCCCATTTAAATCCAAGGGGCGCACCGGAGGGAACCCGTACAGCTTCTCCAGATTTCCGGGCAGGAACTGATTGAAGTGGACCTCGCGCGCGCCCACTTCCTTCAGCTTCCTGGCCAGGCGCTTTGTGTCCTGGCCCCAGTCCAGATCCGAATCCACCAGATACGCTTCGGGCCTGTCGCCGGCGACCATGTTGAAGTAGGCGACGTAGTCCGGGTGAACGCGGATCGATGAGAACATCAGCGCCAACGCGGCGGCGCCCGCCGCGGCCGGTAACAATCCCCGGCCTTCCGCCCTGCGTATCGCCCAGGAAGCGGCGTACCCGCCCGCCATCGCCAGCGCAGCAACCACCGGCAACACGTGCCTGGTTCCAATCTTGATCTGTGAAAAGAACGAAGCGAAGATCAGCACGCCGAGTACAATGCTTCCAGCCATCCAACTCCTGGTCAGTGACCGGCCACGCCAGCAGAGCAAAATGACACCGCACAGACCGAGCAGCAGCAGCGGCAACGGCAGTTTCACGCCGAGCGCGATCACGTAGAAGCTCGGCCAGCCCACCGTGTTCACAGCCCCCATCAGATATGTCAGATGGCCGGTGGCATTGAGTTGCGCCACCGCCGCGATTCCGTCGAACAGTTCCGGTGCGGGTACGGGAAAAGAGAACGAGACGGACTTGCCGAAAGAGAATCGGAACCCCGCCCAGATCACCAAGGCGCCTGCCGCGGTCGCCAGCGCAGCCTGGGCGGCTCGGGCTTTCAGCAACTCGACGATTCGTGCCGTTCCAGGCCTTTCCATCGCGGCCCATGCCACGATCCCCACCACGGCGATCGCCGGAAGAAATGCCAGCGCCGAGAACTTCGCCAGAACCGCCAAGCCAGTGGCGCAGCCGGAGGCCACGGCGCCGCGCGGGGTAGGTGTCTCCAACCAGCGCCATCCCGTATAGACGCTGAGCAGCAACAGGGAGGTGAGCGCCATGTCGGTGGTAGCCAGGCCGGCATGAGCGAGCATTGATGGAGTCATTGTGGCGAACAACACCGCCAGCACCGCCGCGGCTCGCGACTCGGAGGTCCATTGTGTCGCCGCGAACACCACCCAGCAGGCGATCCAGAAGAACGGGAGGATGCCGAGCCGAGCGAGAGCCAGCGTGCGTTCCTCCGCGCCGGACTTAAAGAGGATCGCCAACCCTTCATCCCACATCGACTTCTGCCCTTCGCTGTGGGAGCCGTCCAGTTTTGGCAGTATCGCCGTCAGGACGCGCGCCAAGGGTGGATGCTGCGGCTCGTAGCGGTAAGTCCCTTTGTCCAGCCACTCCATGCCACAGGCAATGTGCGCCGGCTCATCGAACGTGTGGCTGAGCGCCCCATACGTCGCAACGATGCGCGCCGTCGCGATCGCCACCAGGATGATCGAGAGCCAGATGGCATGTCGATCGAGCCAAGCGTCCAGACGCCGTCCCTTCTCCGCGAGCACTGGAATTGGGCGTTCCTGTGCCCCCGGCGCGGCGGCCACCGCAGCCTTCTTACGACTCGCCATGACGGGCAGAATAGCATGCCTCCGCCGCGGGAAGAATTCACGCCAAAGTATGTTAGCCTCATGACTTACGCTGCATGCAGGACACTCACCCAGAAGGGCGAAAGCTCGTTGTCACGGCAATCTGCTTCGCCGTTCCCCTCCTAGTAATCTACGCCGCGCTCAACGCCTATCAGGTGTCGGCAGGGACCGCTGAACAGTTCCCCGATACCTACGGCGTGGCACGCGCGGAACAGCGATTCGCGACGTTGATGGAGCGCATTCCCGCCAACGCGCAGGTCGGCTATATCACCGATATCGAGCAGTCCAACTCGGCTTTCGCGGCCACCCTCATGGCCACGCAATACGCTTTGGCACCGCGCCAGTTGTTCATCGTGGGCGAGGGCATCAAGCCGGAGTGGGCCGCCGGCAATTTCTCCCGGCCAGCGGACTTCGCCGCTGTTGGCGCGACGCACGGCTACGACGTGGCCGCCGACCTGGGGAACGGCGTGATCCTCTACCGTCGCAGGTCGTCCCGATGACCTGGATTCCTGCACTCCTTCTGATCCTGGCAGCCGGCTGGTTTGTGGCGCGCGCCAGCGCCGCGGCGCTGTTCGGCCGCGCCAATCCGTTGGCCGGATTCGTTGGCGAGGCCGGACTGGCTGTTCTGTTCGGCCCGGGCCTTGCCTCCGTCCTGTTTTTCGCACTCGGCGCCGCGGGCCTGGCCACTCCGGCCTTGATCCTCGGGGCTCTGGCGCTACTCGCAGCCGCATCGGGCGCAGTGTGGTGGTACACCCGTCCAGCCGAACCCGTTGTCCCGTTGGAGCGCCGCGGCTTTCCCTGGACCTGGGTACTCTTTCTGGGCCTGGGGGCGGCCAGCCTGATTGTCGCCCTCGATTTTTCGACGGCCTCCACCGCGAATCCGAACGGCGAATGGGACGCCAACGCCATCTGGAACCTTCGCGCACGGTTTCTGGCCGGAGGCGCGGACGTCTGGCAGCGGGCCATCTCCGCGGAGCCTGGTGGATTCATGGCGCGTGGATCTCATCCTGGATATCCGCTGTTTCTCTCGTCGTTCGCGGGCATGTTGTGGTCGGTGGCCGGCTCGTTTACATCTGCCGTGCCGGTAGCCGCCGGCGGCATCATCGCCTTCGCGGTGCTGGCGATTCTGGCTGGAAGCCTTGCAGCGCGAAAGTCGCTAGGCCTCGGGCTGCTGGGCGGCCTACTGCTGCTCGGCACAGAACTGTTCGCGTCGCAGTCGTCGGCTCAATACTCAGACCTGCTGCTCGCGCTTGCCGTGCTGGCATCACTGGTCCTGCTTGACGCTGCGGGGGCCGAATCCACGCGGCTGCTGATCGTCGCGGGCCTCGCCATCGGCTTCGCACCGTGGATCAAGAACGAGGGGGTCCCGTTCGCCGTCGCAGCTTTGGCAGTGGCAGCGTGGCGATTCCGCCTTCGCGGAGTGATCTGGATACTGCTGGGCTCGGCCCCGGGCCTCCTGGCTACGGCCGCATTGAAAGTGATGGCGCAGGGTAGAGAGACCATGTTCCCAAATACCGCCGCAGAGGCCCTCGCCAAGCTCGCCGATCCGGGGCGCTGGTGGCAGAGTGCCGCCGGCTTTGGCAATGCCTTTCTGCAGTTCGGGCCGTGGTGGGCCCATCCCATCCTGCTGATCGCGCTGCAAAGCGATAT
>CAYVDY010000695.1:0-3567 GCA_964450255.1 uncultured Candidatus Solibacter sp. | reverse complement strand
GTAGGCCAGCATGTCGGCCCGGCCGTACTTCACCCGGTATACGTAGTTGTCCGCCTTGCCCGACGCGCCCTTCACCTTCACATCCAGACGATTTACCCAATCCTGAATCTGCTCGAACACACCTGGATTCGGCGCCACCGCGATCAGCGTGTTAATGCGGTCCACCGGCACGAACTTCACCGATGACATCTCCTTGCTAAGAGACATCGACTTCAGCAATCCCTCCATCTCCTTTGCCATGTCGGTCGGCCGGCTGTGCTTGAGATCGAACAGCTTCACCCGCTGCTTGGCCAGCACATCGCTATCGAACAACGCCACCATTTCCATCGTGCGCCTCATACTGCGGCGCCCGTCCAGCACCAGCAGCAGATTCGCCGGCGCATACGCCCAGGCCTTGCCCTGCGGCCCCAGGAACTCGCCGATCAGCTTGGATAGTTCGTCCACATTGGCGTACTTCAGGAAGATCAGATTCAGCATCGGCCGGTCGTCGGCCGGAATGTCCTTCACGTCCTGCTCCGGGTTCAACGGCATGTGCGACAGTTCCTGGAGCGGCACAATGCGGTAGATATCTCCGGTCTGCACCATCGCCGCGCCATTGATGCGCAACACTGTGTCGAGCAGCGCCCGCTTGTCCATGTCCTTCACCGGACCATAGGTGTTCAGCGTCACGCCGCCGCCTACATTCTTATCCATGATGTAGTTGATCTTCAGTTCGCGCGCCAGGAAGTCCACTACCTCCACCAGACTCACGTTCTGCAGTTGCAGCACGTTCAGCGGCGTGCCCGGCGCGGCCTGCAGCGGTTGGCCCACCTGTGCCGCCGTCGTGGTTGACTGCGCACCCGGCGCGGCTGGTTGCTGCTGTTGCGGCGCATCCTGCGCCGGCGTCATCACCCGCGCGCCGAAGCCCGGCGGAACCACCACCGGCGGAGGCGGCGGAGCCTGCAGCGCCTGCGCCAGCGGCAGGTGTGCCATCACCATCGCCACTGCCAGCGCGACTTCGGGGATTCGGAATCGGACGATACGCATCGGGGATCCTCTCACTGTCTACTTTGCGGACTGGGCCGGTTTCGCGTGGGCCTGGTAGGCCGCCTTTTCGCTGGCGTTCATTTCGTCCATTGCCCGGGTCCGGCGGGACTTGCCAAACGGCGTGGCCTGCTCAACCGTGACCTCGCCGGCCTTCACTCCCCCGACCCGCAATCCCGTCTGGCCCGCGGCCGACTTCTCCGGAACGTCCTCCACGCGCGTGTAGCCGAACGCCGTACGGTGATAGATCCAGGACTTTCCCTGCGGATCCTTCCACTTCCATACGCCTTCGCCAGCCTTAACCGCCGTTGCCGGCAGGCCCTGCGGCGCCTCCGCCGGCTTCTTTGCCGCACTCTGAGTCTGGCCGCTCACGCTCAGCAAACCGGCCATCACCAAGCCAACAATCATCATCTTCTTCATCGCTTAGTTCACCTTTTCCCAGCGGCAGCTCCCGCCAAACGGAGTCTGCTGGATTATCTTCTTGTAGCCATCCACAACCGCACCGGCCGGCGTATTGTCGCCCGCCTGGCATCCCTTCAGTCCTTCACCGGTGTCAACGCCCGGCTTCTGCGCCGAACCGCTCGCCACCGCCGTCACCGCCCCAACCGATGTCACTCCGCCTCCGCTGGACGGGGGCGGCGCTGGTGGCGGCGCGCCACTCTGCGCCTGTTGCTGCCTTTGGTCCGCCGGAGTCGCGTCGCGCATCTCTTCGAACCGCGCCGCCACCTGCTTGCCTTCCCAATCGAAGATCAACCCTGCCGACGCGATCGTCACCAGCTTGAAGTCACCGATCTTCTCGCCCGCCACGTAGCTCTTCTGCGGCCCGCCCGGCGTCAGCGCCATAATCACTTTCGGCGCTCCGCCGAAGTTCATCAGCCCGTAGTAGCGCGGCAGCGCCGGCATCGGCTTTGGCGCCACCACCTCCACCACCACAACGGGATTGCGATCCCTGCTGAACGGCAGCTTCGCCGCGATGTCGTAGTAGTTGGCAGCCGACACCTGCCCAGGCGGCGGCGGGATCATGACCACCGGAGGCGGCGCCGCCGGCGACGGCGCGCTCAGAAACGCCTTTTGCCGCCGCAGCGTCTCTTCATAGCTCGCCCACAAACGCCAGCTCACCAGCCCGATCAACGCCATCAGCAGCAGATTCAGAAGGACCAGGTTACGCCTCAAAACGCCTGCCCCCCCTTCTTCTCCGGCACCAGCCTGCGCGGCACAACTCCGGTGAAAGTCACCCGCACCGGCACCAGTTTCTGCTTGCCGTTCACCTGCGTAAACTGTAATTCCGAAACAGAGATCAGCTCCGGCTGGTTGCCGATATCGGCCAGGAAGTTGATCACCTGCTCGATGCCCGCGTCCATCGAAATCGTCATCACCACTTCGCCGTAACTCTTCCCCAGCGGCCTCGGCGGGGCAAACTCCGTGCCCTTGAAGACCAACGCCGGCTGCTGCACCTGCGCCACGCGGCGCACCACCTGCAAGAGCTGCGCCTGTGCCTGCGGCGCCGTCTCGGCCTGGATCAGGCCCTTCTCGCGCTTCACCAGTTCGTCGCTAACCTGCTTGAGGATCTCGCGGCGTCCCGGCTCGGCCGCCGCCAGGCGCCGCAGCTTCGCTATCCGCTTCTCCGTCAGTTCCACGCTCTGCACCGCGCCCACCGTGCCCGCGTCGTCACTCGCCGGCCAGAAGTACACGGCGAAAATCACAATCACCGCCCACAGCGCCAGCAGCTTCTTGTCGCGATCGCTGAGGGGCTTCACTGCGCGGCCCCTTCCCGATTCGCCTTGATCCGGAAGATCTCGCCGCTGCTCGTCCGCGCCAGCGCCGTCGTAAACTCGGACCCCGCCAGCCGCGGCGACGCATCCAGCTTCTTCAGCAGCGAATCCGCCTGCTCCGTTTCTCCTGCGATGATCACCTGCTTCGGATCGATCTGCAGCGACATAACCCAAGCCGGCGCGGGCAGCGTCTGCGTCAGTTCCAGCACGATGTCGAGATTCGTCTTTGTCTGCTTGCGGTACCCATCCAGCAACTGCATCTGCTCGCTGGCGTCCGCGATCTGCTTGTCCAGCAACTCCACCTGCTTCGCGGGCGGTTCCAGCCGCTGCTGCTCGCTGGCCAGCAGCCCCGAATATCGCTGTTCCATCCACGACCGGCGCAGCAGCAGCGCGCCCGTCAGCAATACCAGAATCACGCCCAGAACGATCGTGGGCACGTAGGCCGCCCGCGAGGAGATGGTCCGCAACTCCAGCGGCAACAGATTCACTGGCGTACCCAGCCTCGGGCAGGCCGCCGCCAGAGCCGCCGCCCACGGCAACGCCAGCCGCGATACGCCGGCTTCGGAGAAATCCGTGTCCTCCGGCGCCGACTGCCACTTCGGCAACAACTCCATCAGGTCATGCGGCTCCGTACCCGGCTCCAGCCGCATCCCTGCGGCCGCCAGCGCCATCGCCCGCTCCAGCGGCACTTCGAACTCAGCCGAGAACAGCCGGCAGGAAGGGCTCTCGCCGTACAGCTCGCAGGATTCGCCCAGCCCGCCCGCCAAACCCC
>CAYVDY010000694.1:0-3569 GCA_964450255.1 uncultured Candidatus Solibacter sp. | reverse complement strand
GTGCTTCTCGACGTAACTCCGTTGTCTCTCGGAATCGAGACGATGGGCGGCGTTGTCAGCAAACTCATCCACCGCAACTCTACCATCCCTGCCTCCACCACGGAGGTCTTCACCACTTCCGTCGACGGCCAGCAGAACGTGCTGATTCATGTGCTGCAGGGCGAGCGGGAACTGGTCAAGGACTGCCGTTCCCTGGCCCGATTCGACCTCAAAGACCTTGCCCCTGTGCCCGCCGGCATGGCCCGCATCGAAGTGCGGTTCCTCATTGACGCCAACGGCATCCTAAACGTCACGGCCCGCGATCTCCGCAGCGGCAAGGAGCAGAGCGTGGAGGTGAAGCCTTCCTACGGCTTGACCGACGAACAGGTGGAAGCGATGGTCCTGGAGTCGTTCGAGAAAGCTGAGGACGACTTCCAGGCGCGGCAGGTGCGCGAGGCGCGCGTCGAGGCCGATACCATTTTCGCCGCCGTCGACAAAGCCCGCTCGAACGAAGCCTGGCTCACTCTCACCAGCGAGGAGCAGGCGGCCGTCGATCTGGCGCTGAACGAACTGCACATGGTCTACCATGGCGACGATCATCTCCTCATCCGCGACCGCATCGAGAAGCTCGACAACACGACCCGCCGGCTCGCTGAGAATATGATGAATACCGCCGTGCGGGCAGCCTTGAAGGGTACTAAAGTTTAGCTGAATCAAATCCAGCGGAAGGAGATCTAATGGACTGGAGCACCTTTGAAGACCTTGGGATCGCCCTGTACGAGGCCCACCCGGAAATCGACCCCCTCACCGTTCGCTTCACTGATTTGCGTACAATGGTAGTGGAGCTGGAGGGCTTTGACGACGACCCTCACAAGTCCAACGAGGCCAAGCTCGAGTCAATCCAAATGGCGTGGTACGAAGAGTGGAAAGACAATCAGTAGCTGTATTTCTGTTGTTGACAGCACTCCCCTGCGTGGCGCAAACCGATCCCGGCGCGCTCGTTCACCAAATGGCCGATGCTGAAAAGCAAAACAGGCGGGAGTCCGCCTACTTCGTCTACCGTGAGGACATTCGGGGCTCCGTTGCAAATTCTGATCAGCTCGCGCGGCAGACAAACTGGGTCACCTATGAGGTCACCTTCCTGGAAGGTGAGTCTTATCATCGGGTTGTGGCGC
Source organism: uncultured Candidatus Solibacter sp. (assembly GCA_964450255.1). Lineage (GTDB taxonomy): Bacteria > Acidobacteriota > Terriglobia > Bryobacterales > Bryobacteraceae > Paludibaculum. The sequence continues at coordinate 2,415 of CAYVDY010000694.1, read as the reverse complement.
GCAACGGCACGCCCCTTACGCCAGAGGAACAGGAGGCGGAGGACAACCGCTTCCAGCAGGTCAGCCAATACCGGCGTGATACTCCTGTAGAAGAACGGCGCCGTCGCCATTTTGCGGCGGAAGAGAACCGGTACAGGATCGACACCGATATTGTCGTCCGTCACCATAACGCCACCCTCGTCGGCACCGATACTATACGCGGCCGTGATGTCTGGCTGATATCCACCCAACCCCGCCAAGGTGCACCCAAACCGAAGCGTCGCTCGGAGTGGAGTCTCTGCCAGAAGTTCAGCTACTGGATCGATCAGAAGACCTACCTGCCCCTCAGGATCGAAGCCGAGCAACTGTACGACTTCGACGGGACGAAGAAAGGCACTGTCTCGCGGGTCGAAACCGTGGAGGTGGAGGGCATCCTCCTGCCTGAACGGATCACCAGCACGACGCGACGCAAACCGAGCCGTGGCCAGACCGCGCAGATTACGGATCAGAGCTACAGCGCCTACAAGCGATTCAGGACCGAGACTGTGCTGCTGTTCGGGGATCCCACCAACTGATCAGAGGGGCGAGCTTTTGCCCCTAACCCGCCAGCCAGTACAACGCACTGAGTGACAGCCTCGCGCACCTCCTTGAGGTACCCGCGTGCTGGAGTCTGTTGCTCAAACCCTAGCTCGTCGTCCATCAGGTCCAGAAACCCCGAAGCCGTACTCAACGCATTCTCCAGCAGATGACGAGTCCGTAGTACCTGGGCACGAAGATTGTCCGAGTCGTCGAGTAGCTCATCGAACATGAACCGCATTGTTGAGCGCCGGGTCATCGTCTCTTCACGGAAGCATCCAAGCATCTGCTGCATTTCACGCAGCGTGCGCTCCTGCTTCCTCAGCATCCACCAGAGCGCCAGTAGGCATAGAGTGGCGACCCCGCCCAACGCGCGCCAGGCGGGCACACCGACCGAATCGACCAGACTGGCCAGTGCAACCAGCCCGCAGCCCAGCAGCAGGGTTGGAACCGAAGATTCCAGAACGCCGCCAGCGGCCTTGACCATATTCTTCATTCTGGTTCTGCTCCTTTCAGAGCGCCCGAGAGTCCAGCCACCGTGAATGGCTTTCTCAGCACGGTGGCGCGCCCCAGGGCCTCACGCGGCACCACCGCTTCATGCGCCTCGCATACCGTGTAAACAATTCCCAGGTTGGGCTGCAGCAATCGTAGCCTCGACCCCAGAGCCACGCCGCTTGCCCCCGAAATCAGAACCTCGGTGACCAGTTTGTGGATCACGTGCGGCGTGTGGGATACAACCCGCTCCGCCTCTTCCGCCGTGCTGGCTTCCAGCACCCGGTAGCCCTGCTTACGGATCACCTCGCCCATCAGTCCTCGTAAACCGTCATTGCTCTCGACCACCAGAGCCACCAAACCGGTAGCGACCGGTTCCGGCCCCAATCCGGCAGGACTTGCGTGCAGATTCACCAGGCCCAGACACCGGACCAGTTGGCGATTCAGAGCCCCGGCCGATTGCAGTGCGTATGCGATCTCCGACAAACGGTCCCTCAGCGGGTGATGCCCGTCCAACCGGTTGAGAAGATCCCTCAAATTGTCGTGTACTGAGTTGAGGAGATCTCCGGAGGTCCGCATGAGCGCTTCGACGCATTCAGAAGCTTCCGAGTCCTGGTTCATTTCGAGAATTGGCACGGCTTTCGTCATGGCAGCTTCGTGGATACACAGCAATCAACCCACCAAAGTCATTTCCCCGCAGATGCCGCTGACTTTGCATGTGCTGGCTCATACCAGGATCCGCGTCGTCCCCCATCTGTGTGCCAATACGATACAGGCTTCCGCACAGAATCTCATTCTGGAAATCGGAGCGAGTATGTAGTTGGGCTGGCTATGAGATGGCCCTAGCCAGGCCCTCCACCGCCAGCCGCATGTTATACTCGATAAAGTCGTTGTGCTCCACATTCTGTGGCGCCCGGCCAATCAGGACAATACCAATGGCAAAGCTGAAGCTGAAAACTCACAAAGGCGCGTCCAAGCGGTTCAAGAAGACGGGAACGGGCAAGATCGTCCGCGCACATGCGTTCGGTCGGCACATCCTCACTTCCAAGAGCCGTTCCAAGAAGCGTAAACTCCACCAGACGGTGGTCGCCGACAAGGCCGACCAGGCCAAACTGTCGGAGATGCTGCCCTACTAGCCCAGGGCGTAGGGCGTGCGAGCCGAGCGCGTGGCACGTGCCCGAGCCGCCGCCCGTCAGGCCCCGTGAGGAGCCTGCAACTCCGCCGGCATCCAGCCGGATGGACATGATCAAGTTCTAAAGGAGACAAACGTGCCCAGAGTCAAAAGATCAACGAATCGCCGGGATTTCCGGCGGAAAACCCTAAAGCTCGCCAAGGGCTTTTTCCTTACCAAGAGTAAGCTATACCGCG
>CAYVDY010000693.1:0-3571 GCA_964450255.1 uncultured Candidatus Solibacter sp. | reverse complement strand
AACCATTGGTCTCGTACCTTGAGGGAAAAAAGCTGAAGCGGACGTGGATCGAGAAGATTGTCCTTAGAACATTGCTCAACACAATCAACAGTATTTCCCGTTCCAACCCGAGCTAGGATGAGGCTATACGATGGGCGAAGCGATAGATTGAGGGCGGTGGAGTAAAACCATGAGGCGCGCACCAAAGATACTGGCTAAGATCGGTGATGTGCTGAGTATTAGGTTGCCCGACGGCAGGTTTGCCTACGCACAGTATCTCTACCTGCACGCTGAGTACGGGACACTCATCCGCGTCTACGATTTGATCACCGAGGTGGAGGCGTCAAGCGAGGACCTCGCTGCGGTCCGTGACAGGTTTCCTCCGGTCTTTGTGGGAATGAACGTCTCGATTAGGAAGAAGATCTGGCGCGTGATCGGATCGCTTCCGATCGATCTTTTCCAGTTTCCCACTTTTCGGATTTCGACCAAGGCGCTTCTGAATGAGCGGCAGGTAAGCACCTATGATGACTGGCTGCTTTGGGATGGATCTGAATATCGAAAGGTCGGCATGTTGCAGCCCGAAAGCCGGGGTCTGGAGTTCCTATGCTGCTGGGCTGGCGATCTGCTCGAGGAGCGAATTGTCACGGGCCGCAATCTGTTTGGTGAGCTTGTGTGACGCTGACGTCCTCCTTCGCCTACGGCTTCGGCGGCCAAGGGTTATGATGCCGAATCCGGCGGGCGGGACGAACTACACGACGAGCTTCGCCTACAATGCGTTCAATCAGTTGACGACGGTGAAGATGCCGCGGCCGACGGGCACGCAAACGCGGACTTTTGTTTATGACACGGCGGGGCGGTTGACGTGGGCGACGCAGCCGGCCTCCTTCGCCTACGGCGGCGGCGGCCAAGGGGTATGATTCGAAGGGCCGATTGTCGACAATGGGGCAGACGGTGTCGTTGTCGGGGTGGGCGGCGACGATCGTATCGGGCACGACCTATAACGCGGCCGGGCTGATGACGCATTTGGCAAGGCCCGGCGGGACGGAGAACCGGTACAACGTGCTGGGGCAGTTGACCTAGCAGGACGGACTCGGCAGAAGGGTGGAGTACAGCTACAGCGCGACGGCCAACGACGGACGGATCACCAAGCCCAAGGAGTTGTCGGGCGAGGAGGTGGACTACCTGTATGACTCGCTGGGACGGTTGATCTCGGCGGCGACGCCGCCAGTCCGATCACTTCTTGACCCATCCCGCCACACGTTGCTGATCCCGCGCCCCTGCGCCACAATCTGGAGTATCGATTCAAGAAGGATTCGCGGCCCAGAGGGCACATTCGCGGCAACACCTTGTCCTGCCACGCACACAGGACGGTCAGAGCCCTGTCGGTGGTGTGTTCGAACTCGTGGCTTGCCGATCTGGCGCAGCTTTTCGGTAGATGAAGATATCCATGAAGGAACCCTCGATGCGCGTTTCGTGGGTATCCTGGCCTTCCAAATACGCCGCCGGGTTCGCCGCGGATGGGTGATCCGGGTCATCTACCCAGAGCCTTTCGAGCATTTCTTTCCGAGGCTCAAAGAATACTACTACTCCGTTCTCCTTCGAGACCCGGAGGGCTTCGCGAAGGACTTCGCATCGGACATCCTCGCCGATATGATGAAGGACGCCGAAGAAGAACACCGCATCGAACGCCCCCGCCGCGAAAGGCAGGCTGCTTGCATCGAAGGCTTCAAACCGGATGTTCTGCAGAACACCTGCTCTCTCGGCATTCGACGCCCAGTCCTGGCCGGCGTAACGGGACTTGTCCGTGCCCGGCTCGCCCGTCACGACCTGATAGCCTTGCGAAGCGAGATAGATGGCGAAGTTTCCGCTCCCTGTGCCGACATCCAGAATCGCCGCGTCTGCCGGCAATCCAAGTACTTCCATGGCACGGGCGCCATCTTCTGAGATGACGTCAAACCTGGGACCGAGAATCCTGCTTATTGCTTTGGTGTCCAATTTCGAGTATCCTCACGTACAGACATTAGATGCATGCGCACACATATAACTAAACACCACGCGGCGGCTTCTGTCAAGAGGGAGATCTGATGTGAGTAGTTTCCTAAGCCTCTTCGATCTGATCGGCGAGCTTGCCCGGCGCCGGCACCAGACTGCCGAGCGTCACTTTTCCGCCCTGGGACTCAATCATACGGAAGCGCGGCTGCTGACGCTTCTTCGTCAGGCAGATGGCGCAGCCTCTCAAGATGCGCTTTCCAATGGGCTTTCGGTCGATAGAAGCAATGCAGTGCGGGCGCTGCAGCGTCTTGAGAATGACGGGTACATTCGCAGGCGCAAGGATGAAGCCGACAGAAGAGCGAATTTCGTTCAGATGACTCCGAAGGGGCGCAAGGCCGCCAGAGAGATATCGAAGCTGAAGAAGACGATGGCCCAGACGTTCTTTGGAGGACTTACCGAAGACGAGGCCGGCACGATTGTGGAGCTTCTCGGGAAGGCTCTCGTGAACGAAACGCATGGGACGGGGCCGGCGCCAGATCAATGCCGTGCAGATGGCGCATGACTTCACAGGCAGGAGGAAACGGAATTGAAGGTTGCCTGAACTGTAAATTCCAGTTAAGATTCGACAGTTCACCTGATCGTAGCGATCAGCGATGAACATATCGGCTCTGAGAGGTAGGCACCATGTCGTCCAACCGCGGCGTTATGTATATGGGTCCCGGAAAGGTGGAGGTCCACTCGATCGACTTCCCGAAACTGGAACTCGGATCCCGGAAGTGTGAACACGGGGCGATTCTGAAGATCGTCACAACCAACATCTGTGGCAGCGACCAGCACATGGTGCGCGGCCGGACAACGGCTCCGAGCGGACTTGTGCTCGGACACGAGATCACGGGCGTGGTGATCGAACGGGGCCGTGACGTGGAGTTTATCCGGGAGGGCGATCTCTGCTCCGTACCCTTCAACATTGCCTGCGGGCGCTGCCGCAACTGCAAAGAGGGCAAGACCGGAATCTGTCTGAACGTGAATCCTTCGCGTCCCGGCGCGGCGTATGGGTATGTGGATATGGGCAGCTGGGTGGGCGGCCAGGCCGAATACGTGATGGTCCCCTATGCCGACTTCAACCTGTTGAAGTTTCCCGACCAGGACCGGGCGATGGCGAAGATCCGCGACCGGACGCTGCTTTCCGACATCCTGCCCACCGGCTACCACGGGGCGGTCACGGCGGGCGTGGGGCCTGGCTCCATCGTCTATGTTGCTGGCGCAGGCCCCGTGGGGTTGGCTTGCGCGGCTGCCTGCCAACTGCTGGGCGCGGCCTGCGTGATTGTGGGCGACCTGATTCCGGAGCGGCTCGCGCAGGCGCGCAGTTTCGGCTGCGAGACAGTGGATGTATCACGGGATGCATCCATCGCCGATCAGATCGCGCAGATCATCGGTGTGCCGGAGGTTGACTGCGCGGTGGATTGCGTGGGATTCGAGGCGCGCGGCCACGGCCATGATGCGGCCGTCGAGCGACCCGCCACGGTGCTGAATTCCCTGATGGAGATCACACGGGCGGGCGGCCACCTGGGCAGCCCGGGGCTCTACGTGACAGATGACC
>CAYVDY010000692.1:2415-3575 GCA_964450255.1 uncultured Candidatus Solibacter sp. | reverse complement strand
CTTTAACCTCGGCGACAGCCTCTACCGCAACCATCTCAGCTTCATCAAGGACTTTGCGCCAGAGATCGGGCGCGGCGTCCGCTTCGGCTACACCTTCCAGTGGTTCTAAACTGCACTATGTAGTCCGAGTACGCTGGGATGGACCAACGTTCGGAGGATGTTCGTTCATGGCGGTGACGTCGAGACTATTTAGCGGGGATCCCAAGCTGGAACCTTGCGCGGTTTCAGACCCCGCTCACATCACCCCCGGTGCTGTCGGGGATCACGTGGGGAAGATCAAGCAGGCTCTCATCCTACCCGATGGCCTGTCGATTGACCCGGGTGAACTCGCGTCCAAACGTTACGGTGCGTCTACCGCCGCCGCCCTCCGCCTTTTCCCGTACTCCAAGGCGATTCAGCACCGGTCAGGCACTGCCACTCAGCGGCCTCGCCTGCGAGTGGGCCTACTTCACAAAAGTGAACAACAGAGTGGGTCCGGTTGCCAGCGGCTTTGAACTGCAGTTGCCCGGAGGCAGGGTGAGCGTCCCCATGATCATCCATCTTGCCGACACAGTCCCCCTCACCCCTGGGGATGTCGAATCCGGATCGACCGGCAACTTCGCATTTGCCAAGTGCGGTTTCGATCCAGCGAGCGACGAGTAAGCGGCGCCAGCCTAGCTTTCGCTGACCGCTGCCGTTTCCCGCAAATAGGTCCGGTCGACGTAAGTGTTCATCATCTCGATGAACTCCGCCACGATGCGGTCGCCCTTCAGAGTCGTTGCCAGCTTGCCGTCCACATACACCGGCGCTTTCGGATCCTCAGCCGTGCCCGGCAGCGAAATCCCTATGTTGGCGTGCTTGCTCTCACCAGGGCCGTTGACGATGCAGCCCATCACAGCCACCTTCATCTCTTCCACGCCCGTGTACTTCTCTTTCCACGCCGGCATCTGTTCCTTGAGGTAGGTCTGGATCTGGTCCGCCATCTCCTGGAAGAACGTGCTGGTGGTCCGGCCGCAACCGGGGCAGGCCGTCACCTGCGGCGTGAAACTTCTAATCCCCAGCGATTGCAGCACCTGTTGCGAGACGATTACCTCCTCGGTGCGGTCGCCGTTGGGCATCGGCGTCAACGAGGCACGAATGGTGTCGCCGATGCCTTCCTGCACAAGTACGGCCCGCCCTGC
>CAYVDY010000692.1:0-2405 GCA_964450255.1 uncultured Candidatus Solibacter sp. | reverse complement strand
CATGCCGGCTTCGGTGATCCCCAGGGGCAGCCGATAGTCGCATTCGACCGCCTGCATGCGGCATACGTCGAGTAGGTCCTGCACGTTGGAGACCTTCGCGCTGAGGATGATGCGGTCGTGACCCAGTCCATAGGACTCCGCCGCGCGCGCCGATTCCAGTGCGCTGACGACGATGGCCCGTTTCATCACGTCGGCAGCCTCCATCGGATCAGAACTCCGGGCGTTCTCGTCCATCATCCGGGTCAAAAGCACTCCGTCCAGCGAACCCCAATTCACCCCGATTCTCACCGGTTTGCCATATTCTATGGCGCACTCGATCATCGTGCGGTAGTTGTCGTCGTTCTTTCTCCCAATGCTCACATTGCCGGGATTGATGCGGTATTTTGCCAGCGCTTTGGCGCACTCCGGATACTTCTTCAGCAGAATGTGGCCGTTGTAATGGAAGTCGCCGATGATCGGAACGCGCACGCCAAACTGAGCCAGCGTCTCCACTACCTTCGGCACCGCGCGCGCCGCCTCTTCCGTATTCACAGTGACGCGGACCTTCTCGGAGCCCGCCTGTGCCAGCGCCATGGTCTGATTCACTGTCGCCATCACGTTGGCAGTGTCTGTGTTTGTCATCGATTGCACGACGATCGGGTTTGTGCCGCCAACCTTGACGCCACCCACATCCACCACGACCGACTGCCGGCGCTTGATCTGAGCCATGTTGCCTCCGCGAATCTCCAGTTTACCAAGCCCACGCCAACTGAACCCTGACATCCATGGAATGGATAAGTATTTTCAATTGGACCTGGAGAGGAAATAGCCGTACTCTGGTTTTACGGCGGAACGTTCCCGTTCATTTGTTCCCGCTGCTCCCCGCTGAGTTCCTGTTCTTCCCTGTGCTAGAACGCATTCTGGAGAGGATCGATGAGAGACTCGAGCACAACGAATCAGAACGCAGTTCTCTTCCATCTGGAAGACCCGCTTGCCAGCCTGCTGGCGATCGGTCTATGCCAGGCCGGCTGCAAGATCGCCCCGGAAGCTATGCAGGGCGCGCAGATCGTGTTCTGCGCGGCCGATTCCGGCGTCTTGCAGGAAGCAATGTCCCAGTTTCCGCACGTCCCCGTCGTCGTTGTGAGCCGGTTGCCCGATACCGATGATTGGCTCGATGCTCTGGAAGCAGGCGCGGCCGATTACTGCGCCGCCCCGTTTGAACCCGTCCAGCTCCGATGGCTGCTGGACGCCCACATGCGCCCACGACAGGCGCGGGCCGTGGCTTGAACCATAGCCGCTGAGCCCTCACTCGCTCGTTAACTGAAAACTATATTGCCGGAGGACTGTCTACAAGTGTTTCGACTCTTGCTGCTTTTGCCGCTCGCGGTGTCTCTGCTCGCCCAGGAGAGCCGGATTGCACCCTTTTATGACGCCAGTTCCCGCTGTGTGCCTGGCCCCGGCTCGTCCGGATGTGCGGCGAGCGAGGCGACGTCCACCTATGTGCCCCTGCGCCCGGTGGCTCCTACCGTGAGCGTTTATCGACTCTCCCACAAGGTACCCGGCAAGGCCCGGAAAGCATGGAACCGGGCGGCCGATGCCGCGGTCAAAGGCCGTCCTGAGGAATCCATTGCGTTTCTTGACGAGGCGCTGGCTCAAGACGGGGACTTCGCCGATGCGTTGCACATGCGCGGCCTCTTCGCATTCCAGGCGAAGGACTACCACCGCGCTGCCATTCTGTTACAGCGCGCAGCCACACTCGACGACGGGAACGCCGCGTATCTGGCGGATGCCGCAGTCGGCCAGCTTGTGATCCGCAACCCGGTGGGCGCGGAACGCCATGCCCGCGCGGCGCTTCGTCTGAACCCCGAACAACCTCGCGCTTTGGCGGTCCTGAACAACCTCAAGCCCTAAGGCAGTGGCCTAAACCGTTCCCTCGAATTCCGGTGGCACGGACAAAACCATGGGCTCCCGCCTCACCGGCGGGGGCTCGCTTGCCGCTCGCAGTTCAAACACCAGATCGCTCACGGCCCGCACTAGGGCCGTGATGCCCTCGCCGGTGACAGCCGAAATCTGGAAGAACGGCATGCCCTTCCGCTTCGCCTTACGCCGCAGGCTGTCTATCCGCTTCTTATCCTGCGCTACGTCTTTCTTGGTGGCCACCACGAACATCGGCTTGGCCAGCATCTCATCGCTGAAGCTCGCCAATTCGTTCATGATTACGTCGAAGTCGTTCTTCGGCTCGCGCCCGCTCATCTCGCTCACGTCCACCAGATGCAGCAGCATCTTCGTGCGCTCCACGTGCCGCAGAAACTGGATGCCCAGGCCGTGGCCCTCGTGCGCGCCCTCGATCAGTCCAGGAATGTCCGCCACCACGAAGGTCTTCAGGTCGTCGGCCTGCACTACACCCAGATTCGGCTCCAGAGTGG
>CAYVDY010000691.1:0-3585 GCA_964450255.1 uncultured Candidatus Solibacter sp. | reverse complement strand
TCCAGCACGATCCGTTTCTGCTTGCCCAGATACTCCGACGATTCCACCGCCGCCGAATCCGCCGCCTCGCCGCCCCGTCCCCGCGTGTGCCGCCGAGCGATCGCCCGGGCCGTCTCCGCAGTGACCTTCCCGTAAAGCGCCACCGGCCGCCCCGCTTCGATCACCTGTACGATCGGTTCGCAGTGGCACATGCCGTTGCAGCCGACAGACTTCACCACCGCGCGCCCGTCCGCTTCCTTCAGCAGCGCGTCCCGAACAGCCAGGCCGCCGCTCGCTACGCCGCAAGAGCTCAGCCCCACCCGGATCTCCACCGCGCCGCTCATACCCGCTCTCCCAGCGCATCACGCGCCGTCGCCGGAGTCAGGTTGCCGGCCGTATGCTCATCCACCATCACCACCGGAGCCAGACTGCAACACCCCAGACAGGCCACTTCCTCGATCGTGTACTTCCGCGACGGGTCCGTATCCCCGCCTTCCGGAATCTTCAACTCGCGCCGCAATTCATCGGTAATCTGACGCGCGCCTGCCACGTGGCAAGCCGTCCCATGGCACACACGCACGATATGTTCGCCCACCGGCGAGCGCCGGAATCGCGAGTAAAACGACGACGTCCCCGCAATCTGGGCCGGAGTAATCTCGGTCAACTCGCAAACGCGCCGCAGCGCCTCATCCGGCAGATACCGGTAGTGCGCCTGAATGGCCTGCAGGATCGGGATCGCCGCCTCTGCGCCGCGTCCCTCGCGCGTTACCACCCCATCTACAAACGCCAGGTCGATGGCTGGCGCCACAGCCGCCGCCGCCGGGGCCGAAGTCCGCTTAGCCGGAGGCGCGGCCGCCGCCCGCTTCCGTTCCGGCTTCGTGGCCGGAACCCGCGGCTTCTCCCCCAGCATCTTCTTCGCGCCTGCCAGGAACCCAGCCGCTGCTCCCAGCAGTACCAGCGATAGCCAGTTGATCCGCGTCCGCCGCGCCAAATTAAAATCCGAGATCTTCTTCTGCTCAGCAGCCAGCAGTGGGGCCAGTTTGGCGTCCCGCTCCACTTGAACCTGAATCGCGGCGGTCCGCGCATCGCTGGCCGCGGTCCACGTGCGCTTCACCACGTAATCCACGGTCAACGCGGCCACACACAGCAGCCCCAAAACGCCTGACGCGATGGTCGCAGTCCGCAACTTCATCGCACGTCCTCCACCGCCACGAACTCCTTGTTTTTCGCCAGCGGACCCTCCCTCGGGCAAGCCGCGTAGCACCGAGCACAGTACAGGCAATTCCCCTTTACGGCCCGCATCTCCTCAATCGCTCCATACGGGCAGGCCTCGGCGCACAATCCGCAGTCCAGTTCTTTGTTGGGGGTGATGCTCACCCCCCGCCCAGCCAACCGCGAGAACCATGCCAGCAGTCCGCCGTACGGGCACAGATACCGGCAGTAGGGCCGCCCTACGAACATCCCCAGCACCAGAAAACCCGCCCCCAACGCCAGCATGTGCGCGAAACCGGAGCGCCTGAACAAGCTGACAAACGGATCGAAGCGGCAGATTACAAAGTCGCGCTGAGCCAACGGCAGCACCGCAAAACCGATCGCCGCCACCAGGTACACATACTTCAGCCACCCCAACACCCGGTCCAGCTTCTTCGGCACCTGCACGGGCTTCAGCAGCACCAGTTCCTGCAGGCTCCCCAGCGCGCACACACCTCCGCAGAACGCTCGTCCGTAAAATACCGCCACCAGTAGTGGCAGAAAGAATGTCGCAATCACCACCATCGGAATGTGATAGCGCGTGTCTGTCAGCGCCACCGCCACGTTCTGGATCGACCCTATGGGGCACACGCAGCCCTCGCGGTAGAACCCGAAATACCCCACGCTCGCCACGCTGAGCCCCACCAGCCACCGCCGGCTCCGCCGGCGCACCACGATCCACACCGAGACGCCCATCGCCGCCGCCAGCAACCCCACGTCCAGAATCTCCAGCCACGCCGCCTTCGGCAGCGGCCTCTGCACGTCCGGTGTCTTGTACCCGCCGCCGATGCTCTTTTCTTGCGGAGCCCGATCTACCGGCCGTTCATACTCCAGCGCCTGCGCCGAGGCCCCGCCCGCCAGACAAACAGCCATCACCACAACAGACGCCCATCGTCTGCTCATGCCGGCTCGCCCAATCCCAGCAACGCTTTCAAGGTGGGCCACTGGCTGATGGCTTCCTTGGGGCATACCGTCGAAATCGCGCAGTTGTTGCAGTTCACGCATAGGTCATGCCGGACCCGCAGAACGATGGAGCCCAGCCCCGCCGGCTCCTTGCACGCCATCACACACTTGCCGCACCCGTCGCATTTCTGCTCGTCGATGACGTACTCGTAGAAATTGTTCGCCGGATCGTTCGGATCCACCTCGCCAATCGGCTTCCGCAGGATCGCGTCCCGCGGGCAAAGCTTCTCGCTGGGCAAGCCGTCCCGGCCCCCGGCGCCCTTCACGTTGAAATACGACGGACACACATAACACCGGCCGCACTTGGAGAAGTTGTTCACCGCCCGCACGGCGGATTGCGTCACCACGCACTCCTTCACGCACAGGTCGCACACCTTCACCCCGACCTCGCCCAGCTTGCTGTTCACGCACGAAGCCGAGTTGATCTGCCAAACCACCTGCCCCTCGGCCTTCTTCACCAGGAATCCGGCCGTCAACCCCATGCCCGTTATCGCGGCCACCCGGCCCATCGCTTTCCGTCGAGAGAGATTCTTGCTCATACTGCCTCAAAGACCAGGATCCGCAGTTTCACCGTCTCAGCCACATACACGCGTCCGCGGAAATCCGCGGCCACCGCCATGTTCTTACACCCCGCGTCGAAGAGCGCCGTCCCCAGCACCGCAACCAGCTTGCCGCTGGCGTCCAATACCTTCGCCCGAGCCTCCGCCTTCTCCGTCACCACCAGTTGGCTGCCTTTGACGAGTGCCATGTTCGTCGGGTTGCAGCACCCCCCGAAGCCCTCCGGATCCACTCCGTCGAACCGTCCGACATGCCCCAGCAGTTGCCCCTCGCGCGTGTACCGCTCCACCCGGTGCTTGCCCGGATTCGCTGCGTGGATCACACCCGCACTGTCCACGTCGAAGTCCAGCACCCCGTTCGGAATCAGAAACCCGTTCGTCCGGTTGTCCTTCCCGATGTCGCCCAGGTGCTTCAGTTCGCGGTCATACCGCCGGATGCACCGCGCCGCCGCGTCCGCCACAAACGTCTCCGTGCCGTGCATCCCGATCGCCGTCACCTCGCCCAGCCACCCGCCGCGCCATGTGTTCTTGAGCTGCCCCAGGCCGTCGAAGAACTCCACCTGCCCGGCCTCGCCCACCAGTACCCGCCCGTCGCTGGCCACCGTGATCGAGCAGCCCGGCTTAGCCGTCGCCCATCGCCGCAGCAGCTTACCCGCCGGATCGAACACCATCACCTGCGAATCCCCAGCCGCGTAGAGCCGCCCGTCCCGGCCCGTGCACAGCCCGCGGATCGAACGGCTGAACCACTCCGGCCCAATGCCCGGGCCGCCCATCACTCGCGTGTGCCGGTATTCCATGGCCCTGCTCCTACCTGCCTCGCACGTCGATGCAAACC
>CAYVDY010000690.1:0-3598 GCA_964450255.1 uncultured Candidatus Solibacter sp. | reverse complement strand
GCCGTCGATGGGGTCGATGATGCAGCGGCGGCCGGAGGGGCCGGCGTGGTTGGTGCCTTCCTCGCGCAGGAGCCCGTCGTTGGGGAAGGACTCGGAGAAGCCGGTGACGAGGAGGCGCTCGGATTCCTTGTCGGCGATGGTAACAGGGGAGTCGTCGGGTTTGTCTTCGGTGGTGAAGCCTTCAGATTGGTAGCGGAGGGCGAGGGCGCCGGCTTGCCAGGCTAGTTCGCGGACTCGGGCGAGCTCTCTTTCCAAGGCCATGGGGTTATTCTAAGCTGATAGAGTTGGCGACGGGATTTTTTTGGCGGGGTGGGGGCGACGGGTCGTACCGCTCCCTGACGGTCGCGGCTCAGAAACGGGCGGCTGGGAAACGGGCGGTTGCGATGCGGCGTTGGGTTGCGATGCGGCTTGGAGGGGACGGCGGCGCGGGGCTGGGGTGCGTTGGCATTGGCTAGGAGAGGGTAAGAGGACATATGGGGAAGATGGCGCCATCTTTGCCGGCCGAGCGCCGGACGGTTTACCGGATGCTGCGGGAGTCCGAGGCGACCTGGGGCTCGGCTGTGGCGCTGCGGCAGCCGCTCGGGCAGGGGCAGTACCGGGAATGGACGTGGCGAGCTTATCGGGAGTCGGCGGAAGAGATAGCGGCGGGGCTGCGGTCTTTGGGCCTGGTCGTGGGCGATATCGTGGGGCTGGCGTCGGAGACGCGGGCGGAGTTCTACATCGCAGATGTCGGGGTGATGACCTGCGGGTGCATCGCGGCCACCGTGTACACCAGCATGCCGCCGGCGGATCAGGTGAAGACGCTGAAGGCCTGCGAGCCGAAGGCGGTGTTCGTCGAGAACGAGAAGATGCTGGAGGTGCTGGAGGCGGCGGGGCTGAAGGACCTGGACGTGCCTCGGGTGATGTTGTGCGGGACGGCCGAGGGGACGATTTCGCTGGCGCAATTGCAGGAGATGGGGCGGGCGGCGCTGGCGGCCGACGGCGGGCTGATGGCGCGGATCGAGAGCGAAGTCCGGCCTAACGATTACGCGATTCTGTATCTGACCTCGGGCGCCACGGGCGAGCCCAAGATGGGGCTGGTGACGCACTTTTCAGCGGTGACGAACTGCGATTGCGGGCCTCCCGTGCTGCCGGTGAATGCGGACGATTCGACGTTGGCGTTTCTGCCATCGGCACACATCACGCAGCGGATGGTGATGGAGCTGCTGATGATGCGGATGGGCGTGCCGGTGACGTTCAGCGAGGGGCTGACGAAGATGCCGGCCGAGCTGCGGACGCTTAAGCCGACGTTTTTCGTGGCGCCGCCGCGGGTTTGGGAGCGGATCTATGCGTCGATCACGACGGAGATCCGGAAGAAGCCGGCGATGGTGCGGAAGCTGTTCTACATGGGGCTGGGGGTGGGATCTGAGGCGAACCGGGCACGGGCGGAAGGGCGTGAACCTTCGCCGCTTGCGAAGGCGGCACTGAAGTTCTTCGACAAGGCTGTCTTCACCAAGATCCGGGAACGGCTGGGCGGGCGGATGCGGATTGCGGCGAGCGGATCGGCGCCGTTGGGGAAGGATCTGGCGGAGTTCTATTCGGCGATCGGGCTGCCTTTGATTGAAGGCTATGGGTTGACGGAGGGCGGCGTGGTGGCGCTGAATCCGATCAGCCGGCCGCGGGCGGGATCGATCGGGGTGGCGCTACCGGGTTGCGAGTTGAAGACGGCGGAGGATGGGGAACTGCTGATTCGCGGGGCGACGGTGTTTTCGGGGTATTTCCGCGATCCCGAGGCGACGGCGATGGTGCTGCGGGATGGGTGGCTGCACACGGGGGACGTGGCGGAGATCGATAAAGAAGGGTTTATCTGGATCACTGGGCGCAAGAAGGAGTTGATTGTCGCCTCGAATGGGAAGAAGATTTATCCGTCGCGGATCGAGAGCCTGTTCAAGCTGGAGCCGCTGGTGAACCAGGTGCTGCTGATTGGGGACCGGCTGCCTTACATGACGGCGCTGATCACGGTGAACGTGGCGGCGGCGGAGACGCTGAAGGGCGCGCCGGAGCGGGCGACGCTGGCCGAACTGGCGGAGAGCGAAGCGCTGAATGAAGAGATGAAACGGATTGTGAAGCGGGTGAACCGGCAACTGGCTCCGTTTGAACAGATCAGGAAGTTCAAGATCCTGGACCGGGAGTTTTCGCTGGAGACTGGGGAGCTGACGCCGACCATGAAGCTGCGCAGGGGGAAGGTGCTGGAGAACTTCAAGGGCGAGATCAGCGGATTGTATGTGGGGCGTGAGGAGGGGTGAAGAATTCGTTCCGGATGACGTACAGCCAGGGGAGCTGGCTCATCGGGGTGATCCTGTTCTGCTCTCTGGGCCTCTGCGGAGCAGGTGTGGGCATGGTGGTATGGTTCGACGCCAGCGAAAATGTCGCAGTGTTCGGAGCCCTTGGGGCGGGCCTCGTTGCAGTCGTTGGGCTGATGCGTTTGGGAAGCGTTCCGGTGGAGGCATCGCTGTGGCAGGAGGGGATCCGGATTCAGGCGCTGCGCCGGGTTCATCCCTACCGCGGGATGAACCGGACAGTCGCTTGGTACACGATTGAGCGGGCCAGCGTGATTCTGCCGGAGGACCACCTGACGCGGGAGGAGAGAACGCTGACGGTGGTGGTGGGTGGCTATTCATTCGGGTTGGAAGGCCCGGCGGCCGAGGTGGAGTCGATGCGGGCGACGGTGGAACAGATGCTGGCCTCGCTGGGCCGGGGAGATGCTGTGGCACCGAGCGGGGTGACGATGGAGCAGGAACTGGCGAAGAGCAAGGTCTATCAGTTGCTGATGTGGGCCACTGCGGGCCTTATGGTATTCATGCTGGGGACCTGGGTGCTGAGCTTGTTTGGGATGGTGGAAGTCAATGGGCCGTTCCCGTGGGGAGGCGTCGCACCGATTGGGATCGGGGTATTGGTTTGGGTTTTCAGTAAGAGACGGGGTGGGGGCCGTGATCAGGAGCAGTGATGGCCGGGCGTCGGATGTATTACAGCCAATGGATTTGGGTTGTGGGCATGGCCCTCGCCGGGAGCGCGGTGCTGTGTGTTGGCCTGTGGCTCATGGTCTTGTGGTTTGACGCCGGAACGGCCGTGACTACTCTGAGCATCATCGGGTTGGCGATTGTGGCGCTGATTGGCGGGGGAGCGTTCGCCTCGACGACGGTGGAGGTTTCACTGTCGAGGGAGGGGATGCGGATTGAACCGGTTTCGCGGTTTCACCCCTACCGGCAGTTGCCGCGGACGTTCGCGTGGCATGAGATCGAGCGGGCCTTTGTGACGGTCCACGAAGACGCGGAGGCCGGGACGTGGCGGACTTTGAGAGTTGTTGTTGACGGCAGAGCATTCCGGTTGGACGGCACGGAGCGGGAGGTGGAGTCTCTGCGGCTGGAGCTGCTGCAGAGACTGCGTGGTGAGGGGCGGGCGGAGGCGGCGGGGCCAAGCCTGAAGACACTGCAGCAGCAGGTGGCCGGCAGCAAGATCTATCAATGGATGGCGTGGACCACCGCAGTCGTAGCGGCGGTGATGCTAGGGGCGTGGGTGCTGGGGCTGTTTGGTTAGCGGCACAAGGGAGAGTGCGAGG
>CAYVDY010000689.1:0-3606 GCA_964450255.1 uncultured Candidatus Solibacter sp. | reverse complement strand
GTGGTAGCCGGCGGCTTTCAGTGACCCGGGCAAGGCTGCCTCACCCGGAGGGAGTCCTTTGCCTTCCGTGCGTTTGCCGTGGAAGACGTACTCGATCCCCAACCGGTGCTGGTACCGGCCGGTCATCAGGGCGGCGCGAGTGGGACTGCATACGGGTGCATTGGCGTAGGCGTGGGTGAAGAGCACGCCGTCCCGCGCCAGGCGGTCGATGGAGGGCGTGCGAATCTGCCTGGAACCGTAGCAGCCGAGATCCGCGAATCCCAGATCGTCCGTCAGGATCATGACGATGTTGGGCCGCCGGGCTGGCGCCATCGCCGCGCCCGCGCAAGTGGAAAGGAACTGCCGCCGGATCATCGTCAACTTCTCCTCCACTTGAGAGTAAAGGAAAAGTGGTTGGGGGAAGGTGCTGATGGCCGCCGGATTGGGCCGCTCCGTACTCCTTGGGGTCCTGGAACCGGCCGTACGTTAGTCCGCCTTCTCTCCACCGTTCTGCCCGGCTGCAATGGAGGAGATGACACTGACAGCCGCCGTGCTTCTGTTCGCCGCAGCGTCCACGCCGCGTCCGGTTTCGACCGCGCCCGTCCCGCGAGTTCAACTGGTGACGGCCTGCGCCGCGGCGACGCGGCAGGAGGTGCAGCAGGCATTGGGTTCCACGGTGGATACCGGCAGGCTCCGTCCGGACGCCGGCGGCTCGAACTGCGACTACTCGGGCGAAACGGGCCAGGTGTCCATCGGCCTGCACCACGCGGTAGCGGCACTCGACTTCAACGCGGAGATTGTCAACCTGAAGGCCGTACTGCCCGAGGCGCGCCTGGTGGAGATCCCCATGGCCGGTGTGCGCGCACTGCTGGTGGATCTTGGAGATGCGGGCGCGCAGTTGCACATTCTGCGGAATGGGCGGGACTACCTGCTGGTTTCGGTGCTCGGATTCGGCAAGGCATCGGAGGCGCGCGTGATGGCGGCCTCCATTGCGCAACGCGCCCTGACGCGCTTCTGATCCAACTTGGTCCAGTACATCTCGCGTTGAGCCGCGCAACGGAGGCCGCAATTGGGAATTGAGTACACCGTCCCCGAATTAGAATAGTAGGCGTGAATCGCCGCAACTTCCTGCTTTCCGGTGTTCCGGCCGTGCTGGCCGCTCAGTCCCGCCGAGTGCGTGTCGGGGCGCACCTCTGGCTCTTTGCCGCGAAACAGCCTGGCTACGACCCTTCGCCCGTACTCGACGACGTGTTCCAGCAGATGGCGGGCGCCGGCCTGGATGGCATCGAACTGATGCATCATGCCCTGCTCCACGACGACAGCGTGGCGCGCGTCAAAGCCCTCTCCTCTCACCACCGGTTGCCGGTGATTGGCACGTCATGGTCCGCCGATCTCTGGAACCCGGCGCGGCACACCGCAGCCCTCGCCCAGATCGAAATCGTCCTCGACAGGCTTCAGCTTCTGGGCGGCCGCACGCTGGGCATCTCCGTCGGCGATGCCGGACGCAGGAAGACGCCGGCTGATTTCGACGCCCAGGCCGACGCGCTGCGCCAGGTGATGCGACTCTGCGCCGCGCGCAAGGTGGTCCCCAACCTCCACAACCACGTCTACGAAGTGCGCGACGGCGAGCACGATTTGAATGGGACGCTGAGCCGCATCCCGGAGATCCGGCTGGGCCCGGACCTGGGCTGGCTGTTCCGCGCAGGCGTCGATCCAGTGGATTTTATCCGGCGCCGGGGCCGCCAGATGGTGTTCGCTCACCTGCGCAACGAGAAGGCGGACCACACGTGGCCAGAAGATCTGACGGAGGGCGCCATCGATTACGCGTCAGTGGGCAAGGCGCTCCGCGACGCCGGCTTCCAGGGCGACCTTATGATCGAGCTCGCCCACGAGAAGGGCTTCGCCGCGACGCGCTCCTACGGCGAGAGCATTCGCATCAGCCGCGAGCACGTCCGCCGAGAGATGGGTTACTGAGCTCAGCCGCCCCAGTGCAGCACGTTGTGCATGATGGACCAGCGCGGTTTCCGGCCCGTTGAGGATTGGCCCAGAATCCAGTGCTTGTAGAGCATGTCGAAAGTTCCTTCTTTCACGCGCAACTCAATTCATGTATTGACCACGGACGCCCACTCGGCGTCGCGCCTCGCCAGCGGATAGGCGATGGGCATCTTGATGTTGGCGGGCTCGGGCACGACAATCGTGAAGCTGGGCTGGAGGAGAGTGAGGATGGACCCTCGCTCTGCTGGAATGACGTATGCATCGTAGTCGGCCTTCTCATCGAGCCTCAGCAGATCAGGGTCAACGGGAATGACGGTAGCCAAAGGCAGACGATCCCGCAACAGCATGAGGTAGTGCGGAACGTTGGGTGCTGCAATCCGAAGTCCGGGTGTATCGCGGACTTCGGACATTTTGATGAACTCGTGACGGCGGTGGTCCCGCACGGCAAACGCGAACGTCTCGTCCATGTACGTGCGGGAGAAAAGCGTGTCGATACCGCGCCTGGGCGTGATGACCGCACCGGTCATGATGATGTCGCACCGGCCGGAGGCCATTGTCGCCACTAGCTCGCTAGTGTGCAGTTCAATAAACTGCGGCCGCACTCCAAGTTCGCGGGCCAATCCGTGTGCCCGCTCGATATCGAATCCGATGAGCTTGCCGTCACGGTTCTTAAACGCATAGGGCATGCGATTCGGGAAGAAGCCGACCCGCAGTGCGCCACGGGCTTGGATATTGGCAACTACTCCGCCGGGCACGGCGGGCGGCGCCTGCATGGCGGCGTCGCCGGTCACGATCACGGAGTCATCATGCGGATGCAGCGGCTTCATGCCGTAGACGATCTCCGCGCCTTCGAAGTGGGGCTGCAGAACGGTGGAGAAGAGAGCGCGCAGGCCACCGAAAGTGATCACCGTCAGCAGCGCGACGATGAGGCCGTAACGCAAGAGGCGTGCCGGCTGAAGGCGGACGGCGCCGGCGATGGCAGCACTGCCGAGCAGTGCCACGACGATGGTGTGAACAGCGGCGAGCAGCGTGCCGAAGCGCGAGTTGATCACGCCGGTCGCCAGGAAGAGTTGGAACGTATCCGCGGGAATGCGGAAGAGATCGAGAAGGAGCGGCACGGCCGAGTTGAGGCTTCCAAAGAAGGTCAGCAAACCGCTGGCTGCGAGTTGGGGGTAATCGGCGAGTGAGAGGGCAGCGTCGGCAAACCAGCCGGCGAAGAGAATGAAGCTCAGCGAAAGCAGCTTTCCGGTGTGGGGAAAATTGAACGATGCCGGAACGATGACTTCGGGCAGCTTGTGCTCATCGTGACCCGTGATCCGGTGGCGCACGAGGATCTGTTCGCAGGCCTCTGTCAGCGCGGGCAGCACGATGAAGAGATCGCCTGCGATGAAGGCTGTGAGCAGGGCGTCGCGGTTGGAAGAGAAGATTTCGCGGAGGGGAATGGGTGGCAGCGCCGAAACCAGCTCGGGCAGCACCCAAAGCGCCAGCAGCAGCGCGACCGCGACGTAGGTGATGAGGTAGACCTGGATGCGGCCCACCTGCTCCACGGATAGCGTTCCCGCCGCGTGGGCGGAAATGGCGAAGATGCCGTAGGGAGTCAGCTTGACGACAAAGCGCGTGGCTCGGGACAGC
>CAYVDY010000688.1:0-3620 GCA_964450255.1 uncultured Candidatus Solibacter sp. | reverse complement strand
ATGGAGGGCTATTCCAAGCGCTTCGCCAATCGTTTTGCCCGTTCGGCCATTCGAGACAGCATTGCGTCCGCCAGTTCCGCTGCTCTCGGTTACGATGTGCGCTACGTCAAGTGCGACTGCAAGGGCTTCTTTCCTCGCTTTGGTCACGCAATCGCGTGGAACTTCCTGACTCTGAATCGCGATGGGAAGACCGTGCTCAACACGCCCAGAATCGGCGGCGCCTTTGCTGGTGAGTTCATCGGCAGAACCTGGATGCCAGCGGGCTATAACAGTGTCGGAGATACCTTTCGCAGCGGAGCCATGCAACTGGGCATCGGTTCCCTCTTCAACGCGATCCGGGAGTTTGCACCGCGGAAGAAGACGAAGTAGCACCGGCGCCGCGTGTGGCCTCAGGGAGCACTCTCTCCAATGGGGAGTGCTCCCCGGCAAGACTCTTCAGTCTATCCAGCTCGCTCTTGCTGCCGAAGCTGTAGATCAGTATCGCGTCGCTCACCGCCCGTTCGGCCCCATCCGATGGCGAGTTGCGAACAGAGTCCCGCACGACCATCGTCGTGGATCCGCCGCCATCGAGGTTCATCGCATCCCTGGCTCCGAGCTCAATCAACATTGCGGCCATTTCCCTTAGAGTCATCCCCACACTATCCGGCTGCCGTCCATCGAGCGTCACGAAAAGCAGCGAGCCGCTATTGGTCACTGCGACGGCGGTGCGTGGATGCCGCACCAGCTCATGCGCAAAGGCCTCACGGCCCAGATCCACCCGGCCTGCCCGCACCAGTCGCGGTCCGCCTCCCGTGATGTCGGTGGGCGTACACGACGATGCCTTCGCCTGCAAATCCAGGGTGATGCGCGCTCCGGGCCGCGCGTGCGCCCGCAGCCATTCTGCCCCCGACCCGGACCCCGAAAGCACGTAGCCATCGCGAGGGATCGCCATGTTGCCCTTGCCCTCTTCCCACGCTACAACCGTACCCTGCGAATCGACCTGCGCCTCCACGCCGGACGCATACGTCAGCGTGCGCTCACCCATGAGGGGGCGATACACAATCAGATCGTCGCTGCCGCGCACGCGGTGAAGTCCCGTGACCGCGGCCGTTCCGCCGGTGCTGGAGCGCACCTGCGCACTGAAACCTACCGGCTCGAACTCCAGCCGCTCCACGTCGTCTTTCTCGGAACAGAACACAAGCGCCGTTCGCGGCGTGCTGCTATCGGGAGAGGCAATCGCCTCCCCGTTCCAGAAACAGACGCCCGAAGAGCCGCCCGCGTAGGGACCCGCGGTGATGAAGTAGCCGCCAGTGACAGCCGCCGCCGCACCCAGCCGCCGCGCCATCGAGGACACCGTCTCGCGCCCAATGGCACGATCGTGCGCCCGCGCCGGCAGGATATTGACCGCTGGATTCTTCGGATCCACCTCCAGGATCTGTAGTGTGAACGGCCCATCGCCGGCCCTCACCAAGCGCCGCTCCCGATAGGTGACGCCCGGCCCAACCGCCTCACGGCGATCGTACTCATATGGCCTCACCACCACTTCCGCGCGCGCCAGCACTTCCTCGCCCCGCATCGCCGCCAGGGCCAGTACGCCTGGCGCAACACCCAGCACATTCGTGGTCAGCATGCCCGATTGGTCTGTCCGCCCCAACGGTTGGCCGAACGGCGCGCGCTCCAGAAACTCGCAGGCTGAGAATCCCGTCACTCCGACGGGCGTCACCACGCGGCACCACCCTTCGACCCCTTCGTGCAACACCAGCACGCTCTCGCCGCGATAGAGGCTCGCCTGCACGGGCGCGGTCGTCTCTGCCCCGGCTCGCACGTTGAGGAGTGCGACGCTCACAACGCCCCGCACACGTCCGGAGCCCAGCACGCGCACCTCAGCACCGGGCAGAGGCTGCCCGCCGAGTGTGAGCACCAGCAAAGCGGGCTCGCCCACCATCATTTCCCTGGGCGCGCTGAGTGTGAGGATCTGCGCCGCCAGAGCTGCCAGAAGAATTCCGTTCACAGCATCAGTATGATCGGTAAATGCTCCCCCGCATACCCCTGCTACTAGCCGCGCTCTGCGCCGCAGCGGCAGCCCAGGAAAAACTCCTTGTCGTTCACAAACTGGACGACTCCTTCGGCATCTACGACGCGTCCAGCGGCAAGCTGGAGACCAAGATTCCAGTAGGACGAAAACCGCACGAGTTTGCGCTTTCCAGCGACGAAAAGACCGCTTTTGTCACCAACTACGGCGTCGACACGTGGAACACCACCGACCCAGGTGGAAACACAATCACTGTGGTCGACCTGCTCGCGCGCAAGGTGGTGGGCGAAATCGACCTCGGGGAATTCCGCCGTCCGCACGGCATCGAGCGCGGCAGATCCGGCCGGCTCTATGTCACCACGGATCTGCCTGCTGCCCTGCACGTCATCGACGCCAAGAAACGGAAGATCCTCCACAGCATCAAGCTCACCAGCAAGCTCCCCCACATGGTTTGCGTCTCTTCCGACGAGCGCAAAGCGTGGACGGCAGACGCCGGATCGGGCACCGTCACGTTGATTGATCTCTACTACCGCAGGCAGTCCAACACCTTCGCGGTCGGCGGCGTGCCCATGGGCGTGGCGCTCAGCGCGGACGAGAAGAGGCTCTTTGCCACCACGCAATCCGGCAACGAGATCATCTGGATCGACGCCGTCGCCAACACCATCCGCCGCCGTCTCGGCGTGCCCGGCGGTCCGGCGCGGGTACGGCTCTCCCCGGACGGCAAGCGGCTCTTCACCAGCCTGATCCTCTCTGGCGAAGTGGCCGTGCTGGACCCTCAGGCCTTTCTCGAAGTGAAGCGTGTAGCGGTGGGACAGCGCCCGGAGGGCATGATCATCGATCCCGCCGGCGCCCACCTGTACGTCTCGGCGCAGGGTGAGAACCACATCAGGAAGCTGGCATTGCCGTCGCTGGAGAATGTCCTGGTCATCGACGCCGCCGGCAAGCCGGATCCGCTGCACATCTGGCGTGCGCCTGCTCAGAGCTCCAGGTGATTCAGATAGGTCATCGAGCTGAGCTTGAACTTCTCCTTCACCTCGAAGATTTGCAGGTCGGCATAGCATTCCACCTCGTCGTCGCTTAACTCCAGCGGCGCAGTCCGCGGAAAATGGACCATGATCGTCATCGACGTCGAGTGCAGTTGGGCCTCCACGCGGTTGGAGCGAAGCACCTTGCCGGACTTCGTGCGCAGGTAGGCGGAACGCGTCACCACCAACTCCACACTGCCGGTGCCGAGATGCGCGATCTCCGCAGGCACACCGTAGATTTCCAGGACGTAGTCGGTCTCCGGCGCGCCGATCAGCTCATTCAACCGTGCCCCATCGAGCTTCTCGTCCCGCTGTTTGTAGAGCGCTTTGGCCTGCCGCACCGGCAGAGAGCTTGCCCAACGGATCAGAAAGGAGGCGCGATCCGGGAGGCCGTCACGAGGCACGCCGATTCCGCCCACCGGACTGCCACCTTTCACCGTGGGCGAGTTGTCGTTGCCCGGAATGTCCTTGTAGGTGATGCGCCGCTGGTCGTCCTTCACCCAGCGCAGACGCACCGACTTCGCCTTTGCCCACGGCGAGTCGGTGACCATGTCCCAGGGGTCACCGCAGCGCCGCGCCATCCC
>CAYVDY010000687.1:0-3629 GCA_964450255.1 uncultured Candidatus Solibacter sp. | reverse complement strand
GGGTCCGGCCGCTTATCCGATTCCTCCACCAGACTCGCCGTCAGCATCCGCTTTAGACAGCCGTAAAGAGTCCCCGGTCCAAGATGAAGCGTGCCGTTGGTTTGCCGGGCGATGTCCTGCATGATGCCGTATCCGTGGCGCTCCTCATCCGTCAGGGCAAGTAGGATATGAAACACCGGCTGCGAAAGCGGTTCTGAGTCTGCAGGAGTTTGCTTGCCCATGACTATATCCGTCACGGACATAATAAGCGGGTTCCTCCGGTCAGTCAAGAGGATTCCGTGCCGCTGGTAGTGACGGCACCCGAAGCGGCGACCGTTGGGATTCCCACGCAGCGCGCATGGATGCGACGAGATGGCGGGTGACGGCGGAAATCAGCGGGTTGATGCCAACGGCGACGCTTCGCTGTGTGGATCATACTCCTGGCACTCTACGCTGCGCTGCATGGATCACCGGCACCAGCAAAGTTGATCCGATGGCGGCCTGAGATTCTGAAGTTCGACGCGGGCCAGCCGCCAACCCTGGGATGTACGTCTGCCCCGGGCCGCTAGGGCTTCGGGGCGGCGTCCTCTAGAATAAAGATGCCCTCCACCGGCTTTCGGAGTGCGCGGGCCAGCTTGATCGCGAGCGGGAGGCTTGGGTCGTACTTTCCGGATTCAATGGCGATGATGGCCTGTCGCGACACGCCCACTTTGCTACCCAGTTCTTCCTGCGTCCAACCTCGCGCCATGCGCAGCTCGCGAACAAGGCTCTTCACCGGTACCTCCGCCGGGCGCGGAAGAGCCCGAGCAGGTAGCTCCCGACCATCACCAGAGGAAGATCTCTGGAGTCGAGGGTGGAGAAGAAGCCCTCGGCGCGCAGGAATCCGATGAGAAACAACCCGATGAACGCGACCGGAAACGCGAGCATCAGGGCTTCCCAGTGAATTCGCCGTTCAAATTCGTCCAGGCGGGTCATGGTTTGCCACCATGCGAAGACAAACGCGACTAGAGTAATCGCGAGCGCAGCAAGCAGCGTGAGGCGTACCGCGTTGCCCGCCACCTGTTCGCCGCGAACCATGATGTGAATGATCCAGAGGCCCGCCAAGAGTAGAACGATTGGCAGGAGAATGGGTGAGTAGCCTCTGGCTTGTGTCATGTTTCCCTTACATTCTAATGTAATGCATCCATTACACCCTGTCAAGAGGTTTCGGGCCCGATCCCACTCGCAGCAATGCGGCATCAGGCCGGTGATTCCATTTCCGAGTCATAATGAACTCAATCCCATGACGCGACCCCTGGCCCTACTTGTATCCACGCTCCTCCTTTCCGCCCAGGCTCCTGAGAAACCGCTCGCCGGCTTCTCCGCCGATACCGCCCGGCATCAGTTCGCCCTCGAAAAGGACTTCGATGCCAAGCTGGAACGCCAGAACCTCCAGCAGTGGCTCAAGCACCTTTCGGCCAAGCCCCACCACGTGGGTTCGCCCGGCAGCCGCGCGGTCGCCGAGTTCATCGCCGCCCAGTTCAAGAGCTGGGGCTACGAGACCGAAATCGAAACCTTCTATCCCCTCTTCCCCACCCCGAAAACGCGCCTGCTGGAGATGACCGCGCCGGGCCAGTTCACCGCGAAACTCGGCGAGCCCGCCGTGGAAGGCGACGAGTCATCGGCAATGACCCAGGGCGGCCTGCCGGTGTATCACGCCTACTCCATCGACGGCGACGTCTCCGGCCAGCTCGTCTACGTCAACTACGGCCTGCCGGACGACTACGACAAGCTCGCCCAGATGGGCATAGACGTCAAGGGTAAGATCGTTCTCGCCCGCTACGGGGCCTCCTGGCGCGGCATCAAGCCCAAGGTCGCCGCCGAGCATGGCGCCATCGGCTGCCTGATCTACTCCGATCCCCGCGACGACGGCTACTGGATGGGCGACGTGTATCCGAAGGGCGGCTGGCGGCCCAGGGATGGCGCGCAGCGCGGCAGCGTCATGGACATGCCTACCTATCCTGGCGACCCGCTCTCGCCCGGCGTAGGCGCCACCAAGGACCTCAAACGGCCCGAATACAAGTCCGCCGCCACCCTCACCAAAATCCCGGTCATGCCCATCTCCTATGGCGACGCCGAGCCGCTCCTGCGGGCGCTGGGCGGCCCAGTGGCCCCGGCCGGATGGCGCGGCGCGCTCCCGCTCACCTACCACGTCGGCCCCGGCCCGGCCGCCGTCCACCTCAAGCTCGAATTCGATTGGCAGCTCGCGCCCACCCACAACGTCATCGCCCGCATGAGGGGCAGCGAGCGGCCAGACGAGTGGATCCTGCGCGGCAATCACCACGACGCCTGGGTCTTCGGCGCCTCCGATCCGCTCACCGGCATGGTGGCCGTGATGGAGGAGGCGCGCGCCATCGCCGAACTGGCCAAGACCGGCTGGAAGCCCAAGCGCACGCTGATCTTCTGCGCCTGGGATGGCGAGGAGCCCGCGCTGCTGGGCTCCACCGAATGGGCTGAGTTCCATGCCGAAGAGTTGAAGCGGCACGCAGCCGTCTACGTGAACTCAGACGCCACCTCGCGCGGCTTCGTGCGCATCGGCGGCTCGCACACCCTGGAGACGCTGGCCAGCCAGGCCGCGCGCGACGTGACCGATCCGCAAACCAGGGTGACCTCGCTGGAACGCGCCAAGGCCGCCCAGGCCGTGGCAGGGCAGCCAGCCAGCGCGGAGCTGAGCATCAGCGCGCTGGGTTCGGGCTCGGATTACACCGCCTTCGTCGATCACCTCGGCATCGCCAGCCTCAACATCGGCTTCGGCGGCGAAGGGTCCAGTTCCGGCAGCTACCATTCCAACTACGACACCTACGACCACGTCGTGAAGTTCGAAGATCCCGATTTCCAGTACATGCTCGCCACCGTGCAGTTGGGCGGCCGCCTGACTCTGCGCCTCGCCAACGCGGACGTGTTGCCGCTGCGCGTGGACAGCTTCACCCGGACCGTCACCCGCTATGCCGCCGAAGTGAAGAAGCTGGCCGACGACCTCCGCACCCAGACAGAGAAGCGAAACCAGCTCATCCACAGCGGAGCCCTGAAACTCGCGGCAGATCCCCGCCAGGTGTTCATTGCGCCCAAGCCTCAGGACCCCGTCCCGTTCCTGAACTTCGCCCCGCTGGAGAACGCATTGACGAAGCTCCAAGCCAGCACAAGAGCCTTCGCCGCCTTGAATGTGTCCCAACTTCCGCTGGAGAAAGCGAAAGCGCTGGACCAGATCCTGATGCGAACCGAGCGCGTTCTGACCCGCGAAGAGGGTCTCCCGCGCCGCCCATGGTTCCGTCACATGATCTACGCCCCCGGCTACTACACCGGCTACGGCGTGAAGACTTTGCCCGGCATCCGCGAGGCTCTGGAACAGCGCTACTGGAAGGAGGCAGACCACCAGATCGGCCGTACCGCCGCGGCGCTGGAGGCCTTTGCGGCCGAAGTGGATCGGGCGTCGGCGCTGGTCCGATAGTCCAGGCGGTAGTTCGACACGTGCTCGACTATCGAACGACGATCCTGCCCAACCGGTATCGCCGGTGTCCATCGTTGTCAGGAAGCGGCAGCGCGATCCCAGGCGTCCCGGTCTTGCTTCCCACCGAGACAAAGACATCATAGGCGCCGGGTTTGAAGACCGG
>CAYVDY010000686.1:0-3638 GCA_964450255.1 uncultured Candidatus Solibacter sp. | reverse complement strand
GCGGGTGTTGGTGAGCGGGGGGGGCGTTCTCGGCGTGTTTTGGATGGGTGTACGGCGCGCGGAGTTGTGTCGGATCTTCATCAGCCAGGGACTGATGATCGCTTCGGCGGGGATTGTGCTGGGGCTGGTGCTGGGCTATGGCTTGTCGTTTCTGGCTGGCCATTATCAGTGGATTCCGCTGGATGAGGAGCTGTACTCGCTCTCGTATGTTCCATTCGAGGCGAACCCGTGGGATGCACTTTGGATCATCGCCACGGCGTTGCTGGTGTCTCTGGCGGCGACGCTGTATCCTGCCCGCGCCGCCACGAAGATTACGCCCGTAGAAACGTTGCGTTATGAATAAGACACCCACCTCCGAGCGACTGGTCTCGCTCGACGCCTTCCGGGGCCTGACGATGGCGCTGATGGTGCTGGTCAACGATGCGGGCGGGCCCGTGTCCTATGGCGTGCTGAACCATGCGGAATGGCACGGCTGGACGTTGACGGACACGGTGTTCCCGTCGTTCCTCTGGATCGTGGGCTTGGCCATGACGCTGGCGCTATCGAAACGCTCGGCGGCCGGGGCATCGCACGGGCAGTTGATGATGCAGGCGCTGCGCCGGGGCGCGATTCTCTTCGGATTGGGTCTGCTGGTGTATGGGTACCCTCACTTCGATCTTTCGACGCAGCGGATACTGGGCGTGCTGCAGCGGATCGCCATCTGCTACGTCGTGGCGACGGCGATCTGGCTGACCTCGTCGATCCGCGCGCAGATCCTGTGGATCATCGGGCTGCTTGGATCCTACTGGCTGATCATGTTCTACGCTCCGGTGCCCGGTGTGGGCTCCGGATTCCTGGATGTGGAGCGAAACTTCGCGCACTATATCGACAGCACCGTGCTGGGCGTGCACAACTACAAGGGCACGAAGACCTGGGATCCCGAGGGGATCGTCAGCACGCTGCCGGCGATTGCCACCGCGCTGCTGGGGGTGATGGCGGCGCATATCCTGAGACTCAAGAAGACGCTGGCTGAGCGGACCGCCTGGCTGTTTTTCGCTGGGAATCTGCTGATCGCCGCCGGGCTGATCTGCGATGTGTGGCTGCCCATTAACAAGAAGCTGTGGACTAGTTCCTTCACGCTTTTCATGGCCGGTTTGGATTTCGTCGTGTTTGCGATCTGCGTTTGGTGCATCGATCACCTGGGGTGGAAGGGGATCGCGCGGCCCTTCGTAGTGCTGGGCAGCAATGCGATCGCGATCTATATGGTGTCGGAGATTCTTGCAGAGACGCTGCATATGCTGGATTGGCATGAGCGGATCTACTCCAGTGTTTTTCTGGCTGTCGCATCACCCGTGAATGCGTCGCTGCTGTTCGCGCTGAGCTATACGCTGCTGATGTTCGGTGTGGCGTGGGGGCTGCACCGCAAGGGGTGGTTCCTGCGGGTGTAGGCGCGGCGCGCGTCAGGGCCGGCGGTGGCTCGGCCACTGGGAAAAAGCGAACCACCACAAGGCCAATAAGTTGAGCCCCGGGATGCACATCACGAGGCCATACCAGGCGGGATATCCCGCTTTCCTGGCAATGTGGCAGGAGGGCACCAGGAAAACTCCACAGACGATAAAGGCAGTCAGCAGTTCGGGAATGCCACTGAAGCGCATTTGAATTAGTTCTACAATCAGATCACAATGTCTCAAAGCTAGCACGGAAGGCAGCCCGACTTCAGACCCGCGAGCTGATCACTCCGCTAGACTAGGAACATATGCCCACCTCTGGCGCGTCCAGCGCCCTGCTGATCCACGTCTCAGGCCATGACAAGCCCGGGCTTACCCACGCGTTGACGTCCATTCTGGGCCGCCACAACGTTCGGGTGCTCGACATCGGGCAGGCCGTCATCCATGATGGGTTGGCGCTGGGCATCCTGATTGAATTGACGGACGAGATGCGGTCGTCGGCATTGCTGACGGAACTGCTGCTGGAAGCGCACTCGCTGGGCGTTACCATCAAGTTCTCAGCCTCCTCGGCGGAGGAGTATGGCGCCTGGGTGGCTGCGCAATCCAAGCAGCGATTCATCATCACGCTGCTGGGGCCGGTGATCGACGCCGCGCAGATCGCGGCGGTGAGCGGAGTCCTGGCCGGGGCGAACGTCAACATCGACCGCATCGACCGGCTGTCATCGCGTTGTCCTCTGGAGGTCGCCGGGCGGTTTTGCGCGGAGTTCAGCGCCAGCGGGGCGGGCGTGGATGAGGATGGTTTGCGCACCAGCCTTGCAGAGCTCACTTCGGGCGGGGAGATCGACATCTCGTTTCAGCACGACTCCATCTGGCGGCGGAACCGGCGTCTCGTGGCATTTGATATGGACTCGACGCTGATCCAGGGGGAGGTCATCGACGAGTTGGCGCGGGAGGCCGGTGTGGGCGATCAGGTGGCGGCTATCACCGAAGCCGCCATGCGCGGGGAACTCGGTTTTCAGGCGAGCTTTCGACGGCGCGTGGGACTTTTGAAGGGGCTGCCGGAGTCGGCATTGGAGACGGTTCTGCAGCGCATCCCGCTGACCGAGGGCGCGGAGCGGCTTACCGGCACGCTGCGGCGGCTGGGCTACAAGACTGCAATTCTCTCCGGCGGCTTCACGTTCTTCGGGCGAGTGCTGCAACAGCGGCTCGGCATCGATCATCTGCACGCCAATGAGTTGGAGATCCGCGACGGGCGCGTGACGGGCGAAGTGACGGGCGAGATCGTCGATGGAGCGCGGAAAGCTGCGCTGTTGCGGCAACTGGCGGCGGAACAGAATTTGAGTCTGGAGCAGGTTATCGCCGTGGGCGACGGCGCCAACGATTTGCCGATGCTGCGCCTGGCCGGGCTCGGCATTGCGTTCCGGGCCAAGCCGATGGTGCGCGCCAGCGCCCGGCAGTCGCTGTCGTCGCTTGGGCTGGACGGCATTCTGTATCTGATCGGCGTGCGGGATCGGGAAGCCGTATCGGACACCAGCCTCGAATTGTGATAGCAATAAAAGGGAGACCCACAGGGTCTCCTGAATGCGCCGCCGCTTCGCCGTAACGCGCGCCGCTTTGTGCCCTCGTGCCGCAATCGGGAGCGCGTTCGTTGGCAGCCCGCTCACTACTCTTGGCACTGCTCGTCGTTCTGCTGCACGGCTGGAGTTGTGCGCAAACGATCAACCTCCAGGTGTCCGCCATTCCGAGTGCCGCCACGCGCGTGGTGGCGGTGGTGGATGAGGGCGGACTGGCAGCGCCGCTGCGATATGCAAAGGACGTGACCTCCGGCGTCTCCGCCGCTACACTGGCGATGGCTGTGCCGGCCGGCGGGCCTTACCGCGTGCGTGCCATTGCGTTCACGGCGGGCCTGGCGTATCCGGCGATTTTGCGGGCGGGCAAGACGTCCGGCCTGCTGGTACCCAACCAAACGTCCGTCTCCACGCAGATCGCGCTAGCCGGCTACAACGCGGCGGTGGATACGGGGACGCCAACCTGGGCTCCGGCCGGGTCCACGGTCACCCTGGCCGCGACATTCGCCGATCCCGGCGAGACCGGTGTCAACGCTACAGCCGGGCGCGTCTACAGCGCAACCGCCCCGCTGGCCGGCAACCAACTCGGCAACGCCAGGGCCGGCCCCATCGAGACGCTGGCCGCGGGCGTCTACCGGCTCTC
>CAYVDY010000685.1:0-3640 GCA_964450255.1 uncultured Candidatus Solibacter sp. | reverse complement strand
GCAACACTGAGCGCACGCGTGCTGCTGGTGATCTTCAGTGGCATGATGTTCTGGCTTGTGGTGACGCGGCTCCAGCCTGTAATCCTCCTCTCGATGACCGACATCACATCTGGCCTGAGCGCGGCCCGCGAAATGGTCATGGATCTACTTTGGAAGGGGGCGGGAGTCCTGCTGATCATGGGGCTGGTCGACTACGCCCGCCAGTTCCGGCGCCATTTCCAGGCCATGAAGATGACCAAACAGGAAGTTCGCGACGAGATGAAGGAGACGGACGGCAATCCGTTGGTCAAGATGCGCATGCGGCGCCTGCAAAGGGAGATGCGGCGCCTTCGGATGTTCAAGGATGTGGAAACCGCCACCGCCGTGATCGTGAACCCCACTCACTATGCGGTTGCCATGCGATACGACCACGGCAGCAGCCCGGCGCCGCGCGTTGTCGCCAAGGGCCGCGGCCTGATTGCGCTACGGATCAAGGAGATTGCCGCACGTCACCAGGTACCGGTGATCGAGAACCCGCCCCTCGCCCGTGCCCTCTACAAGGCGGTGGAGATCCGGCAGGAGATTCCACACGAATTCTACCGGGCGGTCGCCGAGGTGCTGGCCTACGTCTACCGTCTGACGAATCCGGAACCCCGCCGGGGCAAGTAGGCGTGATTATGCTCAAATTCCACCGACGTATCTTCGATAGATGGTGTGCCCAGGAAAGGCAACATGCCACTGTCACTTCTTATCTACGTCGAATCAGTCCGCGAGCGCGATCTCATGCGGAACGCGGTCCGCGGCCGCACTCCTTTCCACAGTGTCAGCGTGGCGGGCTCCGCTTTAGAAGCCAACCGGCACATCCGGGACTCCCGCTTCGACGTCGCGGTCGTGGACCTGGATGCGGATGCTGGAGACGAAGTGCTGCGGACCTTGCGGCAGGATACGCTGCATCGTCACATCCCGATCGTAGGCCTCTCCCGCGATACCGAAGGATGCAAAGTGGAGCGACTGCTGGCGAGTGCGCTGGATTCCCTGGTAAGCAAGCCAGTCGAGCCGAATGTATTAGTCGAGGAGTTAAGCCACATCGCTGGCACGACAGTAGAGAGAGTCCGCCCATGATGGTCGCTGGTTGATGGGGTCGGCTGGTCCTGGCCTGACTTGGCCTGACGAGACTGGAGGAGTTGGAATCGATGCTCGTTATTATTGGAATTCTAGTGGTAACCGGGGCCATCGTTGGCGGGTACCTGCTCGAACATGGCAACCTGCTGGTTCTGTTCCAACCGGCGGAGCTACTGATCATTGGCGGATCCGCACTGGGAACTCTGTTGGTCGCGAACCCCTCCCATGTGATTGTCCAGATTCTGAAGTCGATCCCTAAGACAGTGACCGGCAGTAAGTACACCAAGGTGTACTTTCTCGAAACACTCAAGCTTCTATACGACCTGTTCGTGCACATTAGGAAAGTCGGTTCGGCTGCGGCCGAGGCTGACGTGGAGGATCCCAAAAGCAGTCAGGTGTTTGCCCAGTATCCGAAACTCCTGGCCGACCGGGAAGCCCTGCACTTCATCTGCGATTCCATCCGAACCTTTTCAAGTGGAACAGTGGGGCACCACGACCTCGATCAGATCATGGAGGCCGATATGGAAGTGGGGCAGCACGAGCGCCAGGTGCCTGTGGATGCCCTCTCCACCGTGGCCGACAGCCTGCCCGGCTTGGGCATTGTCGCGGCAGTGCTTGGAGTGGTGATCACAATGGGCTCGTTAGGCGGCCCGCCCGAAGAGGTTGGTCACAAGGTCGCGGCAGCTTTGGTCGGCACGTTCCTTGGGATTCTGCTCTGTTACGGCTTCGTCGGTCCGCTGGCTGCTAACCTTACGAAGATCAATGAACACGAGGCTCACTATTACCAAGTTTTGCGCCGGGGCGTGGCCTCGTTCACTAAGGGCATTGCGCCCCTGATTGCAGTCGAAACGGCGCGCCGCAACATTCCGAATCACCTTCGTCCGACTTATGAGGAGATGGGCAAGTCCTTCCGGAAAGCTGAGTAGGAAACCACCTCACCATGTCTTCACAATCGCAGGAACCCATCATCATCATCAAGAAGGTCAAAGGCCATGGCGGCCACCATGGTGGGGCCTGGAAGGTGGCATATGCGGACTTCGTCACCGCCATGATGGCCCTGTTCATCGTGCTCTGGCTTCTGAACTCCAGCCAGAAAGTCCAGGTCGCGGTAGGCGGGTATTTCCGGGACCCCAAAGGGGCCGGGAAGATGGTTGGGAGCACGAAGTCGGGAACGGGTGAAGGCATGACCGTTCAACTGCAGGACATGGACAAGCTCAAGA
Source organism: uncultured Candidatus Solibacter sp. (assembly GCA_964450255.1). Classification (GTDB taxonomy): domain Bacteria; phylum Acidobacteriota; class Terriglobia; order Bryobacterales; family Bryobacteraceae; genus Paludibaculum. The sequence goes on along the minus strand of CAYVDY010000685.1, from coordinate 1,319 downwards.
AGAAGATCGAAGCCGCGATGAAGAAAGAAATCAAGGATTTCGAGAAGCTCAGGGAGTTCGTGGAGATCACCGTGACGGAGGAAGGGCTGCGTGTGGAGTTGATGGAGGCAGAGAACTCCACGTTTTTTGAGAAGGGCAGACCGGATCCGACCACCCTGGGTTCTCAGGTCCTGGCCGAACTCGGCGTGCAATTGAGCCAACTCCCTAATGATATCGTGCTGGAGGGCCACACCGACGGCCACCCATTCGGCTTGCCGAACGGATTCGGCAACTGGGAACTCTCATCCGATCGGGCAAACGCAGCGCGCCGGCTGATGGTCGAGAAAGGGCTAGCCCCTGAACGCGTGGCTCAGGTCAGAGGATTTGCCGACCGCAGGTTGAGGAAGCCCACGGAACCACTCGCCTCCTCAAATCGCCGCGTCTCGGTGATTGTCAGATTCCTGCCGGATCTTGGGGACATAGAACGGGACCCTGGCCATAAAAAGACAGGTGTCGCAGCACCCCACGCGCTCCATTACCCTCCTGCACCCCACGCTCATGGCTGGAGACTGGCCTGACCTCCGCAGTCCGGTGAACAAGTATCTGTCGTTTCGATGCAGGAGTCTGCTGGTCGTCACTGCATTACGTGCTTCTCTACTGTAGATGGCAAGCCCATCCCGAGGCGCTGTGGCAGCAACGCCCGTAACTCGGCGGGAGGACCAGTTCCAAGCATCGCTGAATTATGACGTCTTCTTTGCACGAAGGGCTCCGGATGCGACGAAACGTGGGAACTGGCGTGAAACCTTCTCGTGGCTCAGCCGGTTAGGAGAATCAACAGTTCGAGCACGGTCCAGTTGAGGATTCAGCTTGAGGTTGGCATTTGGTCTTCGGATTGGCCATTCGCCCCACTAACGGGACTTTCCTACCCTCGCCGAGGCGCTGAGCGCAATGCCTGTCCTCAATTGACCCGGTGGTATATACGAAGCGTCGCTCCATCTGCCTCTACTGCAAGTACTTCCAACCGTTGTCGCATCAAGCGCAGGAAAGTAGCGCTAGGGGCTGACGATACAGCCTGCCAGTGCAGAAACGGCCGCTCCACTCCACGGTTCAACGGCCATCCCAAGCATGAGCAGCGATCTGGCCAGGATCGCCACGTGGCTAATCACTGTGGCGTTTCCTGGCGCGAGAGCCAGCGCCCGCTTATAGTCGCTGTCCGCACCAGCCCAATCCCACTCAGCGAATTGCTTCACCCAGGCCAGCGCCGCGTGTGCGTCTCCCAGGTCCGGCTCCCACGTCAAAGCCTGATTGGCTGCCTGCCGCGCCACCCCGTCAGTCGCCTT
>CAYVDY010000684.1:0-3652 GCA_964450255.1 uncultured Candidatus Solibacter sp. | reverse complement strand
CCTCGCTGATGAGCACGATGGGATCGGAGAACACGGAACAGCCCGAATTTCAGGTGGGCGAAGGATGCCTGGTGGATCAGCTCGTCGGCCAGTATGTCGCCGATACTGCGGGACTGGGGCCGCTGCTGGATCCGAAACACATTCGCACGACGCTGGAATCCATCTACAAGTACAACCGCAAGCGCGACATGTTCGAGCACGACAGCGTGCAGCGCACCTTTGCGCTGAACGATGAAACCGCCATGGTGATATGCGACTACGGCAAGGCTGACCGCCCGCACATTCCGTTCCCGTATTACGCCGAGGTTATGACCGGATTCGAGTACAGCGCCGCCATCGCGATGATCAACGCCGGCATGGTGCAGCAGGGCGTGGAGTGCATTGCAGACATCCGCCGCCGGTACGACGGCGAACGTCGGAACCCTTGGGATGAGGCCGAGTGCGGCCACCACTATGCGCGGGCGATGGCGGCGTGGTCCGGTATTTTGTCGCTGAGCGGATTCCAGTATCACGGCGCCCGCGGAAGCGTCTCGCTTCATCCGAAATCGACGGCGTCTGCTTTCCGCTGCTTCTGGTCCACCGGCTCTGGATGGGGCAGCGTCACGTTGACCAGGCAGGCCACAGGCACGAGCCTTTCGCTTCAGCTCGAATATGGCAGTCTGTCACTGCAGAGCGTCGATCTGCCGGCCACGGCGCAGGCCTCATCGGCGAAGCTCAACGGACGGAGCCTGCCGCATGACGTGCAGCGCACGGCGCGTGTGGCCACGGTCCGGCTCAAACAGGCGTTAGTGATGAGGGAAGGGGATCAACTCACGCTGCTGGTTTGACATCAGGGCTGCGCGAGATAGACGTACGTGGGCACGTCACGGTCGCAAGTGATCTGTCCACCGCCGAAGTTCAACTCCGCCACCTGAAGCACGGTGCGGCGGCGCCAGTTCGGCTCGCCGGGTTTGGCGTCCGCGCCCTCCTGATGCGTGAAGTAGAAGATGAATGCTCGGCCGTTGCTGACGACGACATCGGCGTGCTGCCCTTTCGCGCGGTCGGTCGGTGTCTTGCCAGGCTCGGCAAGCAGCAGGCCGGGCTGGGCCTTCCACGTCTTTGCATCGTCTGAGCTATAGACGGCGATGCCTTTCCAGATGTCGGTGATCATCCAGAAGCGATCCTTCCATCGAAACACCTTGGCTCCCTCGCCCGAGCGATCATCAATAGCGACGCCGGTTCGAGTCCATTTGAAGAGATCGGGGCTGTCGGCGAAGTGGATGTGGCTCTTGTCGCGCTCGTCCTTGTACCAGAGGCGCCATGTGCCGTTGTCGCGGCGGATGACGGTGGCATCGATCACGCGGTCCGACCCCAACTCCAGCTTGGTCGCATTGTTCCAGTGGACCAGGTCGGGGCTGGTGAGATGGACGATCTCCCGCGGTGCGTTCCAGTCCGCGAAGGTGCCGGGCACGACGGAGAGAAACATGTGATAGGTCTTGCCGTCATCGATGACGTCAGGCGCCCAGTGGGAGTAGTCCGGCTTGCCGTAGTCGATACTGGCCGTGCCGCGATACTTCCATGTGGCGCCGGAATCGGTGGACTCGGCGATGCCGATGCGGGTGCCGTGCACCCACGAGACGCCGGGCTCGCCCTGGACGTCGGCGCGGCGATTTGTGTAGAGCATGAACCAGCTCTTCTGCGCGCGGTTCCACACCAGCACCGGATCGGCTGCGCCGTCGTGCACTGGATCGCGGAACAGCGGCTTGGGTGCGAGTTTCCCCGGCGGCGCGGCCAGGAGGGTTTGGCAGGCCGCGAGAAGGGTGGCCAGTACGTAGGTTTTCACGATGTTCATGGTACACCGCCCATACTACAATTGGATCGATGCCAGAAAATACGTTTGATATCGTCTCCAAGGTCGAAATGCCCGAAGTGAGCAATGCCATCCAGCAGGCCATGAAGGAGATCACGCAGCGCTACGATCTGAAGGACTCCAAGAGCAGCATTGAGCTGAACGAGAAGGACCTGAAGGTCAATCTGCGCTCGTCGGGCGACTTCCAGATCAAGGCTGTGCTCGAGATTCTGCAAAGCAAGCTGGTGAAGCGTCAGGTGCCGTTGAAGAACCTGGTGTACGGCAAGATCGAAGGCGCGGGCGGATCGAGCGTGCGTCAGGAGATCACGCTGCAGAGCGGAATTTCCACGGAGAAGTGCCGTGAGATCGTGAAGTTCATCAAGGACTCGAAGAAGAAGGTGCAGGCCTCGATTCAGGGCGATCTGGTGCGTGTGGCCGGCAAGGATCGCGATTCGCTGCAGGAGATCATTGCGGCGTTGCGCGGGCAGGACTTCGGGATCGACGTCCAGTTCACGAACTACCGCAGCAACTGAGCGATGGCGCGGCGCATCGAGTCGTTCTTCATCGCCGGACCGGCGGGGCGTCTGGAAGCGATTCTGGAGGAGCCGGAGGGAGGGGCGCCGCGCGAGGCGGCTCTGGTGTGTCATCCGCATCCGCTGCATGGCGGCACACTGCACAACAAAGTGGTTCACCGGTTGGCACGGGGGTTGCGCGCCTCAGGCTGCGTGACGCTGCGGTTCAACTTCCGCGGGGTGAATCTCAGCGAGGGCGTGCACGACGACGGGGTGGGGGAAGTGGCGGACGCCGAGGCAGCCAAGGCGGTTCTGCAGGCTAGGTATCCGGATTTGCCGTTGACCGTGGCCGGCTTCAGCTTCGGCTCCCGGGTAGCTGTGCAGTCCTGGACTGGCGCCCGGCGGGTGATCCTAGTGGGCTTCCCGACCGTGTACCGGCAGTTTGAGATTCTGGAGCGCTGTCCGCTGCGGAGGGTCTTCATTCATTCGACAAACGACGAATTTGGTCCGAAGAAAGAACTACAAGCATGGTACGAGCGTTTATGGGGGCCGAAGGAAATGCACTGGGTTGAAGCGCGGGACCACTTCTTTGGCGGAGCGTTGGATCAATACGAGGGGGTGGTGAAGGGGTTGTCAGGCTCCGCGTAGGGAGCGGGCGACACGGCGGGAGGCACGGGAGCCGATGAGGGATGCCACTTGGCCGAGAAGTTCGGGCAAGTTCTCAGGTTCGATGAACATCTCGGAGTTGTGCGTGTGCTTCGGGTCGGAAGCACCTTGCCAGGACGTGACGAGGGCGGTGGCGGGGCCGTAGGACTTCAGCCGCGCATGGGCGAGGACCTTCAGGCCGGCTTCCGGGGATTCCATCGACAAGTCTGAGAGTACCAGTTCGTACTCTGACTGATCGAGGAGGCCCACGGCTTCGGCCGCGGAAGCGGCGGAGTCGACGCGGTATCCTCCGGCCTCAAGAACCGTTTGGAGTGTCAATCGGGAGGTCGGATTATCGTCCGCGAGCAGAACGCGCGCCATTCCCGGGCTTCTCCGAGGGAGGCGCTTGCCGTTTCTTTCGGGCTTCCTGGTCTCAATCATGAGTGTTCGGGTCCGGACGGGGACATCTCCTTACCCGAGAACAGTCTAACCCAAAAACATGAAATCCGAACCTTGAATTTTGAAACACGTTGCATAGCAAACTGTCACACCGGGCGTTCAGTTAGTTGAACACTCGCCGGAAGATCGCGTCGACGCCTTTGAGTTGGCGTTCGATGGAAAAGGCGTGGGCGATTATCAGAGACCGTAACGAGCAACTGGAGACCAT
>CAYVDY010000683.1:0-3658 GCA_964450255.1 uncultured Candidatus Solibacter sp. | reverse complement strand
ACGTCTGGATGGTGAAGAAGAAGATCAAGCATGGCCTGATGACGGTACGCGCCGGCAAGGCATCGAAAGCCCACGCAAGTCATGCAGCGATGCCCGCTATGGAGGGAATGGACCACGGCAAGATGAAAGAAGGCGGCGGCCATGCGATGGGCGGCGATGCCACGCGCCCTCAGCTGGCCGCGCTCGCGGGCGTCACGGGATTTCTGCTCATATCCGGGATGATCGTTCCGGGGTTTTCGGTGAATCTGGGCCTGAGCGCCCGCGATGTCGATGGCGCGATCATGCCGCCCGGAATGATCAACACGTTCGACCTGCCCGGCGAGGCCATGAAGGACATGGCCGCGGTGAAGCCCAGGCAGGTAACGTACACGGCTCCGCCCGACGCGAAGGGCGACCAGGTCCTCCAGCCCCGCGTCGAGAACGGCATCAAGGTCTTCGACATCGAGGCTTCGATCATCCGTTGGAACATCCTGCCGAACGTCGCGGTCGACGCATACGCGTACAACCGCCAGGTGCCCGGGCCGCGGCTCCAGCTCACCGAGGGCGAGCACGTCCGGATCAATTTCCACAATGCTCTTCCGGAAAGCACGACGGTGCATTGGCACGGTCTGATCGTTCCCAACGAAATGGACGGACCGGCGAAGGTCACGCAGGATCCCGTCCCCCCGGGCGGTTCCTACACCTACGAATTCGACGTCGCCCAGAGCGGGACCTACTTCTACCACAGCCACGACCATCCGGACCGACAGCAGGCGCTCGGGCTCTACGGCGCGCTGCTGATCTCGCCAAAGGATCCGTCGGCGGAGGCCAAGGCCGACATCGACTACACGGTCCAGCTTCAGGAATGGCTGAAGCGGGAGTGGCGGACGTTTCCCGCCATGCTGATGGAAGGTGCGCTGCCCAACTACTTCACCATCAACGGCAAGGCGTATCCCTCGACCGATACCGTTCCGATGAAGGTCGGCCAGACCATCAAGATCCGCTTCATCGGCACCAACAACAACTTCGTGCATCCGATGCACGTCCACGGCGGCCCGTTCCAAGTCGTGGCCGTGGACGGAGTGACGCTGAACGAGAGCGCGAAATACCAGGCGGACACCGTCAACGTCGGGCCGGGCCAGCGCTACGACGTCGTCTGGACCGCGCGAAGGCCAGGCAAGTGGCTGGTGCACTGCCATATCCCCCACCACACCGCCAACAACAACGTCGAAGAGAAGGGCGGCGGAGGCCTCATGCTCGTTCTGGACGTCCACTGAAATCCGCACACCAACTCTGCATCACCGAAGGAATACCAATGTTCAAGAAGACCTCGTTAGCCGCCGTCACGCTGATCGTCACAACCTTCGGCACCGGCGTCGCGTACGCCCACCCCGAATTCCAATCGGCGGAACCCGCCGCAGGGAAGTCGTCTCCTTCGCCGAAGCAGATCCGAATCCTGTTCAACGAGAGCGTCATCCCGCAATTCTCCGGGATCGAACTGAAGGACCAGGCCGGAAAGGCGGTCGCGACCGGAAAGGCGACGACCGATCCCACCAACAAGAAGCTGATGATCGTGCCCCTGAAGGATGAGCTGGCGCCCGGCGACTACAAGGTCGAATGGCACGCGGTGTCCGACGACACACACAAGGTGAAGGGCAGCTACTCCTTCGGCGTGACGCGCTGATGATCGATCTCGGGCTCGTCGTCGCACGTTTCCTGCACTATGCGGCATCGACCACGCTGGCCGGGGCGGCGTTTTTTCCGCTCTACGCCTATGCCTACGCGGGCGCCGAGCCTGAGATGCTCGGCCGCTGGAGGGGCAAGGTCCTGTCGTGGTCGGCGCTCCTCGCTCTGATCAGCGGTCTCGCATGGTTCTGCTTCTCCGTGGCCAACATGAGCGGCGCTCTCGCGGACGTCGCGGATCCGGAGGTTCTCTCGTCCGTGCTGCATGATACCGGCTTCGGCGTCGTTTGGACGGCGCGGATGGTTCTCGCGGTCGTCATCGTCGCAGCCGCGCTTCTGCTGCCGTCGCGGTCGACGGTGTGGCGTGATCTCCTGATGTCCTCCCTCGCGGCGGGGCTGCTTGCCTCGCTCGCCGGTGCGGGCCATGCCCAGATCGAAGAGGGATGGCAGAGCGTGCTGCACATCGCAGCCGACGCGGCGCATCTCCTCGCCGCGGGCGCGTGGCTCGGGGGACTGGCGCCGCTGGGGTTCATACTGCTCGGCTATGCGGGGATTAAACCCGCTCCATGTGCCGTTGACGTCGACGGGGTGCTGATGCGTTTCTCCGGCATGGGCTACGCCGCCGTGGCGACGCTCGTCGGCACCGGCTTGGTGAACAGCTGGCTCCTCGTCGGATCGGTGTCGAGCCTGATGAACAGCGCCTACGGGCAGATACTCATGGCCAAGCTGGCCTTCTTCGCGGGAATGCTCGCGCTTGCGGCGGCCAACCGGTTCTGGCTGGTGCCGGCGCTGGAGGCCGCCGGACGCGGCGGCACGGGCGGCATCGATGTCTGGCGTGGTAAATTGCGGACGCACGTCCTCAGCGAACAGGGGCTCGGCCTCCTGGTCCTGCTGTGCGTGAGCGTACTGGGAACGATCCGGCCGGCGATCGGACAATGACCGGCGAGAGCGGTCGCCATCCCGGCGACCGGCAAGACTGGAGAACTGCCATGAAGATGGACGCACACATGCAGAAATGCATCGACGATTGCCTGCGCTGCTACCAAACCTGCTTTGGCATGGCGATGAATCATTGTCTGGAGAGCGGAGGAAAGCACCTTGAGCCCGCGCATTTCAGGCTCATGACGGCGTGCTCCGAGATCTGCCGCACGTCCGCGCATTTCATGCTCATGAGTTCTCCGCATCACAAGCATCTATGCCGCGAATGCGCGGAGATCTGCGCGGAATGCGCCACTGATTGCGAACGCGTCGGCGGCATTGAGGACTGCGTGAAGGCCTGCCGGGCATTCGCCGAAAGCTGCCGCGCGATGGCGGCCTGAGGCGAGGGGAGGCCCCCGGGCCTCCCCTCCCAATGACCCATGGATGATGGAGAAACCGGATGAAGATGAGCTACGCCCGCTTCGGCGCTATGATCGCTACCTCGACGGTCGTAATGTTCGGCCTGATGTACCTCAACACCTACGCCTTGGACCACGTATTCTACAGCCAGACCCGCACTTGGATGGCGCTGCTGATGGGAGCGGTCATGGCCATCATCATGCTCGCCTTCATGCTCGCGATGTATCCCAGCCGAAAAGCCAATGCGGGAATCGTAATCGCGGGCGTCATCGTCTTCGCTGCTTCGCTCTGGCTCGTCCGGAGCCAGCAGACCGTGGACGACGTTTCCTACATGAAGGCGATGATTCCTCATCATTCGATCGCCATCATGACCAGCGAGCGCGCCCACATCCGGGATCCCCGCGTGCGTAAGCTCGCCGACGGCATCATCGAAGCGCAGGTCCGCGAGATCGCCGAGATGAAGCGGCTCATCCAAGACCTCGACGCCAATCCTCCCGCCGCCGGCGCGCCCGACCTGCCAGCCCGCCCACCACAATAGGCGGATGGTCCCTTGCACGAACCACTCAAATCCATGACCTCGATGCGCAACGGCGAGACGAATCGGCCAGCCCGTGATCTCCGGCCAGACCTCTCCCGGGGACTCGCCAACCGGCCCAAC
>CAYVDY010000682.1:0-3665 GCA_964450255.1 uncultured Candidatus Solibacter sp. | reverse complement strand
GAACGGCAGCGGGCGATGCTGACCGGCGCCGAGGGCCGGGCGTAAGCCGGAGCGGCCACCGCCGTTCCCAGAGCGGCGAGCAGTTCTCTTCGAGTCATTACTCAGAGTGTACTTTGAGATGGTGAACCTCTCGCTGTTCGCTGAGGAGAAACCGCTGGCCGGCCGGCTGAAGTCGTTGGCCGCGCGCGGAGTCTATTTCGGCACCAGTTCGTGGAAGTATGAGGGCTGGCTGGGCTCCATCTACACGCCTGAGCGCTACAACACGCGCGGCAAATTCTCGCGCAAGAAGTTCGAAAGCGAGTGCCTGGCGGAGTACGCGGAGACGTTCCCGATCGTTTGCGGCGACTTCTCTTTCTACCAGTTCCCTTCCGAGAGTTACTGGCAGAGGCTCTTCGCCTCGGCGCCGCCGGCGCTGCAATTCGCCTTCAAGGTTCCGGAGGAGATCACGGTGAGGGAGTGGCCCAAGCACGCCCGATACGGCGCTCGGGCGGGCAACAACAACGAGGCGTTCCTCAATGCCCATCTCTTCGAGGCGGCGTTTCTGCGTCCGCTGGCGCCGTATAAGAACCGTGTCGCCGCGATGATCTTCGAGTTCGGCACGATGCCGAAGCGCCACTACGAGGGCGTGGAACCCTTTGCCGAAGACCTGCGGGCGTTCCTGCGCGAACTGCCGCCCGAGTGGCGCTACTCGGTGGAGATCCGCAACAAGGAGTATCTGGCCGCGCCGTACTTCGAAGTACTGCGCGAGAACCGCGCCGCGCATGTGTTCAACTCCTGGACTCGCATGCCTGAGCTCAAGGAGCAGCTCGCGCTCCAGGCCGCCTACACGGCCGATTTCACCATCGCCCGTGCCCTGCTGCGCCATGGCCGCAGCTACGAGCAGGCGGTGGCGCAGTTCCAGCCCTACGACCGCACGCAGGAGCCGAACCCCGGCGCGCGGGAGGGTCTCAAGGAGTTGATGGAACGCGCCCTAGCCAGCGGCCAACCCGCGCTGCTGTTCGTGAACAACAGGCTGGAGGGGAACGCGCCCTCGACGATTCAAGCCGTTGTGGAAGGCTCCCTGGACTGAATCAGCCATAGTCCGGCGGCCATCACGACTGCGGCGATGGCGATGATGTGCCACGGCACGAACTTGGCGTCGCCCATGCCCATCTGCTCGATCAGCGGTTTCGAGCGCGCCATGGTAGCCATCAGGCCGTTATTCAGCGCGTGGCAGATCATGCCAGCCACAATCGAGTTCGTCTTCCACACCGCATAGCCGAACACGATGCCCAACGCCATGGTTGGCAGCAGACGGTAGATAGACGCGTGCGCCAGGCCGAAGAGGAGGCTGGTCGCGAGGATCGCAGACCACATACCCAAACGCCGGAAGCCGGAGAGGATGAGGCCGCGGAACAGCAGTTCTTCGCAGATTGCAGGCGTTACCGCGATCAGCGCCCACACCTGCCACAGCGGCACGGCCGCGTCGTCGATCATCAGCAGTTTCTCCATCGCCTTCTGCAGTGATTCCGGCGGCGGCAGCAGGCGCACGAGCAACCCGCCGGCCACGGCCCAGGCCGAACAACCGATCAGCACGGCGCCCAGCACGGCCTTCAACGAAGGCGCGCGCAGGCGCAGGGTATCCACGAAGTCGAAGCCCTTCATGCGGATCAGCAATAGGGCCGGCAACAGAAAGCAGACGAACTGGGTGACGATCAGGACGGCGGGCAGGCCGTGCTTCAACATGGCAAGGCTGCCGTAGAAACCGGCGACCAGGGCCACCGCGAAGACCAACAGCGACAGGCTGGGAGTGGGCTTGGACCCGGGCCGCCGCGAGAAATCGAAGAGGCTGCCGATGCTCTCCTTGCCTCCGAGCAACACGGCATTCTTCTCCCACACACTGGCCGCGAAGACCAGCGCCAGAGAGGCGTAGCAGAACGAGCTGATCAGCACCAGAAAGAGCATGTCCACGGCCCACTCGCCCACGAAGACACCCTTGATGAGCAGGGCGATGTTAACCACCGGCACGAACGCCAGGTAGCCGTCGAGTTCAACGCCAGGCGTCATCGTGACCGAGAGCGGCGCCAGCAGGCCGAGCAGAATCGGCGTGAGGAAGTTCTGCCCGTCCTTGAAGTCCTTTGCGAACGCGCCGACTGCCAGGAAGATCGAGTTGATCATCAGCGAGATGGGGATCAGCATCAGGAACGCGATCAGGTAGGACGACGGAGTGACGCTCATCTGCATTCCGGGGAGTTTTATCTGCGAGAAGGTCAGCGCCAGGCTCAACAGATTGACCACGGTGGCGATCATGGCGATGGACCAGACGGCCAGGAACTTGCCGCCGATGATCTCCAGAGATTCCACGGGCGCGCAGAGCAGAGTCTGCATGGTGCCGCGCTCCTTCTCACCGGCCGTCATGTCGATGGCCGCGTAGAAGCCGCTCATGGCGGAGAACATGATGAGCATGTACGGCAGCAACATGCCGATGAACATGCCCGATTTGCGCTGTTCTGTCGCGACGTTGGTGGATTGCAGTTCGATACCCGTCGCGAAGCCCGGCGCCAGGCCGAGCTTCTGTTCGCGCTGCCGTTGAAGGTCCAAGCGATAGAGCCGCATCACGTCGCTGACGCGGTCGCGCGCCTTGCGGGAGTTGTCGCGAACGGAGTCGAACAGGATGCTGGCCACGCCGAGCTCACCCTTGGCCGTGCGATCGGCGAAGCCGGGCCAGGCGATCAGTACGGCATCCGCCTTGCGGTCAAGTATGGCCTGCTGCGCCGCCTTGGCCCATGCCGTCTCGGGCATCTTACGCGGCTTCGGTGGTTGATCGGGTGCATCCAGATCCAGCGGCGGCGTGGGTGGAGGCGTCAACTGCCTCATCGTCAGCCCAGCGCGCACCGCCTCGGTCGCTCCGGCCCAGGGGAGCAGTTCGACCTTGCCTTTCGCGGTGAGCCGCTCGCGAATCTCAGCCGGCACCTCGCCCCACAGTGCGACCTTGGACGTGCGCGCGGCCGTGGCAGCCTGCTGGCCCTCCTGCAGACGGCTGAGGCCCAGAATCAGCAGCGGGTAGAGGAGGATCGGCAGCGCGATCATCATGAACAGCGTGCGCCGGTCGCGAAGAGCCTCAGTCAGTTCTTTTCGGACAATTGTGAAGACGACGCGGAGTCTCATGTGGCGATATTCCTCAGGAAGGCATCAGTCAGATTCGCGGTGCCGGAACGCTCCAGCAGTTCAGGGATGGTGCCCTGATCCACCAGCCGGCCCTGATGCAGCAGCGCGACGCGGTCGCAGAGATACTCAGCCTCGCCCATGATGTGAGTGGAGAACAGCACGGCGCGTCCCGCCGCCCTCTCGCGGCGGATGGCCTCGACGATGAATTGGCCGCTGACCACATCGAGCGCATTGGTGGGCTCGTCCAGAATCAGCAGGTCGGGTTGGTGGAGGAACGCGCGCGCGATGTTGGCGCGCTGCTTCTGGCCGGACGAGAGCGTGCTGCAGGGCCGGTCGGCGAAGGTGCTCATCTCCAGTTCGTCGACGAGTTGCGCGATGCGCTGCTGGAGGCGCGGCTCGTCCATGCCATAGAGCCGCCCGAAATACTGCAATGCCTCGCGGGGATTGAGCCGCTGATAGAGCCGGCGGTCGGCGGAATTGAAGTGGATCCTCCGCTTGGGTGCCAGGGGCCCGGTGGC
>CAYVDY010000681.1:0-3669 GCA_964450255.1 uncultured Candidatus Solibacter sp. | reverse complement strand
CTGCCGCTGTCCTACGCGTGGGAATTCGACATTGCCCGAACCAGCGACCTGCAGAAACGGGTGGAGTTCCACATGCACGGTCAGATAGACATGATCTACACCCGGCAGCGGATTGCCGAATTGGGCCTCGCTGTCCAGCGTATCCTCAAGGAAGCTGAGTAGCGCCCATCCACCCCAGAAACGCCCGCGCGCAGCGGTCCAGGTTCTGCTCCGCGCCGCCGCCCTGCAGTGGGCTGCACATCTCGTACGCTACCGGGCCGCTGTAGCCGCCCTCGGTGAGCGCCTGGAGGAATTCTCGATAAACGATAATTCCTTCGCCCATGGGCACCGCCTGTGTCGCCGGAGTCAGCGGCTCGTAGTTCACCACGGCGGGGTTGTAGCGGAAGCGCGGGCGGAGTTGATAATCGGCCACTGTAGTGTGCACCGTGAGAGGCGCCATCTTGCGCGCGGCCTCCACGATGTCATCGCCCTGCAGAGCGGGGGCCCACGCGTCAAAACAGGCACGGCAGTTGGGGTGATCGACGGCGCTGAGCAGATCGTACAGCGTCAGATAGTGTGCCGCGGAATCGTGGTGGTTCTGGACTCCCAGGGTTACACCGAAACCGGCGGCCCGCTCGGCCGCCTCACGGAGGATCTCCACCAGCGTATGCGCGGGGAACTTCGGATGCTCGTAAGCGGTGAAGATTCGCACCACGGGCGCGCCGAGATCCGACGCGCGGCGGCACAGCGCCTCGATGTGAGAGAGCTGGATCTCGCGCTGCGGAATGTCGGGATGATCGGCATCGCCGGAAAAGTTGTTGTATCCGGCCAGAACCGCGCACTGCAGTCCGCGCGCCTCCATCTCCTCGCGCAGCCGCAGGCAGCCGTCGCGGCCATAGTCGAGCACAGACAGGTGCGGCCGCTTGGCCATCAGCATCACGCCCGTGAATCCAAGGCCCGCCGCTTTGTCGAGAAATCCGTCCAGGGGGAGTCTCGCCTGTCCCGGCCAGACGCCGGCATAGCTGACGGAGTGAAGAATGGGCTCAAGTCGCGGAGTTTCAGCCATACGTCCGATGTTCCCACGGTTCATGATGGTTATGATCGAAGGGGAGCGCGTGCGTGGACAAGCTGGTTGAGGAAGTCAGGGATTCGGCGCTGGAGCTGAAAAGCGATTGGCGCCATGTCGGGCGGTATCTGCTGGAGACCGAGGCGCACGTCTACGCCTTTGCCATCGCGGCGAACGTGCTGCTGGCATTCTACCCGTTCATGCTGGTGCTGATCGCGCTCTTCCGCCACGTCTTCCATTGGCCGGCGGCGGAGTTGGCTCTCTACGCGGCAATCAAGGACTACTTCGCCGGCAACACCGGCACGTTTCTGGCGTACAACCTGAAGGTCTCCGCGGATTATGTTCGGCAGTTGGAGTGGGTTTCCATGCTGCTGTTGCTGTTCACCGCGAACGGCGTTTTCCTCCCTCTTGAAGTGGCGCTGAACCGCGCCTGGGGCGTCAGGGTCAACCGCACGCTCTGGAAGAACCAACTGGTCAGCATGGGCCTGATCTTCGCCTGCGGCGGGTTGGCGCTGCTCTCGGCGGCGCTCACCGGAGCCAGCATTGAAGTGTGGCAAGCGATATTCGGCACAGAGATGCTCGCGCCCATGCTGCTCGTGCAAGGAGTGGCAAAACTGGCGTCGATCCCCATCACCGTCGCAATCCTCTTCTTGGTCTTCTGCTACCTGCCGAATACGGAAGTGCCGATGAAGCTGGTGCTGCCGCGCGTAATCGTGATCGGGCTCGTGCTGGAAGTCCTCAAGTGGATCAATCTCGCGGTATGGCCGTGGCTGTTTGGCAAGCTGACGCGTGAGTATGGCGTGTTCGTGAACTCGGTGACGATTCTCACGTGGAGTTTCCTGGCGGGCCTGGTTGTTCTGGCCGGGGCCGAGTGGACGGCCCGCCGCGCTCGCGCCGACGTAACGGCCCCCGTAACATCCCCTACGCCGGCCGCGCCGTTTCAAGATAGATTAGACTCGGAATCCGTTCTCTGACTCCGATTTCCAAAACCCCTTTCAGAGGTTGCTGCCCATGGCCGACAATCAAGACTTAACCCGCCGAGACGCTATCAAGGCCGCGGGCGCAGTCACGCTCGCTGGTGTCGCCGACGCCCAGTTCATGGGTGCGCCGGCCATTATCAAAGCTCGCGCCGCTACCAACGCCATCAATTACGGCATGGTGGGCACGGGGAGCCGCGGGGCGTACCTGCTGAAACACTTGAAAGGGGTCGACACGGGCAAGTGCGTCGCCATTTGCGACGTGAGTGACGATGCCCTGAAAAAGGGCGCGGAAACTATCGGGACGAACCCGAAGCAGTACAAGGACTACCGCGAACTGCTGGCCGACAAGAGCGTGGAAGCCGTATTTGTCACCACGCCCCTGTTCCTGCATTTCCCCGTTACAAAGGACGCCCTCGACGCCGGCAAACACGTCTTCTGCGAGAAGAGCCTGGTGTTCAAGGCCGAGGAAGTACATGCCTTGCGCTCGCTGGTGCACTCCAAGCCGAAGCAGGTGATGCAGGTGGGCCTGCAGCGCCGCTACAGCGCCATGTACCAGGCGGCGCGCCAGATGATCGAAAAAGGCCTGCTCGGCGACGTCACCTACGTCCAGGCCCAGTGGCACCGCAATCCCGGCTGGAAGATGAAGAAGGATGTTCCGAACCAGAGGATGGCCAACTGGCGCCTCTTCCGCGAGTACTCCGGCGGCCTGGTGGCGGAGCTCGCCTCGCACCAGATCGACGTGGCGGATCGCATGCTCGGCATGACACCGGAAGCCGTCATGGGCATGGGCTCGCACGACTTTATGCACGACGGCCGCGACATTCTCGACAACGTGCAGCTGATCTACAAGTACCCCAAGGGCCGCCGCCTGGTTTGGACCGGCATTCCCGGATCGTCCCACTGGTCCGGAGTCGGCGGAGCGCGCACCGAGATGGGGGAGATGATCTGCGGCACCAAGGGCACGATTCACATCACCATCGGCGACGATAACAATAAGCCCATCGGCATGTGGTTCCGGGAACCCACGCCGCCCTCCGCCATCGAAGAGGCCAAGAAGAAGAAGGAACCCGTGAAGGCTGGCTCCACGATGGTCGCCGCCGCCGGATCCCGCCCGCTGCCCATTCTGCTGAGTCGCGATCTGATGACCGGCAACGAGAGCTTCCTCGAAAAGGAAATGAAGTTCGCCCGCCTCTGGCTGTATCAGAAGGGCGTGCTGGTTCCGGAAGAAGAGAAGAACCCGGTCGACATCGAGCTCGAGAGCTTCTTCAACGATTGCCGCACGGGCGGCCGTCCGCTGGCCGATCTGGAAGTCGGACTGCAGGACTCCATCGCCGTCATCCTGTCCAACCTCGCGCTCGACGAAGGCCGCACCGTCTACTTCAACGAGATCGACAAGATGGGCAAGGGCGGCGCGCCGGCCGGCAAGCCCGCGGCAAAGCCCGCCGTCAAGAAGGGCTAACGCTCCTCACGTTCCTATTGGAAAAGGGCCATCCTTCGGGGTGGCCCTTTTCCATCTGATCAGCTGAGCCGCCGCGCCTCCACCCGCCCCAGCACCCCGCTGCTCTCCGCCAGCGTGGCGACACCGACGCCCGGAGGACCGGCCGACGCAGTAACGCCTGCGACCCCACACCCCAAGGCCGCCCC
>CAYVDY010000680.1:0-3675 GCA_964450255.1 uncultured Candidatus Solibacter sp. | reverse complement strand
ATCAGGCGCAGCGGCTCCACCTGGCTGCTCACCACGACGTTTCTGGAGTGTGAGGAAAACACCGACATCGTCAACGGTGACTGGCGCATGTTGAACTTCGAACTCGCACCGTTCCAATGGAAACCGCCGGCCCGCGTGCTGGTGGAAGGTTGGACGGAGGCCGGCGGAGGTTATTCGGACAAGGCGCTTGGGCTGTGGCGGATCAGCGATCTGCCGTAGTTACTTCTTCCCGGCGAGCAGCTTGTCGATGATGGCAAACAGGCCGTCGCCTTCGAAGATGGCCTTCTGCGCATCGCTGTACGGCCAGTCGCTCTGCACCATGCCGTTGGGGTCCACCACCAGCAGGTGCGGCAGGCTGACCGACGGGTTCTGCGGGCCGAGCTTGAGCAACGCCTGAGTAGCCAGAGTCATGTCATACAGGATTGGCGTGGTGACTTTGTACTTGGCGATGTAGTTCGAAACCGTCGTCGCGTTGTCGGGCGGGTTGATGATCGAGAGGATCGCCACACGATCGCCGTACTTGGCCTTCACGCGTTCCAGCGTCTTCGTCAGACCCTGGCAGTGCGGGCAATCGGTCTTCATGATGTCGATCAGAAGAACCTTGCCGCGATAGTCCAGCACGTCATGGAATTTGCCCGAGGTCTCCGGTAAAGAGAAGCTGGCAACGCGCTTGCCAGTCGGCGGACCGGCCAGCAGGCTGAGTGCGGCAAGAGTGAGCAGGAGCAGTGTCTTCTTCATCGATTATTCCTTGGCGGCCAGGGCCGGGAGGCTGATCTCGTAAGGCGCGTAAGCCACGCCTTTCTCTGTGATGATGCCGGCCACATAACGATTCGGCGTCACATCGAAAGCCGGATTTTGCACAACGGTGCATTCCGGCGCGACAGGCACGCCGAAAACCTCGGTGACCTCCGTCGAGGGCCGCTCTTCAATCGGAATCTGGTCGCCGGATGTCAGTGTCAGGTCCAGCGTCGAGATCGGCGCGGCGACATAGAACGGCACGCCATTCTCTTTGGCCAGTACCGCCACGCCGTACGTGCCGACCTTGTTGCATACGTCGCCATTGCCGGCGATGCGATCCGCGCCCACCACCACGCAGCCGATGCGGCCGCTCTTCAGGAAGTGGCCCGCCATGTTGTCGGTAATCAGCGTCACGGGAATGTTGTCCTGCTGCAGCTCCCACACTGTGAGACGCGCGCCCTGCAGGAAGGGTCTCGTCTCATCGGCGAACACGTCGATCTTCTTGCCGGCATTGACGGCCGCGCGGATGACGCCGAGCGCGGTGCCGAAGCCGGCCGTGGCCAGCGCGCCGGCGTTGCAGTGGGTGAGCACCGTCTTGCCGTCCGGCACCAGCGGCGCGCCGTGGGCGCCCATGGCCATATTGATGGCAATGTCCTCGCGGTAAACGAGCTGCGCCTCTTTCACCATCGCCTCGCGAATCGCTTCAATGCTCTGGCCGCGCAGCGTGCCGTAGAGCCGCTTCATGCGGTCGATGGCCCAGAAGAGATTCACGGCGGTTGGCCGTGTGGCGGCGAGAGTCGAGCAGATGGTTTCGAACTCGGCATCGAGCGTCGCCGGTGAAGCCTTCAGAACGCCCAGCGCCACGCCCATGGCGGCGGCCACGCCGATGGCCGGCGCCCCGCGAATCACCATCGTCTTGATGGCGTCGGCCATCTCCAGATAAGTGGTGCACGTGACGAACGCCTCTATGCGCGGCAGCTTCGTCTGATCGATCATGACGACGCCGGCATCGGTCCATTGAATGGTCTCGACCATTAGTTGAGCAGGTCCTTTCGTTGCAGTAAAAAGCCAGTGAAGAATGTGAGGTTATAGGTAGCGTGGACCAGCGTGGAGGCGGCCGTCGAACCGGTGCGCCAGCGCACCACGCCAAACACCACCGACGCCACGAACAGCAGCAGAACGTGCCGCCAGCTCCACGAGTACTGCGGTCCGTGCGCCAGCGAGAACGGCAGGCTGGCCAATACGATGCCCGCCGCCGTGCCGAACGTGCGCATCATGAGAGGCTGAAGAAAACCGCGGAACACCAGCTCTTCCGCCAGCGGTCCGAGCGTGGTGGCGAAGAATCCCACCATGATGATCGACCACTTGTCCTGCAATAGCCGCTGGATAGGGTTGTCGATGACCGGAGTGTGCATCGCCTCGCCGAAGACCACCACAGCCAGCACCAGGGCTGGGCCAATCCACACGGTCCGCATCATGCGCGGCCACGGCATGCGCCAGGCCATGGATTCCCAGAAGGGCTCGTCGTAGCGGAACTTCAGCATCAGCCAAAGCGTGCAGAACCAGATGCCATAGGCCATGAACTGGAGGACCAGCAGGCGCACGCCATCACCCGGCGGGTGTGCGAACAGCAGGAAGATGCCGCGGGCCAGCGCGATGGCCATCAGCAGGCTGGGCACGGAGAGGCTGAGGAACAGCGCGGCATCGCTCCATGTCCAGAACGGCTCTCGCGGCGCCGGTCGCGGCCCGGTCATGATTCCGACTCGATCAGAAGAGCGGCCAGCAGCGGGATGAGAATCTCGTGGTGGCCAGTGATGGCGTAGCCGTGTCCGCCACGCTGCGCGTGGGGGCGGCCGACGACGTTGACACGTGGGCGGTAGTGTTGGAAGAAGTCGAAGTTCACAGTAGTGAAATCCGCGAGCGGATAGCCAAGATTGCGGACAACCGAGACGGCCTTGAGGAAGACCTCCGGCAGCACGACCGCGCTGCCGACGTTCAGATAGACGCCGCCGCCGTCTAATTCCCGCAGCAGCGAACAGAAGAGGCGGAAGTCGTAGTGCGTGCCCGCGCCGATGGCCGCGCCGTCGGCCTGCGGATGGGTGTGCGGCGTATCGGTACCCACGGCGACATGCACCGTCACTGGGATATTGCGGCGCCACGCCTGCAGCAGCAGGCAGGCGCCGGCGTTCTCCGGCGGGACCAGTTGATCGAGCCGCGCGCCCAGCGCCTCGCCGATTCCGATACCGTCGCGCCGCGCCTGCGCGATCGCCTCATTCATCTCGCGGCCTGTTTCTTCAGCCGAGCCGAAGCGCCCGTCGGGCAGCACGGATTCCACATCCTCGCTGGTGCAGCCCGCGATGCCGATCTCGAAATCGTGGATCGACGCCGCGCCATTCATTACGAATCCGCTGACGTAGCCGCGATCCATCAGATCCGTCAGCACTGGTGCGAGCCCGCATTTGATCACGTGGCCGCCCAGCCCCCACAGCATGGCGCGCTTCAACCGCCGCGCCTCCAGCATCGAGCCGACGACGCCGCGCAGGGAATCCGCCGCCAGCAACCTCGGCAGCTTGTCGAGCCACGCCGCCGCGCTGTCGCCCTTATGATGCACACCGCCCATGTGCTCCAGCCGCACCTTACCCCCGCGCTCGGCGATGGGGACGGTGGCGAGCCCGTCGAACTGCAGCGGCTCTTGGTTGTACTTACTCAAAGCGGGACGTCCTACTCAGCTTTGCCGTTTTTCAGCACTTTTTCAAGCGCGCGCGCCGTGTGGCTGCGGCGGTTCTTTACAATCTGCTCCGGCGTGCCGGTTACCACCACCTCGCCGCCCTTCTCGCCGCCCTCCGGCCCGAGGTCGATGATCCAGTCGGCGCTCTTCATTACATCGGTATGATGCTCGATTACCAATACGGTGTTGCCGAGGTCCACCAACTGGTT
>CAYVDY010000679.1:0-3677 GCA_964450255.1 uncultured Candidatus Solibacter sp. | reverse complement strand
CGGCCGCTTCCAAGTCCTGGCGAGCGGTTATCTTGGCATTGAACAGCCGCTGCTGAGGACCATTGTCGGTAAGGACCACCACCATGGTGTCGCGCTCCAGATCGAGTTCCTTCAGCTTGTCGAGCAGCCGCCCCGTGTTGTGATCGACGTTGGCCACCATGCCGTAGATCTTCGCCGTAGCCTCGTCCAGTCCGGCTTTGCGATACGGCGCCACCCATTCCTCGCCAATCTCCAGCGGCGTATGCGGCGCGTTGCACGGCAGGTACACGAAGAACGGGTTCTTCCGGTTCTGCTCGATAAACCCCTGAGCCGCGTCGTAGAAGATATCGGTGCAGTAGCCGCGTCCGTTCAGCGAACGCCCGTTGTGCTCCAGCGGCGGGTTGAAGTAGCCGGTGCCGGGAGGGCTGGAAGGCTGCGCCAGTCCGCCGCCGCGAATGGTCAGCGCCTCTTGAAAGCCCTGATCCATCGCACGCAGCGGGTAGTTGTCGCCCAGATGCCATTTGCCGAAGATGCCCGTGCGGTAGCCCGCCTGGCCGAGACACTCCGGCAGTGTCACTTCGTCGGGATGCATCATGGAGCGGCCCAGATACGTGTCCACAACGCCGGTCCGGTAGTTGTATCGTCCGGTCATCAGGCTGGAACGCGTCGGCGAACAGACAGGACTGCAATGGAACCGCGTGAACTGCACGCCATCCCTGCCAATCCGGTCAATGGCCGGCGTCTTCAGATGCGGGTTGCCGTGCAGCGACAGGTCGCCGTAACCCTGATCGGCATTCATGATCACGATTACGTTGGGCCGCCGGGCCGCCGCGCCGGTTAGCAGCGCGGGCGCGGCCGCAGTCGAAATAAGTTCACGCCGGGTCATCATGCAGGCCTACAATATCACCCTATGAGGCACTTCATCGTTCTCACTCTCCTCCTGGCCGCCGCCGCGTCCGCGCAGCCGCCAAGAAGCTATCCGGCCCTCGCACAAGGGGTGCGGGAACAGGGGAAGCTCTATGCCCTGATTGAGCCCGGCACGCAGATCGAAGTTCTCGCCAGCGGCTTCGAATGGGCCGAAGGACCGGTCTGGGACCCCAAGGGCCGGCACCTGCTGTTCAGCGACATCCCCAACAACGCGGTGATGAAGTGGACTCGCGAAAAGGGAGTCGAACTCTACTTGAAGCCCGCCGGTTACACAGGCGTGGCGATCTACGGCAAGGAACCGGGCAGCAACGGGCTGATTCTCGATCCGCAAGGCCGCCTGATCTCCATGGAGCACGGCGACCGCCGCGTCTCCCGCCTGGAACCCGGCGGCGGCAAGATCACGCTGGTGGACCGCTACGAGGGCAAGCGGCTCAACAGCCCCAACGACGGAGTGCTGAAGTCCAACGGCGACCTCTACTTCACGGATCCGCCCTATGGCCTGCCGAAGTGGGATGCCGATCCGATGCGCGAGCTCGATTTCTTCGGCGTCTACCGCCTCGCCGGTGGCAAGCTGACCCTGCTGACGCGCGAACTGACGCGCCCCAACGGCATCGCGTTCTCACCCGATGAGAAGATCCTCTACGTGGCGCAAAGCGACCCGCAACGCGCCATCTGGATGGCCTACCCCGTCCTCGCGGACGGCGGCATCGGCAAGGGCCGCGTCTTCGCCGATGTCACCGCGATGGTCAACGACAAACTCCCCGGCCTGCCGGACGGCATGAAGGTGGATCGCGATGGAAACCTGTGGGCCACCGGCCCCGGTGGCGTGCACATCTACGCCCCCGACGGTACGCGCCTGGGCCGCCTCGACACCGGCGAAGCGACGGCGAACGTGGCGTGGGGCGACGACGGATCCACCCTCTACATCACCGCCGACATGTACCTCTGCCGGATCCGCACCAAAACCCGCGGCGCCCCATAAATAGGGGATGGAACCAAAATGCCCCATCCCTGCATCTGAGACAATGTAGGAGTACACATCATGAACGGTCTCAAAACAGCGGTTTTGCTCGGATTGATGAGCGCCATCCTGATGATGGCCAGCCAGGCCATCTTCGGCGGACGCGGCGGTCTCGGAATCGGTCTCCTGATCTCCGTCGCCATGAATTTCTTCGCCTACTTTTTCTCCGAAAAGATGGCCCTTCGCTCCAGCGGCGCCATCGCCGTCAGCGAAACCGAGAACTCTGAAGTCTTCTACCGCATCGGCCCCATGACCCGCCGCCTCACCGAAAAAATGGGCCTGCCCATGCCGCGCCTCTGGGTCATCCCGGAAGACGCCCCCAACGCCTTCGCCACCGGCCGCAACCCCAGCCACTCCTCGGTCGCCGTCACCGTCGGCCTGCTGCGCTTGATGAACAACACCGAACTCGAAGCCGTCATCGCGCACGAACTCGGCCACATCAAGAATCGCGATATCCTCATCAGTTCCATCGCCGCCACTGTCGCCTCCGCCATCACCTATATGGCCCACATCGCCATGTTCTTCGGCGGCAGCCGCAGCGACGATGACGACTCGCCTAACCCCATCGTGATGATCCTCACCATGATCCTCGCGCCCATCGCCGCCGGCCTCGTCCAGATGGCCATCTCCCGCACGCGTGAATTCGGCGCGGACGCCGCGGCCGCGAGATACACCGGCTCTCCCTCCAACATGATCGCCGCCCTGCGCAAGCTGGAACTCGGCTCGCAGCGCATCCCCATGGACGCCTCGCCGGCCATGTCGCACATGTACATTATCAAGCCGTTCTCCGGCGCTCAGCTCGCGCGGCTCTTCTCCACGCACCCGCCCACCGCTGAGCGTATCGCGCATTTGGAAAGGCTCAGCATCACGTGAATTCAGTCAAGGTCAGCCGCAAGGCCGAGATCCGCGTCGAGTCCGGACATCCGTGGATCTATTCGAGCGACGTCGCTGACCGCGGCAAAGCCCAGCCCGGCGAGGCCGTCCGCGTTCTGAATCAGCGCGGCCAATGCCTGGGCGTCGCCCACTACAGCGCTGCCTCCCAAATCACCCTGCGCCTGCTCACCCGCAAGGACGAGCCACTGGACCGCGCCTTCTATCTCGCCCGCCTGCGCACCGCCCTGGAGTTCCGCCAGCGCGCCGTCCAGATTGTCTTGGCCTTGGGTTCCGGCGTCGAGCCGGCGAGTCAGCTCCTGCAGATCCATGGTCGGCAACCGGAACGCCTCGCGCCAATACCGCGCGTAGGACTCCAGCGATTCGCGCATCAGCGAATCGGGGACCTGAGCCGGCCGGACACCGATCACCCGGGCCAGGTTCTTCCGCAACTGCGCGGGCCCGCCCCGGCGGGCCGCGTAGCGTGCTCCGGCGCCGAATGCGTTGCGCGCGGCGGATTCTGGTAAAGCTCGGACGGCCATCCAGCCGGCCGCATACGTCCAGTCGGCCGCGGCGCCGGTGACGAGTTCGCGCGGGCGGCGGCCGGGCATTCTGAGCTTCACGGAAGGGGGGATCACTGCTCACTCTTTCCCGGTAGTGGAATGCGATCGAGGGCGCCGGGCGAGGTCCGCACCGCGTACAGGCGTTGCCCGACGGTGATCAGGCTGGTCACCGCCAACACCCACATCGCGATGGGCAGCGCCGGGGGCCAGGGAATGAACGGAAGGTCCGACAGACCGGCGCCGCCCAGCACGATGATGAGGCGTTCCGGCCGTTCGATCATGCCACCGTCGCCGCGCAAGCCGCTGGCCTCGGCCCG
>CAYVDY010000678.1:0-3694 GCA_964450255.1 uncultured Candidatus Solibacter sp. | reverse complement strand
GGTGTGACCACCGTCGCCGACATGAGCACTTATCCGGAGCAGTTCGCGCCGATGCGGAGACTGATCGCCAGTGGAATGCCAGCGCCGCGTGTGCTGTTGGCCGGGCGGTTCTCAACACCGGGCGGGCACGGCGCCGAGGGCGGCCGGGGCGACTTTCACACGCAGGAGGTGCAGACACCTAGAGAAGCTCGCTCTGCCGTACGGAGGTTCGCGGCCTACCGGCCAGATCTGCTGAAGGTGTTTACCGACGGCTGGAGGTACGGCACCGAGACGGACATGACCTCGATGGACGAGGCCACCCTCGCAGCGCTGGTCGATGAAGCCCACAAGCTGGGTCTGAAAGTGGTGACGCATACGGTCTCGCTGGAGAAGGCGAAGATCGCGGCGCGGGCTGGTGTGGACATCATCAATCACGGGATTGGCGACGCGGCACTCGATGAGGAGGCGCTGCGGACCATGAAGGCGAAAGGGACGGGATACGCGCAGACTCTGGCGGTCTACGAGCCGCGCTCCGGATCCGTTTCCGCGCCTCGGGCGCGGCGCTGGATGAACCTCATGAAGAACGGCAAGCTGGCGCAGGATGCGGGCGTGGTCCTCGGCGCCGGCACGGATGCGGGCATGACGGGGACCTGGCATGGGTCGTCGACATTGCGGGAGTTGGAGTTGATGGTGCAGGGGGGCTTAAGTCCGCTGCAGGCGATCACTGCCGCCACCGGCAATAGCGCGAAGCTGCTGGGAGTGGAGAAGGATCGGGGCACGGTCGAAGTTGGGAAGTTGGCCGACCTGGTGCTGATCGACGGTGATCCGGCCGTGCAGATCAAGGACATTCAGAAGGTGAGCCGTGTTTGGCTGGGCGGGTTGGAGCAGGATCGAGCGGCCCTGCTCGCGGCCATCGCCGCGCCGGAGATGACGCCGGTGGCGGCGCTGAAGGCTCCCGCGCTGCTGGATGATTTCGAGAGCGCGAACGGCCGCTCGCGCCTCGACACCCTGTGGCTGAACAACACCGATGGCGGCACTGCTCACGCCCGGATGAGCTATCAGAGAACGCTGCGCCGCGCCGGGAACCATGCGCTGACGGTGCTGAGCGAGATGTCGGACGAGGAGCGGCCGAGCGCATCCATGGTGCTGCCTCTGAGCGCCGGCGGCGTGTTGCCGGTGGACGCGTCGGCGTTTCGGGGGATTGAGTTCGAGGTGCGCGGCGAAGGTGCATTCGTCCTGGAGGTGCAGACGCGCGGCGTACAGGACCGGCGCTTTTTCCAGAGCGGCTTCGAGGCGAAGCCGGGCTGGCGCAAGGTGCGGATCGCATTCGCGGATTTGAAGCGGGGCGAGAGCAGGAACCCGGCGAGCTGGACCGGAGCCGACCTGCTGGCGCTGGAGTTCGGGACCGTGCGAAAAGCCGGCGAAAAGGCGTGGTTAGAGATCGATAACGTGCGTTTTTACGTCAAATGAGCACACGAACCGCGCTGATCGAACAACTGGCGCAGTACCGCCCCGCGGACCCGCACGAGGAGCGGATGCGGGCGCGCATTCTCAATTTCGTCCAACATTATCCCGATTGCTTCCGCCGCACACTGCGAGTGGGCCACGTCACCGGATCGGCATGGGTGATCAACCGTGAACGCACACATACTCTGCTGGTGCATCACAAGCGGCTGGGCAAGTGGCTGCAGCCGGGCGGGCACGCCGAGGACGAATCCGACGCCCTAGCGGTGGCGGTACGCGAGGCGGAAGAGGAGACAGGGTTGCGCGTGCGGCCGGTATCGACGGCGATCTTCGACGTGGACGCTCACGAGATTCCGGAGCGCAAGAAGGAACCGGCTCACGTTCATTACGACATCAGGTACATGGTGGAGGCCGACATGGCGGACCGTGTCGTGGTGAGCCCAGAGTCTCGGGCGGTGGAGTGGGTGCGGTTGAGCCAGGTGGCGGCTATGAACACGGATGAATCTGTGTTGCGGCTGGTGAGGAAGACTCGCGCATAGCTCAGGCCGGCTCCTGCATCGTGCCGCAGTGCAGCGTGCCGAGACCGAGCACGAGATCGACGCAGTGGATGCCGATCACGTCGCGGTCCGGGAACAGCTTGGCCACAGTGTTCAGCGCAATCCTGTCGTTCGGGTCATGGAAGGTCGGCACCAGAACGACGCCGTTGGCGATGTAGAAGTTCGCGTATGACGCCGGCAGCCGCTGGCGGTCGTACCAGACAGGCCGAGGCATTGGCAGCTCCACGATGCGCAGTTTCGTGCGCCGCAGCAGATTGAGATTCTCCTGCAGCGGCTCGTAGTTGGCGTCGGCGCGATCCTCTTCGATTACTGTTACGACCGTGCGTTCATTGGTGAACCGCGCCAGATCGTCGACATGGCCGTGGGTGTCGTCGCCGGCGATGCCGCGATTGAGCCAGATGACTTTCTGCACGCCGAGATAGCCCTCGAACAGGGCTTCCAACTGCTCCCTTTCCATGCCTGGATTGCGAGCCTGGACGTCGCTGAGCAGGCATTCTTCGGTGGTCAGCATCAGGCCGGCGCCATTGACGTCGATGCTGCCGCCTTCCAATACGACACGCATGCCGTTCCACAAAGGCTGGACCAGCGGCGCCTTCGAGAATCGCGCGGCGCGTTCGCCGGCCGTGTCGTCGTTCTGCCAGTCCGCGTACTTAGCCCAGCCGTTGAACTGCCATTTGGTAGCGGTCTTAGCGCCGTCTTCGCTCTTCACGTAGAGCGGGCAGTAGTCGCGGGTCCAACTGCGATTGGTGGCCGCGGTGACGAAGCGCACATTGGCGTTCCACGCCCCGGCTTTGCGCAACAGGGACTTCGCCTGCGGTTGCACTGCGGCTGGCGCCAGAATACGGACCTGCTCCCGTTTGGAGAGTATCTTGACGATCTCGGCGTACAGATGGGGCACCGGCTCGAATTTACCGGGCCAATCGGAGTGCTCGTGCGGCCAAGCCAGCCAGGTAGCTTCGTGGGGCGCCCATTCGGCGGGCATGCGGTGCATCTACTTGTCCCCCAGCCAGCGTTCGGTGATCCCGCCGAAGGCATCGATGCGCCGGTCGCGGAAGAACGGCCAATTGCGCCTGACCTCCTCGATGCGCTTGCGGTCGCATTCGATCACGAGAATCTCTTCGCGATCCGTGGATGCCTCCGCCAAGAGGACGCCGAACGGATCGGCGACAAAGCTGTTGCCCCAGAACTCGAGGCCATGCTCGGGAGTGCCTTCAAACCCGATGCGATTCACGGCCGCCACGTAGATCCCGTTCGCGATGGCGTGGCCGCGCTGCACGGTACGCCAGGCGTCGAGTTGGGCTGCCCCGTACTGCGCTTTTTCCGACGGGTGCCAACCGATGGCTGTCGGATAGAACAGAACATCGGCGCCCTGCATGGCGGTTAGCCGCGCGCCTTCTGGATACCACTGATCCCAGCACACCAGCACGCCGATGCGGCCGAATGGCGTATCGAAATTTCTGAAGCCCAGATCGCCGGGCGTGAAATAGAACTTCTCATAAAACAGCGGATCGTCCGGGATGTGCATCTTGCGGTAGATGCCCGCCAATGTGCCGTCGGCGTTCAGGATGGCGGCGGTGTTGTGATAGAGGCCCGCGGCGCGTCTCTCAAACAGGCTGGCGATGATGACGACGCCGAGTTCCTTAGCGATGCTCGCCATCGTCTCAGTGGACTCCCCCGGAATCGGCTCGGCCAGA
>CAYVDY010000677.1:0-3707 GCA_964450255.1 uncultured Candidatus Solibacter sp. | reverse complement strand
TTTCAGCCGTGTGCCCCACGATTCTTTCCGGCCCCCGCTCACTGTGACGCCCTTGTGCTTCGCTACTACTTCACCTCCATCAGGTTGTAGAGGGGACTTTCACCCCTGAGCTGTCGAACATGCTCGGCACACAAGTAAATATCCTCCGGCAAAGCCGGAGGCATTACGATTGCTGGCCCCTCAAAGGGGCCTGATCGCAATCGGTCCGAAACAACACCGGCAGACCACCTATCCCGTCGCTTCTTGGTGGCGCTGCTTGACCACAGGAGGTTGACCACGGTACGAAGGCCTCGGTGAGTATCAATTCCGGAACTGTCAAACTTCTGCTGCCACCCCAGCACAGCCGGGGGATCTCCCCTGGTGGTTTAGACGAGCACCCTTTCGTGCTGATCGGGGTGGATGGTGGGCTGCTGCCATCGCCGCAGGGGATGGAGACGATTCTCCTGCTCCCGGAGAACGCGTTGTTGGCGTCGAAACCTCCCGAGGCAAAAAGAGAAAGATCACAAGCACTGAGTCAGACCACTCCGGTCGGATTCGATTGATGGGGCCGCGAGGCGCATGCACAGATCCCCCCATGCAATCTCGTTTGGTGACTCATAGATAGCCAACTACCCTGACCACAGATGCCTCAGCTTAGCGACTCCAGCCTTCCGACTTTGGGTGACCTGCAGGAGATGAAAACGCAGGAGCTTCCTTCCGTTGTGAGAAGGTTCGTGCGCGGCGGCGACCATTGTTTCAGGGTCGGCGAACGCTCGGGATCTCCGCTTCTGATTCGTCCGCGCCAGAAGCAAAGTGACGATCTTCTCCATGCCAGAGTACGCTTGGTCACACGACCGAAGGAAGCTTCCGGCGGAAGTTGGTTCGTCCGGGCACACCTGAATGATGGTTCGGCTCTGAGAAGAATCGTTATCGAGGGAGAAGCGGTGGCCCGCTACTTCTACAGGTCCCGGCAAGGACGAAGCGAGACGCTGTACTCAACCCTCGGAGTCAACTCCGACTGCTCCCCTTTCAGCCTTCGGTTTGCCTGGCGAATGCGCACTGCCGAGACAACGGTTGCTGAGGATGATGCCCTCAGGCGAGGCTGCGAGAGAGCGTTCAACATTCTTGCGAATCATGATCTGCGTGCTGGTTACGACTCCTTCCTCGCCGACGGCATGGCAATGCTTCCGTTTCCTTATGGCGGCGAGGGGGACATCCTCGTATCCGGTGACCTGTCGAAAGACGGATCTACGTTCTTTGCGACAGCGATCCTCTCCTACAAGCCCACCACCAGTCGTAGAAGGCTGAAGATCCGACTCCGCTCCTTCGAATTCTTGCCGGGCCGGCTCGGGTTCCTGGATCCCCGTCGAAAGCTGGAGGTTTGGCTCGATTCGGGTTTGCTGAACGGCTTCCGGTGGGACACTTCGTGGAACAACTGGAAGCACTGGCTACGTTCGGCCATTGAGGTGGACGCCACGTTCGTCAACTCGGCTCGATACCGATACGGCAAAGGAGAATGGAAGGTTTGTTCGTGGTGGACCACCTTGCCGTCGCGAATCGCGTTGACCGTCCCGGAACAGCTAGAGGCTGACGTGGAGCGCGCGCGCGGAATCCACGAACTCCTGGGCCGCTACTCGGAGTTCGTCCATCGTGTTCGAGAGCAGGCGCAGCGGCAGTCGCTTGACGCGTCTGAGGTCCAGTTATGGATGGACCAGTTCGGTGCGCCACCCGAGTTGCGGCCGGAGTACCTCTGCTGGAAGCCGGACTTCGAGGAATACTACTTCGCCCAACTCCGAAAGCGGGCCGTGGCGTGGTTGCTCTTTCGCGAGGAGTTCTTGTTCGTGCTGCCGGGCGCCATCATCTCCGAGATTCCAATGCCCGGCCATGCGACCTACGTTTTCGCCTTACCCAATGACCGGGAGAACTTCCTCCGCCTCTACGAGCGAACTTCCCGCAATGAGATTCGTCAGAATGTTGGCAACGTGGCTTCCGAACTCGGTTTCGTGGGCCGCGTGGTTCGTGGCAGAAAGAGGAAGAGATGGCTCGTCGAGGTACTCAAACTGGCCGGCGAGCAGGTGAACTATCTCGACGCTGTCGAGGACTGAAAGGAGAGGTAACCGATGCCCGTAGTGCTGATCCCGCTCTCGGAAGAAACGAAGGAGACGATCCTGGACGAACATCCGCAAGGCCTTTGGGTCGTGTTGGAAGAGGAGTCGCGACAGAGCCACGTTCCCGACGAAGTACCAATTGTGGGACATCCCACGACCGTTGAGCTTCAAGCCCCGATTCGCAGGTTTGCGCCACGATGACGCATTCGTCGCCACAGGGTTGGGCTCACAGGAACTGGAACGGCCCGTGGCGCCGCAACGCTCTCAAAGCCGCCGTGGTGCTCAATGCGCCCGCGTCGAAACAATCGGGTCAATAGAGCAAGAGCCTGTGTTGCCAGCACCTGATTGACGAAGGGCTCCTGTCGTTCCAATGCCTCGACCGCACTACAGCTTGGCTCAGTATCGTCCTCCGAATCTGGATTCACGATCTCCGGGAACAATTCAGCTGCCGTTCGGAGGCGGTTCGCGGAACGGCGATTGCGGCCGTTAAGTGGCTGGCCAAGCACGAACTGACCGCCGTCGGCCGTGTTGCCAAGATCGAGCCAGTAACTGACCCGGCTTCGCAGCCCTTCCGCTTTCTTGCTGATCAGCCGTCGCGCCGCACGCGTATCGACACATCCGATGAGGATGTCCACGTTGCCGAGATCAGTGGAGTCCGCGAGATGCTCAGGGACGGCAGTCCACTGCACACCCCAGAACAGGTTCAGGCGGCTCACCGTCACGACGGCTTTATTGAGCCCGATCTCCGATGCGCAAAACGGCTGGCGGACGGTGTTCGTTGGTGAGATAGCGTCCCCGTCCATGATGGACACGGCCAGTCCGCCGGGATGACCGGAGACGATCATCGATTGGTGGAGATACGGCAGTCCCGCCGCAATCGCGCTGCCGGAACCTCCACAGCCAACAACCAACACGCGGATGGGCCGGCGTAGGAGATCCGGGCTCAGTTCATGCATAACACCCTCCACTCACCGATTGCGCTGGATGAATTCCGCAAGCGTCTCCGCCGCTGGCAGGAGCGATTCTGCCGGGAAGCGATGGTGCCCCCCTTTGAGGGCTTCCAGTGTTTGGAAGTAGCCCCGTTTTGCTGCCAGGAGTTTCTTCGCCCCGGTCTGGTGCGTGAACTCGCTCCGAAAGAACGCCTCTTCCCAGGCGGCGAGCGAAGCAACGCCGCCGGCTTCCGGTGTGCGCATACTCCCCTGGCAGACGACGCCGGAGTCCCCGTCGGTATTCCAGTAAGGCGCGATCATCAACGATGTGTCCGCGCTCGGCCGCTGGTTCTTCCGCAGAGCACGGACCGACAACTCCGCCCCACCAACTTTCCAGACCAACGGAGGCTGGGAAAACATCTCGCCGCTCAGTCCGTTTGGGGCCTCACTGTTGGGCCGAAAGTACATCCGCCTTACCGCGCGCGGAGTCCACCACACCGACAGGTCGCCGGTCCAGGCCAGCACAGTCGGCGGAAGCACCTCGGCCGGAGCTTCCGTTCCGAGGCCCTGAGCCAACCTCCGGATGAACTCGGTTGTCAGATTACGCGCTTCGCCGAGAGCCATGCCGCCGTGGGGCGATGGTCTCGCTTCATGCCAGCCATTGCTGCCATTGCGGCGCGGAGGTGGTGGT
>CAYVDY010000676.1:0-3715 GCA_964450255.1 uncultured Candidatus Solibacter sp. | reverse complement strand
AGGAGGTCGCGGACATGATACTGGCTGACGACAACTTCGCCTCCATTGTTGCCGCCATCGAAGAAGGCCGGGCGATCTTCTCCAATATCCGCAAGTTCCTGCGGTTTCTGCTCTCATCGAATATCGGTGAAGTGATGACGATGTTCTTTGGCGTGCTGCTGGCCAATCGAATCGGATTGAAGGCTGACGAGAACGCGCTGGTGCTGCCACTGATGGCGACACAGATCCTGTGGATCAATCTGGTGACGGACGGCGCGCCCGCTCTCGCGCTTGGCCTCGATCCCGCGGAGGCGGGTCTGATGGAGAAGCCACCCCGGCCTCGTGGAGAAGCCGTGATTACGCGGCGAATGTGGTGGGGCATCGTTTTCGTGGGTGTCGTCATGGCAGTGGGCACGCTGGGGGTACTCGCTCCGAGCCTGCCCGGCGGATTCCTGGAAGGCTCGGGCAACATGCGCTACGGGCAGACGATGGCGTTCACCACGTTGATGCTGTTCCAGCTCTTCAATGTCTTTAATGCACGATCGGACGACCAGAGCGCTTTCCGAGGCCTCTTCACAAACCACTGGCTTTGGATGGCGCTGGGACTGTCTCTGGCACTGCAGGTGGCGGTGATCTACCTGCCAGCGATGCAGCAGGCCTTCTCCACGGCGCCGCTGAGCCTGGGCGATTGGATGATGTGTGCAGGCGTGGCCAGCTCGGTGCTGTGGCTGCGAGAGTTGAGCAAGATGGTGACGCGGGGATTCGGGCGGGCGTGATTTTCAGGCAGCCGCGCCGAGGTAGAAGAACCGCAGCAGGAACAGCCCGGTGAGCACATAAACCAGCCAGTTCACCTTCCGCCATTCCCCGCTGAGCACCCGTAACAGTGTATGGGCGGTGAAGCCGAACGCGAGGCCGTTGGCGATGGAGAACGTCAAGGGGATGGCGATGAGGGTCAGGAACGCCGGAATCGACACGACGGGGCTGGTCCATTCGATCTCGGCGGCGTGGGCCAGCATCAGCGCGCCCACGATGATCAGCGCCGGAGCGGTAGCCTGCGAGGGGATGGCTCCAAAGAGAGGGGCGACGAAGATAGCGGCCCCGAACAGGAGACCGCACACGATGGCCGTGACGCCCGTGCGTCCGCCGGCAACGACGCCAGCCGCCGATTCGATGTAGCTGACCACCGTGGAGGTGCCGCAGAGCGCACCGGCTGTCGTCGCCACGGCGTCGGCGGTGAGAATACGGTTGACGCGCGGGATGTGGCCATCTCGATCGAAGAGCCCGGCGCGCGTGCCAACGGCAACCAGCGTCCCGATGTTGTCGAAGAGATCGACGAACAGAAAGACAAAGACGATTTCGAGAAGCCCCAGATTCAGCGCGGCGGGGATGTCGAGTTGGAGAAACGTGGCGGAGAGATCGGCGGGCGAGTAGGGCTGGGGATTCCAGTGGACCAACCCGGTGAGGGCGCCCACGAGCGTGGTCCCGAGGATCCCGATCAACATCGCAGCGCGCACGTTCCACGCCATCAGAGTTGCGATCAAGAGAAGCCCGAAAAGCGCGAGCAGCGTATGCGGCGCGCGGAGGTTGCCGAGCGTGACCAGCGTGGCCGGATCTGCCTTCACGATACCGGCGTTGCGGAATCCGATGAAGGCGATGAAGAGGCCAATGCCGACGGCGACGGCGGAGTAGAGTTCTCGCGGGATGGCTTCCAGGACAAGCTGGCGGATGCCGGCGGCGGTGAGGATCAGGAAGATCACTCCAGAGAGAAAGACGGCGCCGAGGGCGGTCTGCCACGGGATCTTCAGCGCGATGCAGACGGAGTAGGCGAAGTAGGCATTGAGCCCCATGCCGGGGGCGAGCGCGATGGGATAGCGGGCGAGCACGCCCATCAGCAGACAGCCGATGGCGGAGGCCAGACAGGTGGCGGCAGTGACCGCGGCGACTGGCATTCCGGCATCGTGGAGGATCGAAGGATTGACGAAGATGATGTACGCCATCGTCACGAACGTGGTGACGCCGGCGAGGATCTCCGTGCGCCAATCGGCGCCGAGCTCAGCGAAGAGGAAGTAGCGTTCTAAGCGGGTGCGCACTCACGCATTCTACCGGCAGATGGCTTCGAGACGAGCGAAGGGCTTATCGACGTGCGGTGGAGTCTGAAGCCGGCGGGCCGCCATCAACTGCTCCAGAAGTGTGCCGCCGTACTTGGATGGAGCGTCCGGATCGCTCTGGTAGGCGGCGTCCTGCTGCGCTTCTTCCAGCGTGATGAGCTGGAATCCGCGCTCCCGCAGCAGGTCGATGAGCTTCGGCAGCATCACGATC
The DNA here is from genome assembly GCA_964450255.1 of uncultured Candidatus Solibacter sp. Lineage (GTDB taxonomy): Bacteria > Acidobacteriota > Terriglobia > Bryobacterales > Bryobacteraceae > Paludibaculum. The sequence goes on along the minus strand of CAYVDY010000676.1, from coordinate 1,417 downwards.
TGGAAGCCGCCGAGGTGGAGCAGCATGACGTGGCGGATATCGCGGCCATAGAGTTGGCGGGCCATTTTCTGGCCCAGTTCGATGAACTCTGTGGCGGTGCTGAGATAGCTGGATTTCAACCATTCGATCGACGCCAGATCGTTGCGGGCCAGGCAGCGGGCGTACGGCGCGTTCCACGCGTAATCCTCAAAGTCGAGCGTCGTTTGCGCCACCTGGTAGCCCTGCTGCCGCAGATAAGCGATGAGGGCGTGGCGCTTCTCCAGAGTGTTGCCTTCGCGGAGGAACGGGTAGCGAAACCAGTGCCAATCCTTGCCGCCCATGAGCGAGCGCAACGCGGGTTCGTTGGCGGCGACGTCCTTCTCGAAGTCCTCGATGCTGGTGGCGTGAAGGTCTTTGTGCGAGTAGGTGTGATTGCCGAGCGGGAAGCCGGCATCGACCCAGAGCTTGAGCACTTCAGCCAGGGCGGGGTCCTGATCCAGCTTTTGCGCGTTGATAAAACCCCACACGCGCGGAGCCTTGGCGGCCTGCAGCGCGTGGATGACGTCCTTGGCGATGCTGACGCGCGTCGCGCCGGGCGGGATGGCGCCGTGGGCCGGAAGATCGTCGAAGGTGAGCGCGACCTGTTGGGCCTGTTGGGCCTGTTGGGCATTGACGCAGACAGCAGCCAATAGTAAGAGCAGCGCTCGAATCACGCTGAGGGCCTGACCACGTATGCCCGGACAGGAAACGTCGCTCCGCCCTTCCAGGCGATTGGCACGGCGTGGAGGCGGCCACCGGTGGCGGCGAGTGCGCCGAGGTTGGTCATGTGCTCGCAGATGGTGATGCCGTGGCCGAGCAGCACGGTGTGTGCGGGGCGGCGCAGATCTGCCATGTCGTCGATGTTGACGGAGTCTATGCCGACGAACAACACACCCTGTTGAGCGAGATAGAGGCATGCGTCCTCGGTGAGGAACGGATTCGGCTCGAAGTACGAATCAGCGCCCCATCGGGCGTCCCATCCGGTGTGTACCAGAACCGCCTGCCCGCCGACATCGAGACCTTGAAAGGCGTGCGGTCCGATGCCGCGGCCGAAGTTTTCGCGGGCGTCCACATAGACGAACGGCAAGTCCGCGAGATGGTCCAGCGGAAGCTGCGACAGATCGGGCGCGCCGGGAAACCGGTGATACGGTGAATCGACGTAGGTGCCGGTGTTGCCGCAGAGATGCAGGGAAGCGATCAGGAAAGTCGCCTGATCCTTATACATGCGGCTGGAGCCGGCGTGGTCGAAGAGGGGAACCGATTTAGGGCCCGGCAGGCCAGGGAAGGTCTTCATGCCTTCCACGATGGGGTGGCTGAGTTCGATGAAAGACGACATGTATAGGTCAGTTGGCGAGCGCGGCGATTTTTTCGTCGCGAAAGGCAAGCTCGCGCGCGAGTT
>CAYVDY010000675.1:0-3721 GCA_964450255.1 uncultured Candidatus Solibacter sp. | reverse complement strand
CCGCGCCGCCGCCATCAACATGATCCCGACGTCCACGGGCGCCGCCAAGGCCATCGGCCTGGTGATGCCGGAGCTCAAGGGCCGGCTCGACGGCTACTCGATGCGCGTCCCTACGCCGAACGTCTCCGTGGTCGACCTTGTCGTCTCCCTGAAGACCAACGCCACAGCCGAGGAAATCAACGCTGCGTTGATCGCCGCCGCTGACGGCCCGCTCAAGGGCATCCTGGGCTACACCAACGATCCGGTGGTCTCCAGCGACATGCTGAAGAACCCCCACTCCTCCATCATCGACCTGGCCCTGACCAAGGTGATTGACGGCAACTTCGCGAAGGTGGTTTCGTGGTACGACAACGAGTGGGGCTACTCCTGCCGCGTCATCGACCTCTGCCTCCTCATGGCCGAGAAGGGCCTCTAAGCCTTTCATTAGTGTTCGCTGAAAAGAGCCCCGGGTGTCCCGCCACCCGGGGCTCTTTGTTTGCCTACTTGATCTCCAGGGGGAGGTCCACCTTCACAGTACGCGGCGGCAGGCACTGCTTGTCGTCACAGACCTGGAAGCGGGCGGCGACGGATAGCGTGGCGGCGCCGGGCTTGGCGTCTTTGGCCGCCGCGACCGGGAGGGTGAATTCCGCCGATCCTTCGTACGACTCCACATCCATCTGAAACGTGTCGTCGAATTTCGTCAGCGGCGCCATGGCGTCAATGGGGCCGACCAGCTTGAACGGCTGCCCCTCCGGCAGAGCAATGGTGGTGGCAATGGGGCCGCCATCCAATTTCTTCAGCGAGTAAAGATGCCAGCCTGGTGCGATGGAGGCAGCGAGCGTCACTGCAATCCTGCCGCCCGGCGTCGCGGAACTTCCCGCCATCGGTGCGCTGATGCTCCATTGCACGGGCGCGGTCTGCAGGAGAAGCGCGAGCAGGAGAACCGGCGCCATCAGCGGCTGGCCTCTGTGTAAACGGACTGGAGGACTTCTCTGGTTTTGGCGTCCTGGACAAAGGCCACGACCGCCAGATGGCCGGCGTCGATCCGGGACTTGCTCTCCATGAAGCGGAACTTGCCGTCCTTGTTGTGACGCTCGTCGTGCTTTTCGAAATCGGCGATGTGCTTCTCCAGGCCGGATTCCACGGTTGCTAGATCGAAGGTATGGGTCTCCGACTTCGCTTTCTCACCCTTCAGCGGATAGCTCGCGATGGAGCGGACCACCATGGGGTGAAAGCGTATGCCGTTCTCGCCCGAGTAACGCAGTTCCTTTTCCACCAGCAGGAGGTTCAGCACCAGATCCGGGGAGTCCTTTGCAACGCCAGCGACCGAGACGCTGGCCTTGACGGCACGCCCGTCGTTGGCCGCCGAGAGATCGAGTGTCGCAAGCGGCGCGATCTCCAGTTGCTTTTCGATCGCCGTGCGGATCTTCGCCTCCACGCCGGCAGCATCAGCCCGCGTGCCGCCGCCGGTGGTTGCCGCTCCGTCGAGGGCGTACGTCGGGACGCCGCGTCCCTCCTGCCACTTCCAGCGGGCTACAGTGTCCGTGTTGCTCATTGGGTCCGGGCGCGGAATGTGTTCGTGATACATCACGACAGCGACGTCGCTGCGTCCGTAGCGTTCCAGCACGGCGTCGAACGCCAGATCAGCCGCCAGGCAGGGTGGGCAACCCGCGCCGGTGTATACCTCGCCGAGCACGACGCGCGCGGAGCGATTGCCATTCTTCTGATACTTCTCCGGATGGATCGGGCTGGTGAACAGAGCCTTGTAGCGTTCGTCCAGGAACTCCTGCTCTCCCGCGGTCGAGCCTTTCACTTTGAGATACGCATCGCTGAACTTCTTTCGTGATTCCGGCGTGCCGCGCGCCAACATGCCTTGCGCGTAGTAGGCCAACGCCTCAGTGCCCTTGCCTTCTTTGTCGAGGATGTCGCCGACTGCCAGGGCCGCAGGCCCGAGCGACGGATTGTCCTTCAGGGCATCGAGGAACACGGCCTTCGCCTGATCCGTCTTGCCGCGCGCCAGCAAGGACTGCGCCAGGGTTTCGTTCATCCGCGAGCGCTGCGTACTGTAGCGGGCGCGCAGTTGCGGGTCGTCTTTAGCCCCTGCGGCGAACGTCTCATAGGTAAACTGCTGCACAGCTTTGCGGGCCGCCCGTTCGGAATCCTTGGGTAGTGTCTTGGCGCTGTTCAGTTCCGCCGCCAGCAAGCGGTTCAGTTCAGCCGCATCGGCCGGGGCCAGCGCCTTGGTGAGCTTCTTCGTGCGCCGAACCGCATCCTTGGGGTCGGCCTTCACCGCGGTTACCAACAGTTCGCGCCGAGCCGTCGCCGCCCTGTTGCTCGACGGATACTCGATGAGGAACCGGTCCAGCGCCACGATCTTCTGCTGCGGGTCCTTCAACCGGAAGGCAGACTGGAAGGCCTTGGAGTCAGGCGATTCCTGCGCCGACAGCCAGCCGACGCACAGCAGAACGGAAATCAAGACACGCATATCTTGATTGTCGCTCTAATTCTGCACGACCCGCACGGCGCGGTTGGCCGTGGCTGCCTTGCCGCTGCCGTCCCTCGCATAGACAAACACGCGGTAGTTGCCCGGCTCCGCCGGAAGCTTGATCTCTGCGGTAGTGCCTGTTGCCTTCGCGAGCACGGCAGTACCCTCCTCACGATCTCCACCGGTGGAGGGGTTGTCCGACACGTCCTTGCGCAGATCCCATTCGAGCTGCACCGAGCCTCCCTCGGGGTCCTCAGCCTGCACGCTGCATTGCAGCAAACCCTTGGACTGATTCACGGTGATCCCGGTGATTCGCGGCGCGCGGTCCTTGGGCCACTGTCCGGTCCAGGAATGGCTGATGGCGTCCACGGTGTCCAGCGGCGTCCCGTCCGGCAGGAACATTCCGTACCAGGTGTGGGTCTTCTCCTGTTTCTGGCCCCAAAGAAATACATACGAGCCCAGGCAGCGCGGTTGGCCGGAGACGGCGTGCGCGTAGGCCTTCTCGTAGAACGCTGCCTTCTCCGTGCTTGTGTCCTCGATCGGCATACCCCACTCGGTCTTGGCTACCTCCCAGTGGCCGCGTGGGCCGAATTCGGTCACCAGCCAGGGCTTCTTCCAACCTTGCGCGGCGAGGGCTTCCGGAAGTCTCAGCATGCCGCCATAGGCGTTGACGCCGACGGCGTCCAGCGTGGGGCAGTGCTCGGCGATCTCTATGAGGCTGGATTTGCCGGCGCCGGCGATGACGGTGATCACCGGGTGGTCCGGATCTTCCTGCTTCACGATGCGGGCAATCTGCTCAACTTCTTTCCAGACCATCAGCCGCTGCTCCGGTGAAGCCCCCAACTCGATCTCGTTGCCCACTGCCCACATCAGAAGGGCCGGATGCCCTTTCGACGCCCTCACGGACTGGCGCGCCTTTTCCCGCTGCGCCTCCACACGTGCTTTATCGCTATAGTCGAAACCATGGCGCGGCAAGCCGACCTGGATGCCGGCCAGGATGGTGAGGCCGTTCTTTTGCGCGTCGTCGAGCAGTTGCCTGGTGGGCGCGCCCCAGGTCCGGCACGAGTTTCCGCCCGCCGCGGCGAGCAGATCCATACGCCAAGTCCCGCCGGCGCCCTTGATGTAGTAGGGCTGGCCGCCCCTCTCCAATTGGAAGCCGTCGCCCTTGGCCACGATCCGAACCTGCGCGGGTAGCAGCGCACCCGCTATCATCAGCAATATCGCAAGTCTCATTACGCCGACCATTCTACGCCCGAC
>CAYVDY010000674.1:0-3734 GCA_964450255.1 uncultured Candidatus Solibacter sp. | reverse complement strand
GGTTGTGCCGGAGCCGGAAACGCTTACTTTGGCCGCCGCAGCCGGCTCTGGCGTCTCCACCTACACCCGCACACCTCCTCTCGCATCAATCCTGCCCATTGGCGGCCATCCCCGCCCCGTCAGATGCTCCCCCCACTCCCCCAGCGGCCGGCCGGCCCCGTGAACTTCGCCCTTGCCGCCCTGTCCGTTTCCCGGCTCGCGTTCCTTGACAACTGAACCAGATTACCGGTCTCCCGGGCCTCCACCGGTGCAGTCCCTCATCTCTTCTGGACATATTGGACAAAAGGGATTATAAACATAAAGTAGGTCTTACGTTCGGCCATGGGATCCATCTTTCGCTACCTCGCCTTCTTCGGCGCCTTCGGCGTAGCGGGATTCTATTGCTTCACCGTTTTTCAGGGCCCCAACGGCTATCACGCCTACATGGAGAACCGCCAGCAGATCCAGCGGATGAAGGACGAGAACGAGAAGCTCAGGGCTCAGATCCGCGAGAAACGGGTCGCGATTGAGAAGCTGGAATCCAGTGACGCCGCCCGCGAAAAGGCGATCCAGGAGATCACCAACAAGGCCAAAGGCGACTCCACGGTGATCTACCTGAACGACGCGCCGTCTGACGCGCAATAAGATCTACGCGACCCCCGTCGCCTTCCCGTACAACTCCTCCAACCCATCCTGCGACTTCGCCTCGGCCGCCACGCGCAACAGCGGCTCCGTGTTGGACGCGCGCACGTGAATCCAGCCGTCCGGCAGCATCAGCTTGAGCCCGTCCGTGCGGTCCACCAGCGCACCCGGGAACAGAGATTCCAAATCCTGCATCATCTGGCCCAGACGCCCGTGCTCGAACGGCATCTTGCCGAGCCGGCGGTAATAGCGGGGCAGCGTCGCCGCCAGTTCGCCCAGCGTATGGCCCGTCTCGGCCATGCGGTCCAGAATGAACGCCATGCCCATGTAGGAATCGCGGCAGTACTGCACCGCCGGGAAGATGATGCCGCCATTGGAGCCCTCGCCGCCAATCACGGCGCCCACCGCCTTCATCCGCTCCACCACGTTGGCTTCGCCGACCGGCGCGCGATACACACGGCAGTTGTGCCGCGCCGCGACATCGTCGATCACCGATGACGTGGTGAGGTTGACCACCACCGGGCCCCGCTTGCGGCGCAGGGCGCAATCCACGGCCAGCGCCAGCACGTCGTCGTTGTCGAGAATCCGGCCGGTCTCGTCGCCGACGGCCAGACGATCGCCATCGGGGTCCTGGGCGAACGCCGCCTCGGCGCGCACCTGCCCGATCAGCTTCTGCAGCTCGCCCAATACCTCCGGCTTCGGCTCCGCCTCGCGCGGGAACACCTTGGTGGGATCCACCCAGATGGCGTGCAGATCGCAGCCCAGCACGTCCTTGAGGAAGTGGACGCTCATCTTCGAACCGGCGCCATTGACGCCATCCAGCGCGACACGGAATCCGCGGCGGCGGATGCGCTCTGCATCCACGTGCGCCAGAACGCGCGCAATGTGGAGGCCCGTCGGCTTCTCGGTTTCCGTCACCACCCGCCGGATCTCGTCGTTGGTGGCCTGACGGAACTCGCTCTGGTGATAGAGATCCAGCAGCTCATTGCGCTCGTAGTGGTTGAAGAACAGCCCCTCGCGGTTGAACAGCTTCAGGGCATTGTATTCAGGCGGATTGTGGGACGCCGTGACGGCGATGCCGCCGCGGGCGCGGATCTCGGAGACGTACACCTGGATGGTGGGCGTGGGTGCGATGCCCACCTTCACCACCTCGCAGCCTGCGGCCAACAGCCCGCACGTGACGGCGTGTTCGAGCATCTCCCCGGTGGCGCGCGTGTCGCGGCCCAGCACCACGGGGCCGGGACCGACATAGGTGCCGAACGCCTGGGCGAAGGCGCACGCCAGATTCGGTGTCAGGAAGTCTCCGACCACTCCGCGAATGCCGGAGACGCTGATCTTTAACTGATGGACGCGCTTCATGCGGTGTAGCCCCTCACCAGGTCCATGACCTGGTCAAACAGCGCGCGCGGCGGGTCTCCGCATTGCTCGCAGATGACACGCACCAGCGGCTCCGTCTGCGAGACGCGCACGTGCACCCACTTGCCCGGCCAATCGATGCGCAGGCCGTCCAGCGTGGTGCGCTGGCCATCGGGGAAGCACTCCTCCAGTTCCAGTAGCATCTCCGGGATGCGGTGCGTTTCCAGCGGGATCTGGCCCTTCAGGATGGAGTACTTCGGGTAGCGCCCCACCAGTTGCGAGAGCGTGCATCCGTGCATCTGCATGCCGGTGAGAATGCCCAGCATGGAGGCGATGCCGTCGTAGACGAAGCGGAACTGCGGCATCATCACCGCGCCCGTGCCCTCGCCGGCGACGGCGATCTGCTCCGGACGGTAGCTGGCCAGCGCGTCGATGGCGGCCTGCCTGCCGACCGCGACACGGACAACCTTGCCGCCGTGCCGCGCGGCGACATCGTCCAGTAGGGCGGTGGTGGAAATGCTCGTGATGATCAGCCGGCCCGGCCGGTGCTGCAGGAACAGATCGGCCAGCAGGACCAGCACCATCTCCTCGCTGACTGCCTCGCCCTCTTCGGTGGCGAAGGCAACACGGTCGGCGTCGATGTCGAACAGGAAGCCGGCGTCGGCGCCGACGTGGCGGATCAGCGGCGCAAGCTGCAGGCCCACCATCTTCTTCGTCGTCGAAGGCTCGTGTGCGAAGTTGCGGCCCTCCAGCGGCTCGTTGATCAGAATGAACTGCGTGCCGAAGCGCTCGTTCATGCGCTTGAGGATCAGGGCCGAAGTGCCGTTGGTGCAGTCCACCAGAACCCGGAAATCGCGCAGCTTGTCGAGGTCGAAGACGCGGGCCAGGTCATCCAGGTAGTGATCCGTCGCGGTTGGATCCTCGTGCCGCTTGCCGATGGTCTGCCACTCTTCGAAGTCGAACTTCTTCAGGTGATAGATGTCCAGCAGTTCACCGGCTTCGGCTGAATTCAGGTACGTGCCGCGCGGGCCGAAGAACTTCAGCGCGTTCCATTCGGCGGCGTTGTGGCTGGCGCCGATGGAGATGCCGCCGACGGCGTCGATCCGCTGGATGGAGTTCTGGATGACTGGCGTGGACACGATGCCCAGGTCGATTACGTCATGGCCCGTGGCGAGCAGTCCGGCTACCACGCCCTCGCGCAACATTACGCCGGACGACCGCGGATCGCGTCCGATGACCACCTTGCCGTGATTGGGCAGAAATGTTCCGAAGGCGGCCGCGAAATCGAGCACGTGCGCCGCAGTCAGCCCGTTGCCGACGATGCCGCGCAGGCCGACCTGCGAGATGCGGAGACTGCGCTCTTCCGCCACGCGCTACTTCTCCAGTTTCAGCAGGCCGAACTTCTCAGGGATATGGTGATTGCCGGTTGGACCCGTGGGCAGCCAGGCAATGTTGGCGCGCTTCGGCGGCGGACCTTGGAACCTGTAGTAGTTGACGCGGAACTGCGTGCCGGCCGCGATGGGCTTGTCCGTGACGGAGGCAACGGGGATCTTCATCGCGCCGTACCAGACCTTCTTCGCGGAGTCGAGCTTGGCCGCCCCTGTGAATCCCGAGTTCCACTTCCAGCCGCCTTCCGGCAGAGGGTTCTTGCTGTCGATGTAGACATCCCCCCACTCGCCCTTCGGCCACACCCGGAATTCGCGGTACTTCCAGCTCTTGCACAAGTCCGCCCCGCTGAACATCCAGGCGGCGTTCTG
>CAYVDY010000673.1:0-3739 GCA_964450255.1 uncultured Candidatus Solibacter sp. | reverse complement strand
TCATACCCGAGAAGAGAGAAGGACTCGACAGCCGACGCTAGGATATCGTCGGGATTCGTTCCCGAATTCCGGCCGCCGCCGAGCGGCAGCAATAGGTTGGTACGGACGGTAGCCCAGGGCAGGACCTGACTGCGGTAGTCTTGGACGACGACCCCCAGCATGTCGCGGGAACTCAGGTCCAACTCCACACTTCCACAGTCGAGCGGGGTGAGGCCGAGTAAGCAGGTCAGTAGGGTACTTTTCCCGCAGGCGTTTGGTCCCATCACCGCCAGGCAGGTCCCCTCTTCCATCGACAGCGACAGACCAGAGAATACCGGGGCGTTGCCGCCGGGGTAGGCCTTCGATGCGCCGACCACCAACTCAATCGTCCGACTTATCCGGTTGAGGTCCATTTCTTCCCCGGTAACGCGCTGCAAAGTACTCACCGCGGCCTCGAAAGAGAAGCTCGATCAAGTAGGAGAGCCGGGGCGTCGATTCGCTTACTAATTAACCCACCCTCGTGCACGATTTCCGCGAACCGCTGGAAGACGTCGTTGCGCACTTCGCTGACCTTCCAAAACCGGGTGATTTCCATTTTGTCGGCAACGTGGGGGGCAATGCTCGTGTACTTCAAGAGTGCTTTCTTCGCCTCGCCAGGATTGGTCCGCATATAGTCCAGCGACTCATCAAATGCTTCGATGAGCCGCCTGCTAGCGTCTGGGTGCTTTTGTGTGTAATCGACTGACAGGAGCCAGACCCCAGCGTTATACGGGTTGATTACCTCTCGCTCGACGGCTGCAGGATTGAAGTTGACGGCTTTGTAGTCCAAGACAGCTTGAGTGGCGATGGGCTCCCATGTACAGAGCGCGTCGATCTGCCCGCCAGCAAGGGCTTGCAACTGGCTACTGGCCGGCAACTCAACCAATGTCAGATCCTTCTTGGGATCTATTCCATGTTTCTTAAAGACCAGGCCGAAGACCATTGCGGCGTTCGAGCCGGGGAAGATGCCCACTTTTTTGTTCTTTAGGTCTTCAACCCGCTTGATGCCTGAGCTTGGCATGGTGAGCATCGCCGAAAGAGGCGACTCCGGTGTGTTTGCATCAACCATGAAGATGCGAAACTTCCCGGGGTCACGGCTCTCCGTCGAAAAGGCCACGGTGGCGGAGATCGAGGCCGCAGCATCGAGGCTGTTGTTCACAAACGCAGTACCCATGAGCGGACTGCTCTCAAAACGGGTCATTTCCACTTCGATCCCGTGCTTGGCGAAGTAGCCTTGCTGGCCCGCAACGAAAAGCGGCAGGTCGGCAGCGATCGGCAGGTAGCCGATGCGGACCTTGTTCTCAACGCCTTTGTCAGTTCCGAACGGCTTCAGCAGGGTGAATGCGAGGATGGCGACCGCAACGCTGGCTAGCGCTAGGACCACCCAACGGTTCGGGGAGAGACGTCGGCGAGATGTTGGTTGAGTCACAGTTCCTCTGCTCCAGGTGAAGAATTCCCCGCTTCAAGCGAGGCAAACCTTCTATTGCAAGTTCAGCGCCAGAACTGCATTGGTCCGGTAAAGCATTCAATATCAAGTGGTTGCGATTCTGGCGCAGACCAGGGGCTCCACCTTTCACGTCTGCTCACGCGTGAACCAACGTGATTGCACGGCAGCCAGGTCTGCCACAGCGGAGACAGATCCTCAGTTTTGGCTCTGCGGGGCTTGATTGCCGATCGGAGCCAATTTTCGCAAGGACCGCCATTACTCAGCGGATACGGCGGGTGACCCTTGCCAAAAAGTCGCCCACCGCAGTGAGTGTCTGGTCTGGAAATGCTTTGAACGGTTCGTGACCACAATCAGCGATCCAAACAACCTCGGATGAAGCCGCCCGTTCTTGTATGGCAGTGACCTGCAGAGGAGTTCCGAACTCGTCGTTGGCTCCCTGTATCAATAGGACTGGAGCAAGGATGGAGTTGAGTTGTGATCTGATATCCCACGAGGCGAAGCTGGGGCTGAGCCAGACACGGCTCCAGTCCCAAAAGGTGTCATCTGCGTTGCGATGATGGCGACTGAGTTTCTCACGCAAAGCGCTGTCGGACCATCCATCCCTCATTTGCTCAATGGCCCGGGTCGCCTTGTCCTCAACGCAGACGTGAGGTGCTATTGCAATGACTGCCCGTTGCGCGTGTGGAAACGTCGCTGCGTGAATCAGTGCAATCGACGCCCCATCAGAATGGCCAAGAAGGATTGGATCGACGACCCGCGCCAGCCGGAGGATTGCCGGCAGGGTGCTGGTGGCTTCGTGCTGCAGGAACTCAGCCGTCGCCGACGACTTCACTGGATCGGAATGGCCATGGCCGAGGCGCGAGTAGGCGAACACACTGCAACCAGTGCTTTCGACGAGTTTGTGGGGGAAGTCCTTCCAGTGTGAAACCGACCCAAGTCCGCCGTGAAGCATGACGATGGTTGGACCGTCTGATTCCAGCCGGCCAAAACGGGCTGTCTCGTATTGGCAACCGCTCATTGTGACTATCTGCATGCATTGCTTTCCGCAAGGCGCGAACACGTAATCCGGTGCATCAATTCAGATTCTCGAAGGGGTCAAGGGCCAGTCGTCGCACAAACGACATAGTCGATGCCATTGCCCAAAGCCTCAATCGACACTCGGAAGCCGCGAAAGGCGTCCTTAGTCCGTGCCGCATCAATTGTTTGTAAGTGCTCAGGGCTGATATCATCCAGCAGATGCACTACCCAAGCCCGCAGCAGAGAGCTATCTGCCGGATCGTGCAGCACCTGACATAGATGACGAAGGTCTCCTTCCAGTTGGCGCAGGCGCGTCAAGGCATCCGCCGCGAAGAACCGGTCGCCACAGATGAAAATGCCAGGCGTCTTCAAGACCCTTCTCACGCTCTGCAAAAGCGCCCTCCGATAGGGCACCTCGAAGTTGTGGAACGCGTAGACGCTAAAGCAGAAGTCGAATTCCGCATCTGGCTGATCCTTGAGATAGTCAGCAGCATCCACACATGAAAACCGAACGTCCGGCACCCCACCCAGCCGCTCTTGCGCCAAGCGGAGCAGATCGTGATTAGCGTCCACAAGTTGCAGCGTCCCGACTGGGAGGGTGCTCAATACGATCTCTGCGCTGTGACCAGCTCCACAACCAATCTCAAGACCCCTAGGCGCGTCGGTAGCACATGCTTCCCGCAGTTTGATCGCCACCCGTTGCCTGAGCTCTGGCAGGCCAGGATAGAGAACATCGGTGAGATCGTAGCGTGCGCTGATATCATTTGCGAATCGATCAATCATATGCATGAACGCCAGAGTGCCGTCCCTCGGGGAACGCCGCGCGCCCCTCACGGCGAAGCTGCGGCCGCGAACTTAATCCTCAGTCTGCAGTCCAGTTTACAGCCAAACAGACGTCGCATTCGGTGAGGGGTCATTGGCATCGGAGCTCAGGGGAGATTTTCGGTTTCGCCTCGAGCTAGGCGTGCTGGCGTTTGGGAGCGGTCGGAAGGGCAGGAGTCAGCGGAGCGAGTGCACCCTGAATTGGTCGAGGAGGGGCCAGAACGTCGCTGGCGGGCAGGACACAAAAGTTCGAAACGCGTCCACGATGGGGAGCCAACTTTCGCTTTGCTAAGTTTCTCTCGCTGTTGTAGTTGACGCCATCGCCCGTTCCCGCCGTTCGCGTATCCCCAACATTCGCGGCTATTTGCGTTTCGGGTGCGTTCTCCGGTTCGAAGTAGTGCAAACCGGGGTACGCTCTCAACCATGCTGGTTCGG
>CAYVDY010000672.1:0-3740 GCA_964450255.1 uncultured Candidatus Solibacter sp. | reverse complement strand
TCGACATTCACAACCGCCTGCCGAAGACGCATCTCGTGATGCACGGCTCCTCCTCGGTTCCGAAGGACCTGCAGGACATCATCAATAAGTACGGCGGCAGCCTGAAGCCCACCTGGGGCGTCCCGGTGTCCGAGATTCAACTCGGCATCAAGAACGGCGTGCGTAAGATCAACGTTGATACGGACAACCGTCTGGCCATCACCGGCGCCATCCGCAAGGTGCTGGCGGAGACTCCGGAGAAGTTCGATCCGCGCGACTACAACAAGCCGGCCCGCGACGCGATGAAGAAGGTCGTGGCAGAGCGCATGGTGCAGTTCGGCCAGGCCGGCAAGGCCAAGTCGATCATCCCCATCCCGCTCGCCGAGATGGCCGAAATGTACAAGAAGGAAGCGTAAGCGCTTTCTGCCAGGATTGTCACGGTGGCGCGGACCGGAAGGTCCGCGCCACCTCTGTTTTGTGCTCGAATGGATGGTTGCGCAGTCTTCGCCTTTCCTGCGCCTCAAAAAAAATCGCTCCGGGATGCAGATTTTAGTAGATTCCGGGCGCGATTCCTGTTGGACTATAGGTGTATTCGATTGTCCGCTCCTTTCGGTCGTGATTTCCATCCGATCAGTCTGGTCCGCTATCGAATCGGAAAGAACACAACTTGAAGAACATCTTTGTTGGAAATCTCGATTTTCGGGCGACGGAAGCTTCCGTCCGCTCCTGGTTTGAAGAATACGGCGCCGTCGAACGCGTCAGCATCGTCACGGACCGTGACACCGGCCGTTCGCGTGGTTTTGCCTTTGTTGAAATGACCAACGGCGACGAAGCCGATCGCGCCATCAGCGCTTTGAACGGCGCCAGCGTCGACGGTCGTGCGTTGAATGTGAACGAAGCCCGTCCCAAGACCGACAGCCGTGGGGGCAGCGGTGGTGGCGGTGGGCGTGGTCCGCGGCGCGATTCGCGCTGGTAAGATCTTTTCCCGCATAGCACTTTGCCGGCCAGCTTCGGTTGGCCGGCACCTCCCCCACGATCGAACTGCCCGCGAAGGTGCCCATTGGCAACCAGATCCCACACTACTTTCAAAAAACGACAGAAGGAACAGGCTCGCCTCGAGAAAAGGCAGGAGAAACTGGCCCGGCGCCAACAACGCAAGTTGGACGGCCCGGAGGTAGAGCCGGAGATCGATCCCATCACCGGATTGCCCATCGAACCGGAGATTGATCCTGAAACCGGGCTGCCCATCGAACGCGACGTCGACGATTCCGACGACGACACCGATGACGTTGATGCCATTCCAACTCCTGGACAGACTACCGCCTCCTGACAGAAGCTCGTAGAATAAGATCGATGAGCGATTTTGAGTTCCTTGTCCTGTCGTTGCGCGCCGATGCTGAAATGCAGCTTGGCGTTCTTTCCCAAGGTGAAGAGAAGCATGAAGCCAATCTCCCCCTCTCCCGTAAACTGATCGATGTCATGGCCATGCTCCAGGAGAAGACAAAGGGCAACCTTTCCTTCGAGGAGCAGCGCCTGCTCGATAACACCGTCACCGAACTCCGCTTCCGCTATCTGCAGACCTACGAAGCCCACCAGAAGAAGGCAGCCGAAACAGGCTCAAATGGCTGAAGCGGGTGACGCCTTGCGTCGCCTTACGCTCACGGTGATGGGGTCCGGCACCAGTGTCGGCGTCCCCACAATCGGCTGCCACTGCAAAGTCTGCACCTCCGACGACCCCCGGGACCGCCGCCTCCGCCCCTCCGTCTACCTTCAGTGGGATGGCCACGTCGTCGTCATCGATACCGGGCCGGACTTCCGCCAGCAGGCTCTCACCTACGGATTCCAACGTCTCGACGGCGTGCTGTACACGCACGCACACGCGGACCACATCCTTGGTCTCGATGACCTGCGGCCCTTCAATTTCAAGCAGAGAGATCCGATCCCGATCTTCGGCTCCGACTATACGCTCGGCGTCATCCGCACGGTTTTCAGCTACATCTTTCACGACGGTCCGACACAGTCATCCCGGCCCAAGATTCGCCCGTGCGTGTTCGACAGCGACCCCGTGGACATCTGCGGCGTGCAGTTTATGCCCATTCCCGTGCGTCACGGAAATGGCGAGTGCCACGGCTTCCGTTTCGGACGCAACGCCTACCTCACCGATCACAGCGAGATTCCCGAATCGAGTTTGCCCCTCCTGGAGGGTTTGGACGTGCTGTTTCTCGATGGCTTGCGCTACAAGCCGCATCCCACTCATTCCACGGTGGATCAGAGCCTCAAGACCGTTGAGCGCCTGCAGCCTGGAATTACCTACTTCACCCACATTTCGCACGATCTGCAGCACGAGCGCGCCGAATCCATGCTGCCTCCCCATGTGCGCCTGGCCTACGACGGCATGACCATCGAGATGGAGGTCTAAAACCGCCGTGTTCACGCCAGGCGCAGTTCGCATCTTCCGCGGTCTGGATGAGGCCCGCCGGGGCTTCGCGCCTTCCGCCGTCACCATCGGTAACTTCGACGGTGTCCATGCCGGCCACCGGCAGTTGATGCGCCGGACCCGCGCCATCGCCGCCGAACTGGGGGTCAAGCCTTCGGCCCTCACCTTCCACCCCCACCCCGCCACCATCGTCGCGCCGGAACGCACGCCCCGCCTGCTCACCACACCCGATGAACGATGCGCCCTGATGGCGGCCGAGGGCATTCAGCAGGTCCTGATTCTGCCGTTTGACCGGGACATCGCGGCTCATTCACCCGAGCAGTTCTTCGAAAATGTACTTCTGAACGACCTTGGGGCACGAGCGGTCATCGTCGGGCACAACTTCCACTATGGGCGGCGTCAAAGTGGACACATTAGTGATCTTAGGGTGTTGGGGCAGCGGTTTGGGGTAGCGGTCGAGATTGTGCCATTGCTTGCCCTCAGGGGGGTCCAGGTGTCATCGAGTGAGATTCGCCGTCTCCTTGTCGAGGGACGGGTGGCGATGGCTGCCCGGCTCCTCCAGAGGCCCTATTCGCTGTCTGGCTCCGTGGTGCGTGGTGAAGGCCGGGGTTCAACCCAAACCGTACCCACGCTCAACCTCGAAACCAGCTCGCTGGAGGATTCCACTTCCGCGCTGCCCGCCGATGGCGTCTACCTCACTCGGACCCGGGATCTGGACTCGTCCCGCCGCTGGAACTCCATCACCAACATCGGTTACCGCCCAACTTTTGAGGGCCGGCACCTGACCATCGAGACGTTCCTGCTCGGTTCGCTCGAGGGCGGAACTCCCGCACGTATCCGGTTGGAGTTCCTGCGCCGCGTGCGGCCGGAACGCCGGTTTGAATCCGCCGCCGCGCTCAAGGAACAGATTCTGCGCGACGTCGGCCGGGCCCAGGCGTTCTTTCGGCGAACTCAGGCAATCGCCAATTCGTAGCAGAGTGCGCCGGCCGGATTCGATGCCGAGTACGGCGGAATTTGCTGGAATCCGAGCGATTCGTAAAGGCGGATCGCCGCTCCCATCGACGGCAGCGTGTCCAACCGCACCACCTTGAGCCCCCGTGCCTGCTCCAGCAACGCGACTGTCAGTGCCCGCCCTGCGCCGGACCCGCGCGTTTCCGGTCTAACGTAGATCCGTTTGAGCTCGCCTACGCCCGGTTCCAGCGTGCGCAACGCTCCGCACCCCAATGCACGATCGCCTTCGAACGCCACCAGAATCACGTCATAGTACGTCAGTGCTGTCCAAATTAGCGCTCGGCCCTCGTTCGCTCGATTGACAACAAAGGTC
>CAYVDY010000671.1:0-3741 GCA_964450255.1 uncultured Candidatus Solibacter sp. | reverse complement strand
GCTGGGTGCGGGGGGGGGTGAAGTAGCCCTGAGGCGGCTGGGGTTCCGGCGGGAGGCCCGCTATGCCGGCGGAGGTGGCCTGGTAGGTGACGCTGGAGTTGGTGGGGATGCCCCAGGTGCGGAAGTTGTCCCAGAAACGGCCGCCGCGAACGCTGACGAGGGAGGTGTTATCAATGGTCCAATCGACCTGGCCGGAGTAGTTGCTCTGCGGCTGGGTCCAGCCCTGGGACTTGAGGGGCTGCGCGGAGGTTCTGGAGCTGATCACACTGTTGCCGTAGCCGTTATAGGCGGAGAGGATGCCCTCGGTGCGAGTGGGGGTCCACAGCCAGCTTGCGGTGGCGCGGACGCGGCTGGTGGCGTTCCAGGAGAGCTTGTTGAAGAGCTGCTGATTGGTGACGTTTTGCTTCAGCGTATCGGGTTCAAGGCCGTTGGTGAAGAGGTAGTCTTGCGATCTGCGTTGAATCTGCGGGGAGTAGGAGGAGAAGAACCAGAGCTTGTCCTTCTTCATATAGCCGCCGACGGAGCCGCCGAATTCGTGCTGGTTATTGGGGTTTTTGTGGTCCTGCTGGTAGGTAGGGTTGACGCCGTTGGAGTATGGATTCAGTAAGAGGAGACGCTGGACGGGGCCGGCGCTGATGGCGTTGCCGCCGTAGTAATAGTGAGCTTCGCCATGGAACTGGTTGCCGCCGGAGCGCGTGATGGCGCTGATGACGCCACCGAGAGCACCGCCGTATTCGGCGTCGATGCCGCCAGTTTTGACCTGGACTTCCTGGAGGAACTCGAAAGCGGAGTTCTGGCGGGAGCGGCCGTCGACAAGGCTGTTGGTGGAGACGCCATCAACGAAGAACTGGTTTTCGGAGCCGCTGGCGCCGTTCACCTGGAAGCCGCCTTCGATCTGGCCGGAGTTGACGCCGGGGGAGAGAAGGACGACGGACTGGAAGGAACGGGCCTTAGGCAGGAGGTTGAACTCCTCGGAGGTGACGTTGGAGGAGACGGTGACGCCGCCGGTATCGATGAGCGGGGCCGCCTCGCTGACCTGGATGGCCTGCTGAGTGGCGCCGATTTCGAGGGCGGCGTCGACGTTGGACTCCTTGCCGAGCAGGAGTTGGACGTCCTTCAGCTCGTAGCGGGTGAACCCAGTTTTCTCGAAGCGGACGGAGTAGCGCCCTGGCTCGAGTTGGCGGGCGATATAGACGCCGGTATCGCCGGTCTCGGTGGCGGTGCTGCGGCTGGTCTCGTTATTGATGGGCGTCACGGTGACGGCCGGCACGACGGCTCCGGTGGCATCCTTGACGGTTCCGCGAATGGTGCTGAAGCGCTCCTGGGCGAAGGCGGGCAGGGCTAGCGATGCCAGTGCCAGCAGAGGGATCGCGGTCGTCCATTTTCGGGAATATTCGTAAAGTCTCATTCGTTTCCCCTGTATTCGGTCTGGCCAGCGGCCGGGGAGATCCTCCACCAAAGCGTGAGGATACAGCGTTCCCGGCACAGTAGGCTACTGCAGAGAAGACGAGTGAGACTAAAATATGTTCTGCAATTGTTGCTGAATGATCACAGATGTTGCCGTTGCAAATTTATTCGTTTACAGCGGTCAAATATCGGCCATCGGCCAGTTTTCACGGCGGGGCGAGGCGCCCCCGGAGCACTCTGGGCAGGCCGGCGAGGTCATACCCCGTGGTGACCTCGCTCCACGGGCCGCCCTCGAACACCGCGCGGACCGCCGGCTCGCCCCGGTACCCGATCTCGAAGATGAGCCACCCACCGGGCTTCAGCAGCCGCTCCGCCTGGGGAATGATGCGGCGATAGGGCTCCGTCCCTTCGTCTCCGCCCAGCAGCGCCAAATGCGGCTCGTGGTCGCGGACTTCCCTTTGCAGCGTGGGGATCTCGGCAGCCGGAATGTACGGCGGATTGGAGACGATCAGATCGAAGCGCGCCGAGAGACCGGCAGCAAGATCCGCCTGCACGAAATCGACCCGGGCGCCCAGCCGCGCGGCGTTCTCGCGAGCCACGTGCAGCGCCTCGCGGCTGAGATCGGTGGCGACGCCGCGCGCGTTGAGTTCCAGAGCCAGCGTCACGGCGCGAGCCCCCCATCCAGTTCCGATAACCAAAACGAACCGAGCCTCCCCAGCCACATCCAGCGCATGCTCGACGACGTGCTCGGTCTCCGGCCTGGGGATCAGTACAGCCGGGCTGACCAGGAACGGCCGGCCGTACCACTCCTGCGCGCGCGTGATGTACTGAGTGGGCTTGCCTTGCATCCGCTCGTGCAGATAGCGGCCGTAATGGATCCACCCCACCGTGGATAGTTCGTGCTCGGGGTGCGAGAAGAGGAAGATCCGTTCGCGGCGCAGCGCGTGACACAACAACACTTCCGCCGTCAGGCGCGGCTCGGGCACGGCCGCGTCCGTGAGGAGCTCAAGCCCTTGCTGGAGCGCCGTTCTTGCTGTCACCGGCGGCCGCCTGTTCGCGCAGGAGTTGTGTGTTGAAGTGGTTGCTGCAAGACGACATCAGCTCTTCAATCTCGCCCTCCATGATGCGGTCCAACTGGTGCAGCGTGACGCCGA
Organism: uncultured Candidatus Solibacter sp.; assembly: GCA_964450255.1. Classification (GTDB taxonomy): domain Bacteria; phylum Acidobacteriota; class Terriglobia; order Bryobacterales; family Bryobacteraceae; genus Paludibaculum. Next base: position 1,180 of record CAYVDY010000671.1, on the reverse strand, counting down.
TGCGATGGTCGGTGACCCTGTTTTCCTTGAAATTGTACGTGCGGATCTTCTCGGAGCGGTCGCCGGTGCCCACCTGGCTGCGGCGGTCCGCGCCCATGGCCTGGTGCTGTTTCTCCATTTCCAGCGCATAGAGGCGGGAACGGAGCTCGCGCTCGGCCTTGGCCCGATTCTTGATCTGCGATTTCTCGTCCTGGCAGCTCACCACGAGGCCAGTCGGCAGGTGGGTGAGACGAATGGCGGAGTACGTTGTATTCACCGATTGGCCGCCGGGTCCGGATGAGCAGAACGTATCGACGCGCACGTCCTTCGGCTCCAGCTTGACCTCGACTTCATCGGCTTCCGGCAGCACCGCCACGGTGATGGTGGAGGTGTGGATGCGCCCCTGCTGCTCCGTGACCGGGACGCGTTGCACGCGGTGGACTCCGCTTTCGTACTTGAGCTTGGAATAAACCTTGTCACCGTTGATCAGCGCGATCACTTCCTTCACGCCGCCGGCGCCGGACTCACTGACGCTGGTGACATCCACTTTCCAACGCAGCCCTTCGGCGTAACGGGAGTACATCCTGAAGATCTCCGCGGCGAACAGGCTGGCTTCATCGCCGCCCGCTCCAGCGCGGATTTCCAGCAGGACGTTCTTGTCGTCATTGGGGTCTTTGGGCAGAAGGAGGAAGCGCAGCCGATCCACCAGCTTGGCCTCTTCCGGTTCCAAGGCCGCGATCTCTTCCGCGGCCATGGCCTGGAGTTCGGGGTCCTTCTCGTCCTTCATGCCGCGGGCCTGCTCCAGGTCCGCTTCCAGCTTCCTGTACTCGCGGAACGCCACCACGGTCTCTTCGAGATCGCGCTGGGACTTGGCCGTTTTGCGGTAGAGATCCGGGTCGCCGATCACGTCATGATCGGCCATCTGCGCGGTGAGAGACTCATACCGCTTTTCCAATTCAATCAACTGCTCTGTAAATTCCATCAGGCGATTACCAACTGGCCGCCCTGTTTCTTCTCAAGCTCCATGGCTCCATCGAGGGCGCAGATGGCCACGGCGGTCTGATCGTCGGAGGGCGGCTGAGTGGTGATGCGCTGAAGCCACAGGCCTGGCGCGGTGAGCGTGGCCAGCAGGCCGCCGCGGTGTTTAGCGGCGAAGCGGATCATCTCGTAGCTAAGGCCGGCGATCAGCGGCAGCGCAAGG
>CAYVDY010000670.1:0-3742 GCA_964450255.1 uncultured Candidatus Solibacter sp. | reverse complement strand
GGGGGGTGCAGAAAGGTTTACGGGTGAAGGACCGGGGGGTCGATACCTTCCTGTCGCACAATGCCCGTACCCCGTCCCGGGTGCGGGTGGTGCAGGCCTTCGCCCAGGCGGGGGTGCCCCTGCAGATCTCCATGGAGCTGGACAGCCTCTACACGGTCATCGATTTCGTGGCGGGGGGATTGGGCGCGGCCATCCTGCCGAGTGTGGCGGTGGAGCAGGCCATCCAGTGCGGACGGCTCAAAGATCAGCACAAGCTCGATTTCGCGCACATCTCGATGCTGAAAAAGAACAACGTCGGCATGGCTCTGGAGTGTGCGCGGTTGTCCCGCGATCTGCTGGGCGCTAACGGCATCATCGACGATTACCCCATCATGCGCCACATGTGCAATCTGGAGACGGTGAAGACCTACGAAGGCACGGACCACATGCACACGCTCATCATCGGCGAGCGCGTGACCGGCATTCCCGCTTATCGTTAAGGAAATACCCATGAACGACACGCCCATGCGCCGCCGCCATTTCCTGTTCGGTTCGACGATCGTTCCGGCCGCCTTTCTGGCCTGCTCGACGAAGAAGGAAGCGAAGTTCGAATACGGCGAGCCCAAGCAGCGCTACGCCCTCAAGGGCGTCGTGTTACGGTTGAAGCCCGCCGATCGCGTGGCCGTCGTCCAGCACGAGAAAATCGAAGGTTGGATGGAGGCCATGACGATGGAGTTTCCCGTGCCCGACGCCGCGGAATACGCCAAACTCAAAGAAGGAGCGAAGATCCGCTCCACGGTCTGCGTCAACGACCTGTACTACTGGCTGACGTCCATCACACTGGAATAATCATGCGGTTTCTTCTCGCTCTACTGCTCCTCGCGCTGCCGCTGGCGGCGCAGGCTACCAAGAACCCCGGCGCGCGCTGGGACCAAGTCTACCTGAGCCCGGATGGCAAGGTGCCCGTGAACCCCAGCACGCTGGTGCTGGAAGCCACTGCGAATCTCAAGGCGGGTGTCGCCCTGGACGTGGGTATGGGCAATGGCCGCAACGCCATCTATCTCGCCCGCAAGGGGTGGAAGGTGACCGGCGTGGACATATCGCAGGCCGCTGTGAAGCAGGCGCAGGCCGAGGCGGCGAAGCTCAAGGTGGAGATGGAGGCACGCGCCGGCGACGTGGAGCGAATGGATATCGGGCGCGGCAAGTATGACCTGATCATCTGCATGTACATTCACATGGTGCCTGTTCGCAATGCAAAGAAGTTCATCGACGCGCTCAAGCCAGGCGGCGTGCTGATCGTGGAAGGCCATCACGCCGAGGCGCAGGCGATGGGGCTGCGGCCCGTCTCCGGCGGACCTCCGGGATACATGAACAACCAGCTTTTGCGCGCCTTCGAGCGGCTCAGAATCGTGCGCTACGAAGACCGCACCACCCAGGCGGAATGGTCCAACGGACCGGAAGGCAGGGCGCCCATCGTGCGAATGGTGGCGCGCAAGGAATAGCCCCGCTTACATGTCAGGCCGGCGAGATAATCGCCTTTAGTTCCGGCTGTAGTTCTTCCATGGCGCGCTCCAACTCGGCAAACGCCTCCGCTGCCTGGTGGAGGTCGCCGGCACGACCTGCCGTCTCTACCAGGAAGGCCACATCCCTCGCGCGATCCGCTGCAAACTGCGCCAACAGTCCCTTCAGTTGATGCGCCGCGGCGTTGACGGCCTGGCCGTCGCCGGCGCTCAGTCCGCTTCTCACGCCTTCCAGCAGTCGCGGGTACTCCTCCTCAAACATCCCGGCCAGTTCTGCCAGTAGCGCTCCGTCCCCGCCGAGGCGGTCCAGCGCCATCTCGTAGTCCATTTCCTTCATACGTTCCGTCCTGTCAGCTTCCCCGGTCCAGCTATTCCTGCGTCGTGCTTCCCTCGGAAAGAGCACTCACAGTGGATTCTATCGCGCTCACCAGCGAATCCAAGCGGAGAGGTTTGCTCAGGTAGCCGTCCATGCCCGCTGCCATGCACTGATCGCGGTCACCCGGCATGGCGTGGGCCGTCATCGCCACGATGGGTAGATGTCCGCCCTCTACCGCTTCCCGCCGCCGGATCTCGATCGTTGCCTGTATGCCGTCCAGATCCGGCATCTGAACATCCATGAGAACCATATCGAACGACTGCCGCGCCGCCGCCTCCACGGCTTCCCGTCCGGTTTCCACCAGCGTCGCGGAGTGCCCCGCGCGCTCCAACATGCTTAGGATCAGCCGCTGGTTGATGGCGTTGTCTTCCGCCACCAGGAGCTTCAACGCGCGTGTGCGTTTCGTGCAGGCGGATGCCCGTTCCGTCAGTTCACCCGCGGCTTCGCTCTCCCCGCATATGGGAATCCTGATCGTGAATGCGAATGTGCTGCCGCTGCCTTCCTGGCTGAAAACATACAGCCGTCCGCCCATGAGTTCCACCAGCTTATTGGAGATGGAGAGGCCGAGTCCGGTGCCTCCGCGCTTGCGGGTGCTGGATGAATCGATCTGCGAGAATGGTTCGAATATGTCCGCAAGGCGCTCAACCGGTATCCCCAGCCCGCTGTCGCGCACTAGGAATGTCAATCCACATAGCCCGCCAACGCAATACCGCGTGATCACCTCCACCGTGACGAAGCCGGCATCGGTGAATTTGATGGCATTGCCCACCAGGTTGATCAGGATCTGCCGCAGCCGTCCGGTGTCGCCGAAAAGATGATCGGGCGCCTCTCCGTCAGTATGCCAGGTGACCTCCAGCCCGCGCCCCGCGCCGCGGTGGCAAAGCGGCCGCATTGTGTGCTCCAGGTGCTCGCACAATTGGAACGGCGCCGGCTGTAGCTCCATCCGTCAAGCCTCGGCCTTGGAGAGATCCAGCAGATCGTCCAGCAGGCTCAGCAGGGACTCCGCGGAGAGCCCCACCATCCGCAGATACTCCCGCTGCTGGGCGGTGAGCTCGGTCAGCAGCGTCAGTTCGGTCATTCCAAGAATTCCGTTCATCGGCGTTCGGATCTCGTGACTGACGTTGGCCAGGAACTCGCTCTTTGCGGCGCTGGCGAGTTCAGCGCTGGCGGCCATTTCGCGCGCCCACAAAGTGGTGGTCTCCAGAAATTCGTTAGTCGCCCGCAACTCCTGCTCGACTTGCACGCGGCTCGTGATGTTCCGCAGAACCATGAGCAGAAGCGGGGATTGTCCGGGCCGGTCAAGGAAGGAGTTGGTGATCTCCAGCCATAACTGCTGGGCATCGGGCAGGTGGTATTGGCGCACCACGTTGGGCTCTATGCCGCGCGAGATGAACTCGCGGCGAAAGCGTTCCAATTCCTCCTCTTCGTGACCCGGCCATTCGCGTAGCGCGCCGGTTAGGAAGATGCCCTCCAGTTGCTCGCGCGGTATGCCGGAGAGAGCGCAAAAAGCGGGGTTGGCCGCTACGATCAGTCCCATGCCATCCAGGAAGATCATCGCGTCCCCGGCGCTTTCCCAGACGGCGCGAAACTCCAATGCCAGTTGGTGCTGCTGCCGCTCAGCCAGCACCTGCTTGGAAATGTCGGCGCCGGTCACCACGAGGAACTCCGGCTCGCCGGAATCCCTCCGCAGAATGGAGGCCGTCCAGGAAATATGCAGCACCCTGCCGTCGCGAATCCGGATCCGGTTCACGCCGCTTGCTGGAGCCTCGCCAGTTTGCGCCAGTCCGATGATCCGCCGCACCTCTTCAGCCTCATGCTCCTGGTCCAGCAACTGCAGGATCGACTTCTCACGCAAGTCCGATTCGTG
>CAYVDY010000669.1:0-3751 GCA_964450255.1 uncultured Candidatus Solibacter sp. | reverse complement strand
GTCAGGGCCGAGTACTTTGAGGGAGATCAGCTTGGCTTCCGGGGCGATGCCTCGCTGGCAGGGGTCGTGGAGCGACTGTCCTGCGAGGATGCCGGCAACGTGGGTACCGTGGCCGAACTCGTCGGTGAGGGGGGAGCCGCCACCGGTGAAGTCGCGGTGGGAGAGGCCGAGGGGCAGTTCGAGGTTCTGATGGGTGTCGAAGTGGGAGTGGGGGGCGATGCCGGAATCGGCGACCGCCCAGACGATACCCTTACCCGAGGCGCGAAACGCGGTGAGAGCGGCGTCGGCTTTGATGGTGGAAGTGGAACGCGACGTGAGCGCGCGGACACGGTGGTTGAGCCAGATTTTGTAGAGGAGGCCTTCGCGGGCGGCGGCAGCGAGGCATAGGATTTCGGCCTTGGTGATGCGGGCGCGGAGGAGTCCGCTGGACGTGGCGCCGACAGGCAGCGCAGTGGGCACGAGGGCCAGGAGTTCGGCCGCCTCACCGGCATGGTGGAGTTCGATCAGAACGCTGGCCGGGGCATCGTCGGGGAGCGTCTCGATAAGTTGTTTGAGGGCCAGGTCCAGAAGCGTGTACCGCAGCCGCGAAGCATCGAAAGTCATTCATGATCACCTGGTTCCATTGTAAGGACGGCTCACCAAATCCCAGGCCGGCTAGCGGGACGGATGTTGTTGATTTAGTGGGTTTTAGTACGCTGTGAATCGCGTGTGAACGCATAGGTTCTCATCCCCGTTTTCCGCAGTTCAGAGCCCGGGCGAAGACGGACGTCGGACCGGAAACGGGGTGAGAACCTGCGTTGAACTGAACCGCAGGATTAGGGCCGGTAGTGGAATGTGGGTGTTGAATCGGTCCGAGGGGGTGAGCGCACCGAAACCAAATGCAAGCACTTCCAGCCCCTATCGCCTCAAGCGTAGGAAAGTCCCGCTATTGCAAAAAACTGAGGAGAACTCGCCCCCGGGGCCGCTCCATCAAGTTCCCAGTCAATCATACTGCCCCTGCGGCTTGCCTCAGTGACGGGAGCGCATCGCACCTCTGGCCCTCGAAAGTAATAGATGACACGCATTCGGCGACCTTTTCGTCTTTGTCGTGCGGATGGACGTGCGGTGAATCCAAGAGCGCTCGGACGCCAAGTTGCCCTATAGTCGGCACTGAGAGTCGTCCAGGCGGCGCTCAGTGGATTGTTTCCAGAGTGTGCTACGGGGCCGTTACAAGCCGTTGTCTTCGACTTCCAACTTCTTCATGGCATCACGCATCGCCGCAACGAACTCGTCCACTGCGTCAAGCCGATTCTGGCATTCACGGCAGATCAACAGATGCGCTGTCAGCGGCCCGGTCTCCGAGTCTGGTAGCGTTTGCATGGAGTACTTTTCGAGCAAGTCGTCTGGAATGCAGTCCACGAAAACCAGACCACCCCTATTTCTGTTTGAAATAGGGGTAGTCTCGGTTGTGACGCTGCACCGTGTCCCGCCTTCTACTTGGCGACCAGCCCCGCCGGAGGACCCTTCGCGCTATGGTTGGCCGCTCTGCCTCAGAAGTAGAGCTTGGCACCCAACTGGATCACGCGGGTGGTGAGGCCTTGCACGCCGCCACCCACCTTGCCGAAGTTGACCGAGCGGGAGTTGCGATCCACCGAGCCGGGCTCGGGGTTGAAGTGGTTGAACAGGTTGTAGAACTCACCCCTCAACTCGATGCGGCGGGTCTCGGCCAAGCGGAACTGCTTGTTGACCGAGAAGTCCACCGTGAAGACGCCTGGTAGCCGGATGGCGCCCGTGCGCGGGGAGTTGCCGTAACGGCCAAACGGCGTGGGCGCGAAAGCCGCGGTGTTGAACCAGCGGTTCCAGGTGCGCTCGGCCGGGTCGAGATTCGCCACCTCGCCGGCCACCATGTCGGGACGGGAGACGACGCCGGTGCCGGTGGTATCCACGCCGTATGTAACATCGCCGGGGAAGCCGCTCTGGCCGACAATGATCGACGAGAGTTGCCAGCCGCCCGCGATGGAGCGCAGCAGAGGAGATGCGCCGCGGAACAGCGGCACGTCATAGACCAGAGACTGGACGAAGCGCTGCGTAACGTCGAAGCCGCAGAGAGAACGCTCATTGGCGAGGTTGTAGATATCCTGCACGCCGCCGATGAACGATCCGCCGCCGATGTCGGCGCCGATGTCACTGGGGCCGGAGATGCACTTGGACCACGTGTATGCGGTCATCGCGGCCAGACCATGCGCCAGGCGCCGGTCGATACGCATCTGCAGCGCGTGATAGCTGCTGTTGCCGATGGACTTGTCGCCCTGCACCGCGCGGGCGATGCTCGGGTTGGGCCGGCGCGCGTTGATCGAAGCCAGTCCGGGCGTGCGCGGGTCCACCAGCACGAATGGCCGGTTCATCGAGGGCAGGGTGACGCTGAGCGCTGTCCCTTTGGAGCCGACATAGCCGGCGTCCACCAGGAACCCGGCCGCGAGCTTCTTCTGGATGGTGAAGTTCCACTGCTGGATGTAGGCGTCGCGGTAGTTCGGGTCGTTGGAGGGCACTGCGTTCAATTGCAGGGTCGGGGAGACGGCGCTGGCGAAGGAATCGTGGAAGAAGACGTTGGGCGTGCCGGCGGGCGCTCCGTTGACGGTGTAGCTGCCCTTGGCCTGCGACGATTCCGTCATGCCGAAAGGCGCGTTCGGGTGGACATGGTTGAAGTAGACGCCATAGCCGGCGCGAACAACGGCGTCATTGACGAAGGCCGGCCGCCAGGCGAGGCCCGCGCGGGGGCTGAAGTTGTTCTTGTCGCCGCGCACCATGCGCGGGTACGCCGCCGTGGCGGGCGTCACCAGATTGGTGAGGAACAGGCCGTTCTGCTCGATGTTGGCCATGCGGCTCTGGGAATCGAACAGGGGCTGGAGGTAGTCGTAGCGCGCGCCCAGGTTGAGGGTCAGACGCGAGGTGATCTTCCAGTCGTCCTGGATGAAGTAGCTCTGCCAGAGGGCTTTCAGGTCGGTGTTGGTGTGGTCCGGGTTGATCTCGGCCAGCTTCACGTAGCCCAACATGAAGTCGGCCAGCGAGGATCCGGTATAGGCGCCGTCGAAGTTGAAGGTGCCGCGCGGGTTGCGGGCCTGCTCAAAGGTGAAGCCCCGCTGGACAAAATCGGCGCCGATCTTGAGGAAGTGCTTGCCCTTCTGAATCGACATGATGTCGTTGAAGTTGTAAACCGAGTTGGCGCGCACGCGCGGGCCGATCTGGCGTTGCAGATTGTAGACGCTGTAGCCGCCGTCCAAGCCGTTGGCGATGGAGATGCTGGGCGGACCGAAGTCGATCGGCCGCCGCGAAACTAGGGGGATCTTCATTTCGCCTGCGATGTCGAGTTCGGCCTTGTTGGTGGTGCCGAAGACTTCGTTTTCAGTCATGTCGTTCCAGCCGAAACGCGCCTCGTTGACGACCGTCGGCGAGATCATGCGGGTCCAGGTGCCGGCCAGGTTTTGAGCCGGAGCTTCGTTGTCGCGCACGTCATTTTCCCAATAGGGCGTGCCCCTCTCCTTGGTGGAGTTCCAGACGTAGCGGAAGGCCAGCGCGTCCTTGCTGGTCAGATTGTGATCCAGCCGGTAGTTGAAGTTGTCCTGAGCGGCGATGGCGCTGACCGGCGTGTTGACGAAATTGAATGCGCCGACTGACGTGTTGGGCTCCGGCGTGTACTTCAGGAACGTGAGCGCCTGGGGGCTGAGGCGGCTCCGCGGGATCTGATTGCCCACAATGCCGGCGTTGAGCGGGT
>CAYVDY010000668.1:0-3759 GCA_964450255.1 uncultured Candidatus Solibacter sp. | reverse complement strand
GGCAGTGAGATCGTGTGGGGCGGCGATTTCGGCGGCACCGACGAAACGCTGCTGAGCGAGGAATTCGACCGGCCGGTGATGGTGGACCGCTATCCGGCGGAGGTGAAGGCGTTCTACTTCGAGACCGACCCGAACCGGCCTGAAGTGGCCCTGGGCGTGGACGTGATTGCGAGTGAAGGCTACGGCGAAGTGATCGGCGGCGGACAAAGGGTGCACAGCTACGACGTGCTGCTGGAGCGGATCAAGGCGCACAACCTGCCCGAGGAGGCGTTCCAGTGGTATCTGGATCTGCGGCGGTTCGGCAGCGTGCCGCACGCCGGATTCGGGATGGGCGTGGAGCGCGCGGTGTCCTGGCTCTGCGGATTGGAACATATCCGGGAGACCATCGCATTCCCTCGAATGCTGTACCGGACGCGGCCGTAGAACCTATGAAAAAGACAATTGCCATACTCGGAGCACCGCTCGACCTCGGCGCCGGGCGCCGGGGCGTGGACATGGGGCCCTCGGCGTTGCGCGTCGCCAATCTCAACGCGCGCCTGACGTCGCTCGGCTGCAAGGTGGAGGACTTAGGGAACGTCTTCGTCGAGCAGGCAGAAAGCTCGAAGGTGGGCCCGGCGAACGCACGCTACCTCAAGACGATTGCCGCGACATGCGAGGCATTGGCGACGCGCGTGGAGAAGGCGGCCGGTCAGGGCAAGTTCCCTTTGGTGCTAGGCGGCGACCACTCGGTCGCGGTCGGCACCGTCAGCGGAATGGCGCAGCACTTCCGCAAGAAGAAGCAGAAGCTGGGCGTGATCTGGCTGGATGCGCACACGGACATGAACACGCCGGATACGTCTCCCTCCGGCAACGTGCATGGCATGCCCCTGGCGTGCCTGGTCGGCGAGGGGCCCAAGGCGCTGACGCACCTCTATGGGGTGGCGCCGCAGGTGGATCCGAAGAATGTCGTGCTGGTGGGCATCCGCGATGTGGACATCACCGAACGGCCCGTCGTGCAGAAGAGCGGCGTGCGCGTGTTCACGATGAGGGACATCGATGAGCGGGGCATGCGCGCCGTGATGCAGGAAGCTCTGCAGATCGCATCCGCCGGGACCGCCGGCGTGCATCTTTCGCTGGACATGGACGGCGTGGATCCCGACGAGGCGCCGGGTGTGGGCACGCCCGTTCGCGGCGGTTTCTCTTACCGCGAGGCGCACCTCGCCATGGAGATCATGAGCGATTCGCACAAACTGACCTCGATGGAGGTGGTGGAGGTGAATCCAGTGCTGGACACTGCAAACCGAACTGCGCTGCTGGCCGTCGAACTGGTGATGTCGGCAATGGGGAAGAGGATCCTGTGAGCAAATGCAGGGTGGCCGTGATCTTCGGCGGGCGCAGCGGCGAGCACGAGGTTTCGGTGCGCTCGGGTCAGGCGATTCTGAAGGCGCTGCGGCCGGAGGATTACGAGGCGATCCCGATCTTCATCACAAAGGAAGGCAAGTGGGAGCCCGGGCCGATCCTGCCGGAGCCGGGCGCGAACCCGGGGATCGACGTTGTGTTTCCCGTGCTGCACGGCACGTTCGGCGAGGACGGCACGCTGCAGGGCCTGCTGGAAATGGCGGATCTGGCGTATGTGGGGCCGGGCGTCTTTGCGTCGTCCGCGTCAATGGACAAGGAACACACCAAGCGGCTTTGCGTGGAACGCGGACTGCCGGTTGTGGAGTACGAGGTGATCCACACGGGCAACCCGCACACAGAACTGGATTGGGAAAACGAGCTCGCGCGGATCGAGGCCCGGTTTTCATATCCGGTGTTTGTGAAGCCCTGTAATCTGGGCAGTTCAGTGGGCATCTCGAAAGCGCGCGACCGGGCGGGGCTGCGGGCGGCAATCGAAGAAGCTGCGAAGTACGATCTGAAGGTGCTGGTGGAGCGCGCGATCGCCGGACAGGAGTTCGAGTGCTCCGTGATCGGCAACTACCGGCCGCAGGCGTCGCCCCCGTGCGAAATTCTGCCGTCGCAGGAGTTTTACGATTACAACGACAAGTACGTGTTGGGGACCGCCGGCACCAGCCTGACGCCCAATGTGCCGGAGACCACCGTTGAGGAGATCCAGCGGCTCTCCGTGGAGTGTTTCCGAGCCTTGGACTGCATGGGCATGGCGCGAGTGGACTTCCTGCTGGAGAAAGCGAGCGGGCAGCTCTACATCAACGAGATCAACACCATCCCCGGATTCACTTCCATCAGCATGTATCCGAAGATGTGGGAGCACGCGGGGCTGCCGTTCGACATGCTGGTAGACATGCTCCTCCACCTGGCGATCGAGCGGCACGAACTGCGCAAAGCGCTGCGGTACGAGCGTTGATGCGGCGGCTGGCGGCACTGCTCTGGCTGTGTCTGGCGCCGCTCTGCGCGCAGCCGGGCAAGCCTCCGGACACGGAAGAGCTGGAACGGGAACTGAAGCGGTTCCTCGATGTCTTTCTGATCACGAACGAACATGCGGCGGACGCCGTCAATCCGGATGCCGCCTATTACGGCGGCGCGATTCCCGGCATGCTGCGCCGGCTCGACCCGCACTCCGTGTTCTTCGACAAAGATCAGTTCCAGCAACTGCAGGAGATGGAGCGGAGCGTCAGTAAGGGGTTCGGCAGTATTGTGAGCGTGCTGCCCGGACGCGTGATCGTGTTGCAGACGATGCCCGGCTCGCCTTCGCAGAAGGCAGGGCTCTCGCCGGGCGACGAGATTGTGGGCATCAACAACATTCCTCTGGCGCGGCTCGATCTCGATCAACTCGTGCAAGTGCTGGGTATGACACGGCAGCGGGAGGCGCAGTTGCTGGTGCGACGGCAGGGGACCGCGAAGCTTATGCAGTTCACAATGACGCCGGAGGAGCTGCAGTCACCGAGTGTCGACCGGAGTTTTCTGCTGGAACCAGGATTCGGCTATGTCCGGGCAACAAGCTTCGACCCCAACACGGCGACGCTGGTTCAGGAGGCGGTTGAAAGTCTGGGCGGCAAGAATCTGAAGGGGCTGGTGCTGGATCTGCGAGACAATCCGGGCGGCGTGCTGCAGGCCGGGCTGGCCACGGCTGCCCTGTTTCTGAAGCCGGGCACACGCATCCTGAGCGCGCGGGGCCGCAGCGCTACTACGGAGGATGTGGACGTCCCGAAGGACGCCCGCCCGTATGAGTTTCCGCTGGCGGTGCTGGTGAACAACAAGACCGGCAGCGCGTCCGAGATTGTCGCTGGGGCAATGCAGGACCATGACCGCGCCGTGATTCTGGGCGAAACCACTTTCGGCAAGGGACTCGTTCAGAGAGTGTTCCCGCTCAGCGATCAGACCGGCCTGGCCCTCACCACTGCGTTTTACTACACGCCCAGCGGCCGCAGCATTCAGAAGCCTCTGAAGGACAACGAACTGGCGGCAGCCACCGAAGTTGGGGATCGGCCGAAGTTCCAGACAACCAAGGGACGAACGGTACTGGGCGGGGGCGGCATCGAGCCGGACGAGACCGTGCTGCCGCCGATGCCCACTCGGCTGCGGGCGGTGATGGAGACATCGGGCAGCTTTGCAGCGTTCGCCACGGAATGGCTGGTGCTCCACCGGGCAGACGTCAAGCGCGACATGGAGATCACTGCTGCGATGCTCGATGACTTCCAGCTCTACCTCTCCCGCCGCAACATCCGGCCCGGGTTCGGCGAGTGGAGTGCGGAGCGCGAAAACCCGCAGCGGCGGCAGAAGCAGGATATCCGGAATCAGGGCATCGGCGGGGCGGGCGGGCAC
>CAYVDY010000667.1:0-3771 GCA_964450255.1 uncultured Candidatus Solibacter sp. | reverse complement strand
TCAGGAAACCGGTCATTGCACCCAAACGACTTACGGGCCGCGGACGCCCTAAAATCACCCAAAACTCAGGCGAACTGCGAAAGTCGGGCTAACGAAAGGATTCGCCACTTTCTCTTATTAGCCAGTCTTGCGCCAGTATCCGATTCACCCGGCCACCCCGCCTGAGCTATGCTCAAAAGCAGCTCCAACCCAGCCATACCATGCCGTCCTCACCCTTCCTTCGCCGTACTTTCCTGAAGCAGGCCGCCGCCGCGCCCTTCTTCTTGCCCAGACTCTTCTCCGCGCCGCCCAGCAGCACCCTCCGGCTCGCCAGCTTCGGCGCTGACGGCATGGCCTATGCCACGCTCCACGGCATCGCCACGCACCAGAGGGTGAAGCTCGTCTGCGTCGCCGAAGTGGACTCCACGCGCCTCGCGCGCCTCAAGGTGAAATACCCCGAAGCCCGCGTCTACGAGGATTGGCGAGAGATGCTCGCCAGGGAGCGCAAGAATCTCGATATCGCCTGCGTCGGCACGCCCGACCACATGCACGCGCCGCAGGCCATGAGCGCCATGCGCCAGGGCCTCCACGTCTACCTCCAGAAGCCGCTCTGCCACGACATATACGAGACCCGCCGTGTCACTGAATTCGCGCGCAAGAAGAAGCTCGTCACCCAGATGGGTATTCAGATTCACTCCGCCCCGGAGTACCGTACCGCCGTCGCCCTCATTCAATCCGGCGCCATCGGCAAGGTGAAAGAGGTCCACGCCTGGAGCGAGAAAAAGTGGGGCGACACCGCGCCCGTGCCCCAGCAGACCGATCCTGTTCCGTCCGGCCTCAACTGGGATCAATGGCTCGGCGTCGGTGCAGACCGCCCCTACATCAAGGACTACTATCATCCTGGGAACTGGCGGAAGCGCATCGATTTCGGCACCGCCACCTTCGGCGACATGGGCTGCCACATCTACGACCCGGTTTTCGAAGCTCTGCGGCTCACTGCGCCTCTCTCCGTCCGTTCCGAAGGCCCCGCGCCCGGACCGGATAACTGGGCCATCGACGCGGTCATCTACTACACGTTCCCAGGGACTGAGTTTTCCGCCGGCAAGACGGTGAACGTCACGTGGTATGACGGCGACCGCCGTCCACCCGCTGAGATCATGGCGCTGATCGGCAGCATCAAAGTGCCTGGCCAGGGCTCCATCTTTGTCGGCGAAAAGGGCGTGATGCTCCTGCCGCACATCGGCGCCCCAGTTCTGCTGCCGGAAACACAATACCGCGACTACGTCATGCCGCAAGTCCAGCCCGCCGATCACTATCACCAGTTCGTCGAAGCGGTGCTCGGCAACACCAAAACCTCAACGCCGTTTGACTACTCCGGTGCCCTCACCGAAGCCGTCCTCCTCGGCCCCGTCGCCACCCGTTTTCCCAAGACCACTCTGGAATGGAATGCGCGCAAGCTGAAGTTCAACAACTCACCGGAAGCCACTGCCCACGTCCGTCGCAAGTATCGCAAGGGCTGGAGCGTCAAGGGCCTGAGCTGACGATACAATGGAGCATCCGACATGCGAGAAAAGATCCTCTACGCCCTTGGCGCCATCGCGGCCCTGATTCTCACGCGCAACATTCACACTATGCTCACCGGCCTGCCGGATGAGGCGTTCCAGGGCGCCATTTTCCGGATCATCTTCTTTCACGTCCCGGCTGCCTTCACCTGCTTCCTCTGCTTCTTCGTATCGCTCATAGCCGGTATCTCGTACTTGTCGACGAAGAACCTCAAGTGGGACTCCGGAGCCGGCTCGACCATTGAGGTCGGTCTAGCCTTCGGCGCGGCCAATCTCATCACCGGCATGTTCTGGGCCCGCATCATCTGGGGCATCTGGGGGACGGGGGATTGGCGCCTCACCTCGATGCTCATCTGCTGGCTCCTCTATGCCGGCTACCTCGTCCTCCGCCGTGCCATCGAGGAACCTACCGAACGCGCCCGCCTCTCGGCCGTGATGTCTATCCTCAGCTTCAGCGTGGTCCCCTTTGTCTTTTTCTCCATCAAGTGGTTCCGTACCCAGCATCCGCAGCCTGTCCTCTACGGGGACGGGAAGATGGATTCTGGCTACCGCGCCATGCTCTACGGCAACTGGGTGCCGATTCTGATGGTCGCCGTCTGCCTCATCGCCGTGCGCATGATGCAGGAAAAGCGCCAGCGCGAAATCGACGCCATGCGCCGCGCCGCCCACGCCTTCTGATTTTCTGTCTCCGGAGACAACTCACATGAACGACGCCGCCGCCCGCAATTTTGAATACCTCGCCTACGGTCTCATCTCCTGCTGGCTGATCCTCATCGCCTACGTGCTCACTCTGGTCAGCCGCGAGCGCCGCATCCGCCAGCAGATGGAGAGCCTGCAGAGAATGTTGGAAGACAAAGAAGGAAAGTAGCACGCCATGAACCGCCGCAGCATGCTTGGCCTCGTCGCCGCCGGCGCACTCACGCCGCGCCAGATCGCCGCTCAGGAAAAGGTCGCCCGCGCCACGCGCGCGACGCCTTCACCGAAGATCAAGGACGTTCAGGTCATTGCGACTGCGCCCGTCGGTCTGCGCCTCATTGTTGTCAAGATCGTCACCGATCAGGACGGCCTCTACGGCTACGGCTGCGGCACTTACACCCAGCGCGCCGATCTCGTGGTGATGGCTGTCGAGAAGTACCTGAAGCCGTTCCTCATCGGCAAGCCGGCCGATCGCATCGACGACCTGTGGCAGGCCATGTACAACTCGTCCTATTGGCGCAATGGTCCGGTTCTCAACAACGCCATCAGCGGCGTGGATCAGGCGCTGTGGGACATCAAGGGCCGCCAGGCCGGCATGCCCGTCTACCAGTTACTCGGCGGCAAGTGCCGCGAAGCGGTGGATTGTTATGCCCACTCCTCCGGCAACGACATCCCCCAACTTATCGAGAGCGCGAAGCGCCACATGGCCAACGGCTTCCGCCACGTGCGCGTTCAGATCGGCGTCCCCGGCCAGGCCGGCTATGGCTCCGGCCGCACCGATGTGAAGGTCGAGAAGCTCCACAACTCGCCCGTTTTCGAGCCGGAAGACTACCTCCGCCGCGCCGTCAAGATGATGGAGGCGTGCCGCAAGGAACTCGGCGACGAGATCGAACTGCTCCACGATGTCCACGAGCGCATCTCCCCCATCCAGGCCATTCGTCTGATGAAGGAGACTGAGAAGTTCCGCCTTTTCTTCCTGGAGGACCCGGTCTCCCCGGAGGACATCGGTTGGTTCAAGCAGATCCGCGCCGCCAGTTCCACGCCCATCGCGATGGGCGAACTCTTCAACAGCCCGCACGAGTGGACTCCGCTCATCGCCGAGCGTCTCATCGATTACATTCGCATTCACGTGACTCAGGCCGGGGGGCTCACACCCTGCCGCAAGATCGCCGCGCTCGGCGAGATCTTCGGCGTCAAGACCGCCTGGCACGGACCCGGCGACGTCTCCCCCTTCGGCCACGCCGCCAACATCGCGCTGGACCTCGCATGCTACAACTTCGGAATCCAGGAGAGCTACAACTTCCCGGAGCGCGTCAAAGAGGTCTTCCCGGGCTGCCCCGTCATCAAGAACGGCTACTACTACGCCAACGAGGCTCCGGGCTGGGGCATCGAGGTCGATGAGGCTGCCGCGAAGAAGTACCCCTTCGGTTACGGCGAGCAGGGCGAGCGCCGCGACGCGAATGGCGGCTGGGGCGAAATTCGCCGCAAAGACGGCATCATCATCAAGCAGTCATTCGGGTACGGTCTACTCAAT
>CAYVDY010000666.1:0-3781 GCA_964450255.1 uncultured Candidatus Solibacter sp. | reverse complement strand
TGGGTTATCTTCGGGCGTAATGCCCCCCCGGTGCAGGTGCAGCTCCGCCTGCGGGTATTCACCGGGGCGCAACCCGGTGAATTTGACTTCGATATCGCCGTCCGGCCGCAGGCCGCTGAGCAGGATGAGATTCCGCGCCAGATCCGCGATCTTCACGGGGGTGCCCATTTTCAGCACGAAGATCTCGCCGCCACGGCCTTGTGTCGAGGCCTGAAGGACGAGTTGAGCCGCTTCCGGAATGGTCATGAAGTACCGCATCATTCCGGGATCGGTGACCGTTACCGGACCACCGTTCCGGATCTGCTGCTGAAAGATCGGAATCACGCTGCCGTTGCTGCCGAGCACGTTGCCGAAGCGCACCGAGACAAAGCGAGTGTGGCCATCCTGCATCGCGTGCACCACGAGTTCTGCGAGCCGCTTCGTGGCCCCCATGATGTTCGTCGGCCTTACCGCCTTATCGGACGAGATCATGATGAACTCTTCGGCCCCATACGCCTCGGCGCATTCCACCAGGAGCCGTGTTCCGAAGACATTGTTCTCCACCGCCTCAAACACGTTGGTTTCCATCATGGGCACATGCTTGTAGGCGGCCGCATGGAAGACCAACGCGGGGCGATGTGCGGCAAAGACCTCCCGAAGCCTGCGGCGGTTCTGAATGTTCCCAATTTCGGCGTGGAACGAAAGGCCGGGATGCCGGTCCCTCATGTCGTTCTGCAGGCAGAACATCGGCGTCTCGGCGGAGTCGAAACCGATCAGCAGCGCAGGCTCAAAGCGCGCGACCTGCCGGCAGAGTTCGCTGCCGATGGAGCCGGCCGCTCCAGTGATCAGGATGACCTGCCCTGCCAGCTTCGCCCGGATTCGCTCCAGTTCCAGGCGGACGGGTTGCCGCCCGAGGAGGTCCTCCACCGCCACATCGCGCACCTGGCTCAGCAAAGGGTGAGATTCGATCAGCTCGCCCATGCCGGGCATTGTCTTGAAGTCCACTTCAGCCTGATGGCAGCGGTTCAGGATACCCGTCATCTCGGCGCCGGCCGCCGAGGGAATCGCAATCAACACCTGTGTGGCATCGTGTTCCTGCACGATCCGGCGCAGGTTTTCGCCGGAGCCCAGCACACGAATACCGTCGATGATTGCGTTCCGCTTTTGCGGATCGTCGTCCACGAAGCCGACGACTTTGCACGGCGCAGCGTCGTCGTTCCGGATCTCCCTGGCCAGCAGGACTCCGGCGTCCCCAGCCCCGTAGATGATCACCCTTCCGTCACACCGGCGCTCCGCCCGCGAGTAGAACAGGTCCGATCCGAGTCTGGCCGCGAGCCTGACGGCGACGTTCAAACCCAGGCCGAGAATGCAGTCCAGGATCAGAATGGAGCGTGGAAAGCCGGCATGTCCCCAGGCGAGAATCCCCACAGCGCCAAGAGCCGTTCCTGCGGCATGAGCGATGGCCAGTTGTAGAACGTCATACGACGACAGGTAGCGCCACCAGCAGCGGTGCAGGCCGAGCGCCGTGAAGACAATCAGTTTGCCCAGCCCCATCGCCACTATGCCGTCTTTCAGATGGACTACGTTTTCCTGAGGAATGCTGAGGTCGAAGCGCAGCAGGAAGGCGAGCACCATCGCAGCCGGGAAGACGCCCATCTGGACGCCCGCCTCGACGATTCGGTGGTATCTCGTTAGAAAGCACAGGAATTGACGATATCGCTGCATTGTCTGATATTTCTCCGTTCATTCCTCTCCCCCTAATCACTCCAAAGCACTGCCTGCAATGTCCTCCATAGAATCTCCGCGTCGAGACGCAGAGACCGGCGCCTGACGTACTCCTCCGCCATGTCCAGCTTGGCTGGCAGGATTGTCCGGGCGTATTCCCGCAATGGATCCGCGCATCCAGCCAACAGCCGCTCCTCGTGGCGAAACCGAATCGACGCCAGGTCAGTGATTCCCGGCCGCACCGTCAACACACGCGTGTAGCGCTCGCGGTACAGATCGACAGAGGCAGGGAGCTCGGGGCGCGGTCCAACCAGGCTCATGTCGCCCAGCAGTACATTCCAGAATTGCGGGAGTTCGTCCAGCTTGGAGTTCCGGAGGATGCGCCCGACGCGCGCAATCCGGCGGTCACCTGAGACGGTGATCCCGGGTCCGGGGGCGCCGCTCTGCATCGACCGGAACTTATAGAGGCGGAACAGTCTCAGGTTCCTGCCGACTCTCCATTGGGCATAGAAGACCGGCCACCCGGATTCCAGTACCACCGTGATCGAAACCAGGGCGAGGACGGGTATTCCGCTGAGCAGAACGACTGCGCTTACGATGATGTCCAGCGTCCTTTTCATGACTGGAAGCGTTCAAGCAGTCTGGTAGAGCGCAAGCCGCACCCGGAACTCCAGGGCAATGCCGCGCACGGCCCGCACTACACGTTCCACATCTGCATCGTTCATTCGGGAGTAAATGGGCAGAGACACGAGCCGCGGATATTCCGCGAGGGCTCGCGTGCAGGGATCGCGCATTTCCAGTGTCCGAATGTAGTAGGGATGCAGCGGGATGGGGATGAAGTGAACGCTGCAACCGATGCCGCATTTCCTCATTTCCTCGATGAACTCCGCCCGGCCGATCCTAAGTGTGTTCAGGTTCAGGCGGAGGATGAAGAGGTGCCATGGATGCTGCGAACCGATTCCCGCGGGCGGGAGTTCCACCTCCGGCAGGTCCGCGAATCCGCGCCGATAGGCATCCGCGATTTCCGCACGCCTGCGGTTCATGCGGTCCAGTTTGCGCAGTTGGCAGATTCCAATGGCAGCCATGATATCGCTCATGTTGTATTTGAATCCGCGCTCGACGACCTCGTAGTACCACGTGCCCTTCTCGGAGTAGCGGTTCCACGCGTCCCTACTGATGCCGTGAAGACAGAGCACCTTCATTCTGTCGTGCAATTCCGCCGACGGAGTGGTGACCATCCCGCCTTCCCCGGTGCAGAGATTCTTGGTGGCGTAGAAACTGAAGGCTACTGCGTCGCTTGGCCCGCCGCCAATGCGAACGCCGTTGTATGCGGCGCCGACGGCATGAGCTGCATCCTCAATCACTTTCAGGTTGCAGCGCCGGGCGAGCGGCCAGATGGCATCCATATCGCAGGGGAGGCCGGCAATGTGAACGGGGACGATGGCCCTGGTTCTTGGAGCGAGGGCCGCTTGCACGGCCTCCGGCGAGATGCTGAGGTCCGGACCGATATCGGCCAGGACGGGTGTCGCACCGGTCTCCATGATGGCATTGACTGTGGCGCAGAAGGTCAGTGGCGTCGTGATCACCTCGTCGCCGGGCCCGAGGCCGAGTGCGGTGAGGGCCAGGTGAAGCCCGGCAGTGCACGAGTTCACAGCCAGGGAATGCGCCGCGCCCACGTAGCTCGCGAAGTCGAGTTCGAATTGCGCCGTCTTAGGCCCGGACGTCACCCAACCCGACTTTAGGGTGCTGACTACCTCCTCGATCTCCTCCTCGGCAATCTCCGGGAGAGCAAATGGCAAATACTCCGTTGATGGTAATTCGTTCGTCATCGTACGCTCCGGTAATCTTTACCCATCTGGATGGCTGATCTTCACTTGAGCAGAGCTAAGTGACTGTAATCTCGTGGCGGTAAGATTGGCACGTCAAGTGCATCTCAACCGGCAGATCAGGCTCTCCGACGCGCCGGCCCGGCATTGATGGAGTCCTCCGAAGCAGTCCTATTCTATGCCGAACATCAGCGCAGCCCGAAAAGCCCGGCACTCGAACCAGCGATTCGACCCGAGGGCTACAGGGTCCC
>CAYVDY010000665.1:0-3783 GCA_964450255.1 uncultured Candidatus Solibacter sp. | reverse complement strand
TGTCTGCCTGTACGGCCATTTGGCAAAGGGCTCTGCAACGTTCGGTTCGAGCGATAGAGAAGGGTTGGATGTGTATCCGAAGCCAAAGTACCGCCACGCATGGAAACGCAAGGTGTTCTGGAAGATAAGTCAGAACCCCTCACGCGGTACTTTCGGCAGGATTCCGCCTCAGACCGGGGCGGAGCGGCAACAGATGACCAACGCGCTGAGTGCGCTGGCCGGGCTGCTGAAAGCTACGCCGACGGGTGCCAGCGGCGCTGGCTTCTGGGTGAACGAATCTCGGACGCTGGACTACTTTGATCCCTTAGTTTTGCCCGCCAACACGCCGCTGGCGAGATTTCCGCTGGAGTTTTCATCGGGCGTGTTTCCTTTCTATCACCAAGATGTCTTTGGGAATGGGAAATGGCGAGTGAGCGTGCTCGGGGAGACCGAATCGGTCTACTACCACTTCAACCGGCTGCCGGGAGTACTTCGGCAGAAAGTCATCGCCACCGAGAATCGCGGCGGCGGTTTGGATCCGGTGGAGTTGTATACGCGGCCGCAAGTGACGGGGCGGGTCTCAGGGCTGCCTGTTTACGACGGCAGCGTGCTGGTGGTGGCACGTGCCGGGAGGGACCCCTGGGCTTCTGTTCCGTTGGGCCGCGCATTGAAAGCGGCGCTTCCGTCTTATGAGCGGGACCGCAAGACGGCCGAGGGCCGATTGGCCGATCTCAAGAAGAAGAACGACGAGATCCAGTCGCCCGCGTGGGAGCAGCAGATGCGCGACCGGTTCGAAAAGACCAACGGCGCGTTGCGGACTACGCGGCCTACCAACTACCAGGCGCGCCTCGGTTCGATGGAGCACGAGATCCGCTACAACCGCGAGCGGGCAGCCGCGGAAGCGAATCCGGGGCGGGACGGGAAAGGCGCCTGGTACTGGAATTCGATAGACGCCCATGAAGACGCTTCGCGCCGCTTGACCTCCCTCCCGGTGGAAGAGGCGGCTAAACCGGCCTGCTTTCTGGAGGTGAAATCGGCACAGGAGAAAGAGGGCCGCTATTCCATCGCCGGCGCGATCGTCCCGGCCGGAACTTCCCCGGATTGCCGCGAGATCGTCATGACGAACTGGGATTACTACGACCTGAAACTGCCGCGGACCGCGCCGCAGATTCTGGCCGTTATCAGCTTCGGCCGCTGCGCGAAGTTGGATGGTGACGGGATCGTATCGGCGCCCGTCACTCGCTTCGACGCGCCGCCGCAAGGCTGTGTGCAGCACGCGCAGATGTGGCGCGAACTGGATTGGAAGCAGTTCGCCGCACTGGTGCAGCCGTAGGATGGCGCGGGATCGTCCTACGGATTAGCGGGGCAAGTAGTTGGCGGCCAGGGTTGTGAAGGCCTGGACCTGCGCGGTCTGCCACGCCGAATCGCGGCCCAGTTCGTGTGCCAGGATTTCCGCCACTCGGGGGGCCATCTGCATGGCGGCACGAGCGTTCAGCAGCAACGCCCGCGTGCGGCGCGAGAGGACGTCCTCCACCGTGCGGGCCATCTCCCAGCGCGCGGACCAGATGACTTCGGCTTCGATGTAGGGCAGCGCTGGATGCAGTTGGGCGCCGCGTTCGGGGTGGTTACGGACCATGTCCTGGATGGCAATGGCGTCGGAGCCATACACCTCCAGGTGGCCGAACTTGGCGGCGTGGTGGTGATAGCCGTGGACTCGCAACTTACGCGTCACGCAGTCGCGCTCTTCCAAGCCCGCGAGAAGCGCGGCCTGATTCACGCAGTCTTCTGCCATGTGGCGATACGTGGTCCATTTGCCGCCGGCGATGGTGAGCAGGCCATTGGGATCGATATGGATGGAGTGGTCGCGCGAGAGCGATGCGGTGGAGGCTCCGGGCGCGGATTTCACCAGTGGGCGGATGCCGGCCCAGGCAGAGAGGATGTTGTCGCGCGTGGGCGGGTGGTGGAGATAGAGGCCCGCGGTCTCCAGGATGAATTGCACTTCCTGCTCGAAGGGCACAGGCTCCAGGCAGACGCCGTCGAGCGCGGTGTCGGTGGTGCCAACCAGGGTGTGGCCGTGCCATGGGATGGCGAACATCACGCGGCCGTCGGAGGTATGGGGCACCATGATGGCCGTCTCGCCGCGCAGGAACGACGCATCGAAGACTAGATGCACACCCTGGGAGGGCGCCACCATGGGGGGAGCCTGCGGGTTGGCGAGGTGGCGCACCTCATCGGAAAAACAGCCGGTGGCGTTGATGACCACGCGTGCCGGGAGTTCGAACTCAGCCCCGGTTTCCAGGTCCCGGGCGACGGCGCCGCGGATCATGCCGTCGTCCGATTGCAGCAGGCCAATGGCCGGGCAGTAGTTGACCAGCGTAGCGCCCTGGTCCACCGCCGTGACGGCCAGATGGACCAGCAGTCGCGAGTCGTCGAACTGTCCGTCGTAGTAGACCACGCCGCCGCGCAGGCCCTCCGGCTTCAGGGTGGGGATCGACTCCAGCGTCTCCTCCTTGGAGACGTTGCGCGACGCGCCAAAGCCGTACTTGCCGGCCAGCAGGTCGTACAGGCGCAGGCCGACGCCGTAGAAGGGCGCCTCCCACCATTCGTAATTCGGCACGACGAAGGCGAGATCGGAGACGAGATGAGGCGCATTGTCGCGCAGGATGCCGCGCTCCTTCAGCGCTTCCATCACGAGCGTGAGGTTGCCTTGCTCCAGGTAACGGACGCCGCCGTGAACGAGCTTGGTGGAACGCGAGGATGTGCCTTTCCCGAAGTCGTCCTGTTCGATCAGTGCGACGTGGTAGCCGCGCGAGGCGGCATCGAGCGCGCAGCCCACGCCGGTGGCGCCGCCGCCGATCACCAACAGGTCCCATGGCTCGGTGTGCGATTGCAGCCGGCCGAGCAGTTCCGCCCGGTTCATTCTGTCTCCCACTCCCGCGAGCGGGCGACGGCGCGCGACCATTTGGCGCGTAGCGTGCCCACCTTGTCGCGTCCCATTGCGGGTTCAAAGCGGCGGCCCGCGGTCCACTGCTGCGCGATGGCATTCTGATTCGGAAAGACGCCGGTGGAGAGCCCGGCGAGATAGGCCGCGCCCAGCGCCGTGGTTTCCGCCACGCCTGCACGCACGACGGGTACGCCGAGAAGATCGGCCTGGAACTGGAGCAGCAGGTTGTTGTTCGAGGCGCCTCCGTCCACGCGGAGTTCCTTGAGGTCGATGCCGGAATCGGCCTGCATGGCGGAGAGCAGATCGGCCACCTGGAATGCGATTGCCTCCAGCGCCGCGCGATCTGGCACTGCTGGAGCAAGCCGGGGTTGATCTCGTGTGGACCCCGCCAGCGGACATTGTTTATCCCGCCGGCTTTCAGACGTTCGTCATCGTCGAGAATGTGAGCAAGGGGTTGGAAGGCGCGCGTCGCCCGGGACATTTCCGCGGCGTGGCAACGGTGGTTGCGAAATTGTTCAACGCGTTCACGCCGGACAAGGCGTACTTTGGACAAAAGGATGCCCAGCAAGCCGCCGTCATCAAGCGAATGACGGTCGACTTGAATTTCCCGGTTAAGATCGTCGTCTGCTCAATTGTGCGCGAGGCGGACGGTCTCGCGCTCAGCTCGCGCAACGTGTATCTCAATCCGCCAGAGCGCCAAGCTGCGCCGATATTGTATCGTGCGCTGTCGGCGGCAAAGGCACGCTTTGAGGCGGGTGAACGCGATGCGAACAAACTCCGCGCCGCGATGTCGGCAACGCTGGCAACCGAACCGCTGGCGCGGGCGTCGGAGCGCATGGTGCAGTGCCTGATGAACGAGG
>CAYVDY010000664.1:0-3788 GCA_964450255.1 uncultured Candidatus Solibacter sp. | reverse complement strand
AGCACGATCTTGAGCCCCTGCGGTCCGCCGGTGGAGATGCCGAGCACGACCATATCGACCGCGCCGCTGGGCGCGTGGGCGGGCAGCACTTCGATCGGCGCCAATCGGGCCGCGGCCACCATGGGCAGGCGCCGCCGCGCCCCCGCCGCGGCTTTCACCTTCTCGACCAGCGCCGCGGTGATGGCCAGCAGCTTCCCGGTCGCCAGCGCCGTCGGCTCCTGCACGAAGTTGATCGACCCCTCATCGGGCGCCGCCAGCACGGCACAGTCCAGCACAGCCTCATGCGCGAAAATCGCGCGCTCCACCTCCAGCGAAGAGCTGTTCGCACCGCCGGAAATGATGATCTCCTTCTTGCGATCCACGATGTGGATGTAGCCCTCTTCGTCCCACACCGCCATGTCGCCGGTGTAGAACCAGCCGTCGCGAATCACGGCGTCCGTGGCCGCCGGTTCGCGGTAGTAGCCCAACATCACGTTGTCGCCCTGTGCCACCACCTCGCCGATGCTCTGGCCATCGCGCGGCACGCTGTTGCCGTACAGATCGACCACCCTCACGGTGGTGCCTGGAATGGCCCACCCGGCCATGGCCTGACGGCGGAAGCGCTCCGTGTCGTCCATCGCGGGCAGCGTGGATTTCGTCATGGAGACCGTGAGGATCGGGCAGGTTTCGGTCAGGCCGTAACCGGCGTGAACCACGCAATGGAAGGCTGCCTCCATGCGGGCCACCAGCTCCGGCGAGGCAGCCGCGCCGCCCATCATGATGCGCCGCAAACTCGCCAGGTCGTAGTTGGCCAGCGCCGGCGAGTTCAGCAGCATGTTCGCCATCGTCGGTACCAGGCTCATCTCGGTCGCCTTGTGTTGCTGTACGAGAGAGAAAACAGTGACGGGATCGAAGCGCCGCACCATCACCTGCTTGAAGCCGAGCATCGTAGAGGTCTGCGGGCGGGACCAGCCGTTAGCGTGAAACAGCGGAATGGTGTGCAGGTCGATGGTGTGGAGCGGGTCCTGCACGGTCCCAGTGACCGCCAGCGCGCTGAGGTAGAGATTGCGGTGCGTCAGCATCACGCCCTTGGGCGTGCCGGTGGAGCCGGATGTGTAGAACAGCTCGGCGACCGAGTTTTCATCCACGCGCAGAATGTCGGGCGCATCGGGCGTGCCCTCGGCCAGCAGCGCCTCGTATGTGAGTGTCGCCTGCGGCACGGCCGAATCCAGCGTCACCCAATGACGGACCTCCGGGCACTCCGGCTTGAGCTGATCGATCAGCCCCAGGAAGTCGTTCTCGAACAGCACCATCTTCGCGCCGGAGTGGTTCAGGATGGTGATGAACTCCAGTGGCGAGAGCCGCACGTTCAGAGGCATGACGATCGCCCCGGCCTGCACGACGCCGTAGTAGCCTTCCAGCAGCTTGTGCGTGTTGAAGCTGAGATACGCCACGCGGTCGCCGCGTTCGATGCCGTGCTTGCCCAACGCCGACGCCAGTTGGCGGCAGCGCGTGCCGAACTGCGCGTACGTGAAAGACTGGTCTCCACAAACGAGGCCGGTCTTGCTCGAAAACAGATCCAACGCGCGTTCCAGACAACGCAGAGGCGTGAGGGGCACGTTCATGGGGCGCTCCTTGGACGGATGTTATTTGGCTCTGGATGCTTTGTAGGCGTCGCGAGCTGCACGAATCTGGCGGGCGTGTTTTTCAGCGTGCTCCGTGTAGATGCCGAGCAGTTCGTAGAGGGAGATGGCGCCGCGTTCGGAGTGGGTTCCGATGCGGGACCACGTGTCGCCTTCCTGCGCCTTGAGCAGTTCGTAATTCTCGCCGCGGATCCGGCGGAACGTTTCCAGCGCCTGCGAGAACTTGCGGGTCGTGTAGCCGAGCTTGGTAGCCCAGGCATCCTGATCGTAG
Source organism: uncultured Candidatus Solibacter sp. (assembly GCA_964450255.1). Lineage (GTDB taxonomy): Bacteria > Acidobacteriota > Terriglobia > Bryobacterales > Bryobacteraceae > Paludibaculum. Next base: position 1,895 of record CAYVDY010000664.1, on the reverse strand, counting down.
GCGACGATCGTCGGGTTGTCCTCTGCGATCACCCGCGAGAAGCGATCTCGGCCGACGATCTCGGAATCGGCCAGGTGGCAGACGATCTGGCGGACGCTCCACTTGCCGGGCGCGGAGACAAAATCGAGCTCTGTGCCGGCGGCGCCGGTGGTAATGGCGGCGATGAGTTCTGCGCCGCGGCGGAAGCGTTCGAGGAGGTCAGGGATGTCGTTCATGGGGTTTCAGTAGTAATCGGCGCAGCTCATGTAATAGCCGCAGCGCTCGCAATGGAGCTTGCATTTGTGCGGCTGCAGGCGAGTGGAACAGACGGGGCACCAGAGCATCGGCTCATCGTTGTCACTGGGCTGCCGCGCCGGATCCGCCCCCTCTGGCGGTTTCGGTTCGGGCTGCATAAAAGATCACCGCTATAATAGCGCCAATCCCATGACGAAGAGAATCTGGTGGTGGCTGGGTGTGCTCGCCGGGCTGATTGGGGCTGTGGCGATGCAGGGGCAGAGGCCTGGCATGACGCAGCCGGCGAAGTACGCCGCGCGAGGAATGCGCGGCGCGGTAGCGGCCGGCGGCGACTCTGCTACCGATGCCGGCATGCGCATGTTGCAGCGCGGCGGCAACGCGGTGGACGCCGGGGTCGCGGCCACGCTGGCGGCCGCGGTGACCGAGTACTCTCACTTCGGCTTCGGCGGTGAAGCGCCGATTCTCATCCGTACGAAAGACGGGAAAGTCGTCTCGATCGCGGGTGTCGGAACGATGCCGGCCAAGGCGACTCTGGAGTACTTCCGGGACCGGAAGCTGAAGCGCGGCGAGATTTACGAGATCGAAGACAACGGGTTGGAACATATGATGCCGGTCGCGGGGATCGATTCCGCGCTGGTCCCAGGCATGGTGGACGCCGTGCTGGTGGCATTGGGCGAGTACGGGACGCTCACTTTCTGCGACGTGGTGCAGCCAGCGCTGGAACTGGCCGAAAACAGCGTGATGGACGAGCGCTGCGCGCGGGAGATCAACGCGACGCGCCGGGTGTTGGAGATGTGGCCCACGTCGAAGGCTGTGTTCCTGCCGAACGGACGCGTGCCTCGCGCCGGAGAAGTGTTCCGCCAGGTGGACTTGGCCCGCACGCTGCGCGTGATGATGGCGGCCGAGCAGGGCAAGCCGCGCGCCGCCGGCATTCAGGCGGTGCGCGATGAGTTCTATCGTGGCTCCATCGCCCGCAGGATCGCGGCCTTCGCCGAGGCCGAGGGCGGCCTGTTGCGCTACGAGGATCTCTCCGCTTTCCGCGCGGAAGTAGAGGAGCCACTGGTGGTTCCGTATCACGGCTACACCGTGTACAAGCCTGGCTTCTGGTCGCAAGGCCCGTCGATGGTGCAAGCGGCGCGTCTGCTGGAGGGTATTGACTTGGGAACGTGGAACTCTCCGCAATACGTCCACACCAGCATCGAGGCGTGGAAACTGGCCTATGCCGATCGGGACGCCTGGTACGGCGATCCGCGCTTCGTCAAGCCGCCTTCGGATCTGCTCTCGGCCGGGTACGCCGGCGAGCGCCGTGCTCTCATCTCAGATCGTGCGTCGATGGAATTCCGCGCCGGCCTCAGCGGCGATCATCCGTCGGCACACGTCGGCAAAGTGAAGAACCTCAGCGATGAACTGATGCAGCGCGACACCACATGCGTGGCGGCGGTGGATCGCGACGGCGTGATGTTCGTCGCCACGCCCTCCGGCGCGTGGACCCCGGGACTTATCGCAGGCGACACCGGCATTCCGTTGACACAGCGCGCGCAGAGCTTCCTGCTGCTGCCCGGCCATCCCAATGTTGTGGCCGGTGGCAAACGGCCGCGCGTGACTTTGAGCCCGACTTTAGTGACAACGGCAGGACGACCCTACCTTTCGATTGCGACGCC
>CAYVDY010000663.1:0-3792 GCA_964450255.1 uncultured Candidatus Solibacter sp. | reverse complement strand
TGGATCCGCTCCAGCGCGGGACCCACCCGGCCCAGCAATGGCTGCCGCTCCGTCTCGCCCCGCTGCAATACCGCGAATAGCAACACCAGCCCCACGGCGGCGGCCAGGGAAATCACCAACGGCCGCAATTCCGTGCGCTCCTCACTGCGCAGAAACCACCAAAGCGTCAGGCAAAACCAGACGGGCGCGGTGGTGGTGGGATGGTAGAGCGTGGCCACGCCTGTCAGTATTCCGACGGCCCACCACCAGCGGCGGGCAACACAGCCCAGCGCGCCCATTACCAGCAGGATGGCGAAGCCGCGCGGCACAGGTTCGTATTCCAGCGTCAGCACCGCGGGGCCGTTGATGGTGGCGCCCAAGCCGAAACACGCTGTCACCAGGATTGCACCGGCAGTGCCGAGGCCCAGCGACCCGGCCAGCAGAAATACGCCAGCCATGCCGACGGCGCGGAAGAGCAGTTGCTCGGCCTGCAGCACTGTCTCAAAGCTCAGACCCGTCAGCTTGTGTAGCGCGATGGCGGACTCATCAAAGAGAGTCCAGGTAACGTGCGGCCGCAGCGCGACCATCTCGTTCGAGAAGAGAGACGGATCGGCCATGCGATCCAGAATCGGCATGTATATCTGCGTATCGGACTGCAGCCAAGTGTGCCCCGGGAAATGAAAATACCCAAGCAGCGTGAGCAGCAGGAGGGCGAGCGCGATAGAGATGTTCTGGCGCGTTGGCGTCACTTGTCGGGAGTTTTCTCCAGTTGCTGTTTGGTCCAGACGCGGGCCGGGTTCAGTTCCAGGCTGCGAGTCAGCGCCTTGCGAGCCTCCGGATTCCGATTCATCTTGCGCAGCACGATGCCCTTCCACATCCAGGCGTCGGGGTCCTTTGGATTCAACTCCAGCGATTTCTCGATGTCCTTCAGCGCCAGATCCACGCCCCCGCCAAACGAGGCGGGCAGATAGTAGTTGCCCACGCCGCGGCTGAGATGAGCGGCCGCGGACTTCGGTTCCAGCTCAATAGCCTTCGTCACCTCATCCAATGCACAGCGGCCATACTTCATGCCGGCCAGCACATTAGCCGGAATCACCTGGCCGCACAACGTGCCCAGTATGCGGTGATACTCGCCGGAGTTGGGCTTCAGCGCCACGGCCTTCTGCGCCGCGCCGATGCCGGATTCCGCCGCCGCGCGGGCTGCGTTCTTATCTCTCAGTTCCATCGCCACTTCGGCCCGGGCCAACTCTGCCTGGGCGGCGCGGTACTGCTCAAGTGCGTCATTCGGCTTGGCCTGTGCCGCGGTAGAGGCGGCAGCAGCCAGGCGTTCCTGCGCCGGCCGGTCCTTGGCGTCGCGAGCCTTTTTCGGCTCCGGCGGAAACTCCGCGGCTAGGCACGCCATCGTCGTGAATAGAAAAATGATCCGCATGGATAGGAAACCAATATTGTACCGACGCCCGGTAGCCCAGCGCCGTTACAATGTCACCAGCTTGCGTTGCACGGTCAACAGATAGATGGCGAGCGCGGTCATGATGATGCCATAGACGCCCACCACGGTCTGCACGCCGTAAAGAGGAATCAGTGCGCCGGTAATCAGGCTGCCGATGGGCATACCGCCGCGAAACGCTACGTTGTAGATGCTCATTACCCGGCCGCGCATCTCGTCGGTTGCCACCAGTTGCACCAGTGAGCTGAGCATTGCGAAACAGGCGATCAGGGCCATGCCGGCGAAGAAAAGGAAGATTAGCCCCATGGTCAGGCCGCGGCTCCAGGCGAAGGCCGCCTCGAACACGCCCAGCGCAATCAGGCCGAGAATCGCATCCCGGCCCAACCCGGCGCGCTTGCCCCGAGCGGCCACCGCCAGTGCGCCCGTAATGGCGCCGGCGGCCTCAACCGAAAGCAGAATAGTGTACGTGCTGGCGGTGCCGCCGAAAACGTCCTTGGCAAAGACCGGCAGAAACACAATCAGCGGGATGCCCAGAAACGTGCAGAAGAACGCCACCCAGATCAACGGCAGCATCTCCGGCTTCTCGCGGATAAACGCGATACCGCCCTTCATGCTCTCCATCACGGTCTCTTTGCTGGGGGCGGGCAGGAAGCTGACCGTGATGAACGACAGCGAGATGATCACCGCAATGTAGCTCACGCCGTTCATCCCGAAACACCACGCCGCACCCAGGTTCGTCAGCGCCAACCCGCCGATCACCGGGCCGATCACGCGCGCCAGGTTGAACTGGATAGAGTTCATCGCAATCGCGTTGGAGAGGTGTTCCCGCGGTACCAGCGAAGGGATCAACGATTGATACGCGGGCGCGCCGAAGGCCTGGGCCGTTCCCACCACGAAGCTCAGCGTCAGAATGTGCCACACCTGCGCCTGCCCGAATGCAAATAGCAGGGCGAGGATGAACGCACAGGTCATCTGCACAAACTGCGAGGAGATCAGCAGACGGCGGCGGTCGAACCGGTCCGCCGCGACGCCGGCAAACATCGCCAGCAGAAAGATCGGAATCTCGCCAAGAAACGAGTCCATGCCCAGCCAGAATGGCGACCCTGACAGTTGCAGCACCAGCCAGCTCTGGGCGAGCTTCTGCATCCACGTGCCGATGCTCGACAGGCAGGCGCCCGTCCACATCAACCGGAAGTTCCGATATTCAAAGGCGCTGAAGATCCGGCTCAGCAAGTAGGGTGTTCCGTTAGGGCAGCGGCTGCGGACGCGCGATCAGGTGCAGGATGTTGCCGTCGCAATCGGCAAAGAAAACCAGGCGGTTGCCTTTCAGATCCAGAGCGTCGGTGAGGAACGTTACGCCCTTCGCCTTCAGCTCCTCGTGACCGGCATCGAAATCCGTCACGGCGACGGCCAGATGGCGGATGCCGGGTGTGCGCATGGAGGTGGCCACGGCATCGCCCTGCGACGGAATAATCTCGAGCATGGTGCCGTCTGAGGCGCGCACGAAGTAGTTTCCGTCATACTCGTAGTTGATTCGAAAACCCAGCGTGTCGACATACCACTGAGCCAGCTTCTTAGGTTCTGGAGACGCCAGGGCAGTGTGCTCAAATCCAGTGAACAGCATAAGGATGAGTCTAGCAGGACGCTACCCGCTGCTTGTGATCGCCGGCGCGGAGTTCCTCGCAATGGCGGCCTGGTTCTCTGCGTCTGCCGTGGTTCCCCAACTCGCAGCCGAGTGGCGCTTGGACGAGGGGCAGCGCGCGTGGCTGACGATGTCGGTGCAGTTGGGATTCGTGGCGGGCACGCTCATTTCAGCCATCCTGAACCTCGCCGATAGGCTCAGTTCACGCTGGTTGTTCGCCGGATCGGCGCTGCTGGCCGGCCTCTGCACCCTCGCGATCCCGTTGGCCGCCACCGGCGCGGCGGCGGCGCTGACGCTGCGCTTCTTCGCCGGTTTGTTCCTGGCGGGCGTCTATCCGGTGGGCATGCGCGTGATGGCGACGTGGACTCTGGCCAACCGCGGCTTCGGCATCGGTCTGGTAGTGGGCGCATTGACCCTGGGCTCGGCTGCGCCGCATCTGCTGCGCGCGATCTTCGGCGCCGGCGACTGGCGCTCGGTCCTGACTCAGGCCGCATCGCTGGCGATGCTCGGGTCGCTGGTTGCCGCATTGTGGATGCGCGACGGCCCGCATCGCACTGCCGCCCCGCCATTTGACTGGCGAGCCACCGCGCGCCTGCTGCGCCAACGGGAGATCGTCCTAGCCAACCTCGGCTACCTCGGCCACATGTGGGAGCTCTACGCGATGTGGGCGTGGCTGCCGGTATTCCTAGTCGCCGGCGATCCGCGCAGCGGCGCCTTTCTGGCG
>CAYVDY010000662.1:0-3798 GCA_964450255.1 uncultured Candidatus Solibacter sp. | reverse complement strand
GACTGATTCTTCAGGACTTAGGAGACTCGCACGCCTCGAACTGCGAAAGTCGGGCCAGGCCGTTCACCCCCCATACCGGGCATGGCCGGCATGAGCACGGCGATGATGTAGCTTTCCTCTTCCTTCTCGATGAAAGCCTTTGCCTGCGGTGAGGAGTCAGCTTCCTTGCCCATCTTGGCGCGGACGAGTGCGGCCTTCAGGGGCGCGGCGCTCTGCCAGCGGATCAGGAAGTCCATCGTGGGCGTGCCGCCGGAAGGCGACATATCGCCGCCGCCCATGCCACCGCCGCCGCCCATGCTGCCGCCCGCACCCTGGCTGGCATCAGGCATAGCCCCACCGCCGGCGCCGCCGCCGCTGCTGCGCCCACCTCCTCTGCCACCCCGGCCGCCACCGCCGCCCATGCCGCCACCCATGCCAATGGGCACGGACGCAGTTTTCGCCCAGGGCGAGTCACCCATGATTCTCTGAATGTCCTTCTCGTTCCACTGCGAGAATTCCTTTTCCCACGGATCGGATGCAAACGCCGGCAGCGGCAATGCGGCCGCGCCCCAGGCGAGCAGAAGCGAACGGCGATCCACGACTAACATATGCGTTTCTCCCGGGGAGACTTCCCTTGACCGCAATATATCGCAGTTGCGGACCGGCGTCAGCGCGGCCGGGCAAAAACCCAGAACTCGCCGATGACGAAATTGAGTAGCGAAGTGAGGGTGATGCTGATTACGTTGGCGGCCAGCAACGGCATGTGGAAGACCCCCGCGAACAGGCGCATGAGCGCCAGGTTGGCGAGCAGGGAGACGAGGCCGTTGCCGAGATGAAAGCGCATCAGGCGCGAACCGTTGGACGATCCGTCATCGGCGCGGTCGCGCCACGTCCAGGCCATGTGCCAGACGAAATTGTGGAGCACTGCGGTCTCGACGGCCAGCGCCGTGGAGACCAGGTAGTGCCAGCCAAAGACGTTGGTGTAGAGCCAGAGAGCAGCCAGTTGTACGCCCACGCCCATCAGCCCGACTGCGTTGAACTTCAGCCAGCGCGAGCCCAGCTTCACCACTTCTTCTCTTCGCGATAGAGTTGAACGGTGTGCGTCACCGTGAAGTACAGAAGGACAGCCAGCATCCCGATTGTCCCGCACACGCCGCCGACATCGTACAGCTTGTACTGCCGGCCGAAGATGTCCACCATTGGGCGCCAGAAGATGCAGGCATTGCCGATGATGAGCAACACGCGCAGCTCCGTAGGGCTAAAGGCGCCGGCGTTGATCTGAAATTTACCAATCGTATAGGTAGTGAGGAATGCCTCGATACTGAGCAGAAGATACGCGATCAGCAGCGCGGCGGCGATGGGCGGGCTCATCAGGCCGGACAGGCCAAGGCCGCCGATGAGAAAGACCGCGCCGATGCTATCGAGGATGTGATCGATATAGAAGCCGTAGCGCGGACGCTGGAGATTGCGCTGGCGCGCCACGGTGCCATCAAGACTATCGCCGAACCAGTTGAGCAGGAGAAAGAGGCCGACCAGCAGAAGGCCGGTGACGCGGTCGACTGCGGAGTACCAGTAGGCGAAACCGGCGGCGACCATGGAGAGGAAACCGATTGCGGTCAGGTGGTCCGAGTTGATCCACGGCGGCATGTTGACGGCGAACCAGTGCAGCGCCTTTTTCTCCAGTGGCGAGAGCAGGCTGGTCTGCTGGCGGGTGGCGTGCTGGAACTCGCTCATGCCAGCACCAGCATCGCCTTCATGTAGGCGATGGCGTAGGCGAAGCCGGCGTAGCGTCCGCCGACCATGCCGGGGAGGTGATCAGCAATGAGGTTGCCGCGGAAATCGGCGTCCTTGAGCGCGCGGACGATCTTCGCCGCGTCGTAGTAGCCGTCGTCAATGAAGGTTTCGACAAAGTGAGGCATGGGCGCGTTTACGTTGCGCAAGTGCACCTTAAACAGCTTGTTTTGGGCAGAAAAGTAGCGAATTGTGTCCTCTACGGTACGCCCCATGCGCTTGCCGCCTTCCAGCCAGCATCCGCAGCACAGACACATTCCGACGTTGGGCGAGTTAGCTATTTCCAGGGCTCGGCGGTAGCCTTCGAAGTTCGAGAAGATGCAGCGCGGCACGCCGCCGAGCTCTTCGGCCGGCGGATCGTCCGGGTGAATGCCGATACGGATGCCGAGCTCTTCGGCGACCGGAACAACCTGTCGGATGAAGTACTCGTAGTTGTCCCAGATCTCGGTCTCTTTGTAGCGCCGGCCGTGGGTGAGCTCGCCATCGTAGACTTCCTTGATCCAATAGCCCTTGGGGTTCTTCGAGGCATCGAAGGCGCGGGCCGAGGCGCCGCCGCGCGTGGTTTCGCGCTCGCTGCTCCAAATGCCGTTGCCCATGTGAGCGTAGGTCGTGTAATAGATGCCGGCGGCGGCGAGATTGCGCAGGTATTGCTGGTATTCAGCGATCTTCTTCTCGCGGCCGGGAAGGTTCAGCGTGACCTCCGGCATGTTGTGCACGTTGCTATTGCCGATGTTCCAGACGCGCAGCCCCACAGCTTCCACCTTGGCCTTGAGGCGCTGGAAATTCTCGAGCGTCGAGGCAGCCCCACCGGTGGGGATGTTGACGTAGTGGACGCCGAGCTGGCGCACGAAGGTGAGGTCGTCGTCGGAGGGTTCTGTTGGGAGTTGCACGCTGAGCTTGATGCCGGGCGGCAGCGGATGGAGCGGACGGCGGGCGGGCGCGGCGAATGCGGCCGTGGCTGACATCAGATTGAACGTACGGCGCGAGGTCATGGTGGCGATTGTACCGGTTTTGTTACCGGGAACAAAGCCGGGGCGATGGAGTCCAATCGGGCAGGAAATGAGCAGCGCTGGCGCCGGCGCTCAGCATTAGACAAACCAGAAGAAAGAGGTTAGTCCCATGTTTGAGCAGAGCTTTGTCAACGCGACGGCGACCACGCACCGCGGCACACCAGTGGCGCTTTCTCTATTGCTTCAAGTAAGCGTGATCGGGACGGGCGTCCTGATCCCTCTCGTCAACCCCGACCTGTTGCCCAGTGGAACGATGGGCAGCATGGTGTTTCTGGCGCCGCCCGCGGCGCGGCCGGCTGCACCGCCCAAGCTGCCCACTGCAGCCACGATAGTCCGCGCGGCTCGGAACCTCTGGAATGGCGCGCTGATTATGCCGACGGCAATCCCCAAAGGAGTGGCCCACATCGAGGAACCGCCCGACGTAGCGGCGGGCAACGGAGTAGATGCCGGCGTACCGGGCGGGATGGGCAACAGCGCCGGCGACGGTGTGGTGAACAGAATGCTAAACAGCTTAGCGCGTACCACCGCTCCGCCTGCTCCTCCGCCCGTTGCGGTGAAGGAGCCGGAGCGGGCGAAAGTGCCACCCCGTGTGCGTATTGGCGGGAACGTGCAGGACGCAATGGTGATCAGCCGTAAGATCCCCGAGTATCCGGCGATTGCGCGCACGATGCGGATCGAAGGCAAGGTGATGTTCCAGGCAGTGATCGGCACGGCTGGCACGATCCAGCAGTTGCAGTTGATCAGCGGGCATCCGATGCTGGTGCAGGCGGCGATGGATGCGGTGCGGCAGTGGCGCTACCGGCCGACGATGCTGAATGGCGATCCGATTGAAGTGGACACCGTGATCTCGGTGAGCTTCACATTGAACCGCTGACTCGTCATAGACTGGAGGCGTGATTACGCGCCTCCAGTTCCTTCTTACACTCGCAGCCCCTTTGACCGCAGCCGCACCGGGCAAAGGCAAACACATCGTACTCGTCAGCGGAGATGAGGAGTACCGATCCGAAGAGGCGCTGCC
>CAYVDY010000661.1:0-3803 GCA_964450255.1 uncultured Candidatus Solibacter sp. | reverse complement strand
CCCCAACCCCCGTAGCCCTCTTCCACTGCTGCTCCTGCACCGCCTCGTCCACGCGCATCTCCGGCGGATTCACCGGCACGTAGGAGATCTCCGCCTGCCGCGCCCGCGCATATTCACGGATGCCGTTCACCGAGTTGTGGTTGTCGAACGTCAGCAGGTAGTGATCGCCCGCCGCGAACGGGTACGATTCGCCCACCAGCTTCAGCGCCATGGACGCGTTGGCCGTGAAGATCGCCACATACTCGTCCGGTGATGCCTGGAAAAACTCCAGCACCTTGGCCCGCGCCCGCTCCACCAGCTCGGTCGTCGCCTGTGAGGTCGGATTGCTCGAATGCGGATTCCCGAATAGACCCTCCCGCAGCAGACGGTAGTGCTCGCTCACCTGGCATTCGGCGTACAGCCCACCGCCCGTGTAGTCGAGATACGCGTGGCCCGCGGCGTCCAAACGGCCATACTCCCTCGTCCGCAGGTCATCCAGCGAGAGCGTTTGCTGGTACTCCGGGTACCTCTCCAGAAGCGTCGGGTCCATCAGTACTTCCATCCCTCTAATAAATCACACCAGATGTTCAGGTATTCAGTTCACATTTGTCCGTTTGGAGTTATACTCGGGTCGATTGAGGTTTGAGCAATGGACAACCCACAAGTTCTCGTCGCCGGCGCGGGCCCGGTAGGACAGTTCGCGGCCCTCGCCCTGGCCAACCGCGGCATCGCCGTGCAGATCGCCGATACCGGCATCTGGCCCTGCAAGCACAGCTATGCGCTTGCCCTCCATCCGCAGACCATCCGGATGCTGGCGCCCTACGGTCTCCAGCAGGAGGTGCTGGCCGCCGCCTACCCCGTTCGCACCATCGGACTCTACGACAAGTCCGGCCGGCGCGGCGGCATCAGCCTCGGCGACCCGGCCGACCCCACCGCCTGCCTCGCCGTCCTGCGGCAGGACTTCATCGAGGAGATGCTCGAAAAGGCCCTCGCCGCCCGCGACGTCAAGATTCACTGGCGCCATGAAGTCGCCGAGCTTACGCCCCACGCCGAGTCCGTCACCGTCCGTCTCAACAAACTCGAAAAGGAGAGCCGCGGCTACATCATCGCCCACAACGAGTGGGTAGTCGCCAAGTCCACGGAACTCGAAGTCCCCTACGTCATCGGCGCCGACGGCTACAATTCCCGCGTCCGCCGCGCACTTGGGACCCCGTTTCCAGAGGTCGGCCCGGCCCAGTATTTCGCCGTCTTCGAGTTCCAGACCAAGGCCGACCTTGGCAACGAGATGCGGCTGGTCTTTGACGATGGCGCCACCAGCGTTCTGTGGCCCCTGCCCAACGGCTACTGCCGCTGGAGCTTCGAACTGCCCGATTACCACGACGCCGAGACGGAGGGAATGAAAGACCGCCTCTACGCCGCGGGCCTCGGCTACTTCCCCACCGAACGGCCCAAGGAGCGCGAAGCCCTGGCGGCCTCCGGCTACCCCGCCGTCCTGGACGAGACCAGCCTCCGCAATCTGTTGGCCGACCGCGCCCCGTGGTTCATCGGCGCCATCGATCACATCACTTGGCGAACCATGGTCCGCTTCGAGCGCCGCCTGACCGATCGCTTCGGCGCCGGCCGCTGCTGGCTGGCTGGCGACTCCGCCCACACCACCGGCCCAGCCGGAATCCAAAGCATGAACGTCGGCATGTTCGAAGCGGAGGAGCTTGCCGCTGCCGTCGCCGGCGGCGCACCCGCGGCATTCGAAGCCTACAACGGCCACTGGACGCAAACCTGGAGGCAACTCCACGGCCTGGATACGCCGCTGCGTCCCGGCCCCGCGACGGACCCCTGGATCGCGGAGCACGCCGCCGCGCTGACATCCTGCCTGCCGGCCCACGGCCCCGATATTGCCGCCCTCGCCGCGCAGCTGGGCCTAAGGTTCTGAATTCGCGCTCAGGCTCAGTCCCGGTTATCACCGAGGAGGTGAAGCAGGGTGGGAATGCTGTCGTGTACGATGGCCCAAACAATGGCGGGCTCGATGCCATCGTAATTGTGGATGAGAATGTTGCGAGCCGAGATCATCTGGCGCCATGGGATCTCCTGATGGGCTTCACGAAACTCAAGCCCGACTTTGCCGGCGGCCTCACCAATGATCTCGATATTGCGGCAAACCGCATCGAAGATGACAGACTCGGGTAACGTACCAGACACCCGCAATTCGCTGCAAGTTAGGATCTACAAGCAACGGTCCCGAATGTGGAGCAAATAGGACGACGGGTGTTTCCCTGGCATTTCTGTCAGATCGGCACTGCCTCCGCAGGGATCTGGTCTCGAAGGTAGCGGAGCCCACCGGCAGTGACCACATCCACCCGGACCCCGAGCAAATCCTGAACATCGGCGACGAATCCGGCCAAGTCAAATAGGGTCCGCCCCTGATCCATCTCGACAAGCAAGTCCACATCGCTGGCAGGGGTGTTGTCGCCACGCGCCACTGAGCCGAAGACCCGAATCTGACGCGCTCCGTACAGCTCACCAAGACGCACAATTTCAGCCCGTTTCTCCCGCCGAATTGTGTCCAAGGTGATCATGCATCCATTGTGCCCCAGTTTTGTATGTTGCTCCAGCAAGTTACGTCAGTCCGGTGATCCACAGTCGCAATTCACGAGTTAGTGGAAAGACCGTGGGGATGGCAGTCAAGACGAACGGAAGTTCCGGCGGATCGGCAAGTCGAGCTTCCATGAGATTCCTCTCCTGGCAAATTTCGATGGCCAGCTTCAAATAGCGGCGAAGGAGCAAAAGTGGTGGAAACTGATTTCGTGACGCCAGCCAGACGAGGGCATCACTTGCGCACTTCGAACTGTTGCAGGTACGGCACGCCCAAACCAGGTTGTCTCCGGTGTGCGCTCCAACTCGCTTCCGTGGGATCAGGTGATCGGCCGCCAGAAACTCCTTGCTCCCGCAGTAACAACATGCCTGCGGAAGTACCATCTTCAGACGTTCGTCTTCCGCCAGTGGACCGATTTGCATCGCCCCCCTTAGCAAACCCCGATACAGGCGGCTGCGAACCATGTAGTGCACCCGCCCGTATCGATCGACATTCGCGGCAACGGCTGCGTGTGCCATGGCGAGGTTCGCATAGGACCAGTGCAGCAGTTCGCCAACGGTCGTCACGTTCATGGACTATGCCTTTGAATCCAACACCTTCCGCCCGGCCTCCAGCACCGCCAGAATCCGGTCCACGTCATACACGCACCCGGCCCACGCTCCGCCGCTCGCTGCCTGCAGCGCCGCCCACAGCCGCGTATCGTCCGGCAGATCCTTGTCCGCCTTCAGATCCTCCCGCAACTCGCGGCTCGCCAGATCCACGCCGATCACGTTCAACGTCCCTTCCAGCCGCTTCCGGTCGATCACGATCTCGATCTCGTCCCCATCGCGCACCTTCCCGATCGGCCCGCCAGCCAGCGCCTCCGGCGACACATGCCCGATGCACGCCCCCGTCGAGACGCCGCTAAACCGCGCATCCGTGATCAGCGCCACGTGCTTGCCGAACGGCAGATACTTCAGCGCGCTGGTCAGTTGATAAGTCTCCTCCATGCCGGACCCCATCGGCCCTCGGCACGCCAGCACCAGCACATCGCCGGCCTTCACTCCGCCGCTCTTGATCGCCTCAATCGCATCCGGCTCCGTCAGGAACACGCGCGCCGGTCCGCGCTTGCGATACACTCCGTCGGCGTCCACGACGCTCGGATCGATGGAGGTCGCCTTGATCACCGATCCCTCCGGGGCCAGGTTCCCCACCGGGAAACATACCGTCGAGGTCAGCCCGCGGCTGCCCGCCC
>CAYVDY010000660.1:0-3827 GCA_964450255.1 uncultured Candidatus Solibacter sp. | reverse complement strand
AGGTTGCCCTTGTCGTCGCTCGCGCCGCGGGCGGGCGATATACCCGAGCGGTGCCGTTGGTTTTGGTGACTCTGGAAACGGCAGCGGGATACGCCTGATCGTTTCCCTGATGGCGATGCCAACGGTCGATTCCTGTACGTGAACCACGGTCTGGCTGGACACGCGCTTGTATCGAATGCCTGAGTGGACCGGTACAGTCACCTCGACACGAAGTCCTTGTTCCTCAAAGGCCCTCAACAAGGCGTCCATGATCCGTGCTGCTCGCTCTAGGGTCGAGAGCAGCCAAATGCCTGCCCGAAGCCCAGTCGCCCTGAAATAGTCGGTGCGCCTGATTGGATAAACCCAAGAGTCCGCGACGAACTGCGGCGGGAAACTCGGACGATCTGCGATCCCAAGAAATTCGGCCGTTTTCGCTCAGGGACGACGGCTATCGGTTGATCGGAGAGTTCCGCGAGACGACACACCGTTGCCGTCATCGACGTTCCAAGAGTCAACGCTAGCTCTCTGATCAGGTTCAGGCTTGCCTGCTCTGTTGCTCTGCGCGCGAACACGTGACGCGGCATCAGAATTTCGGCAGGGAATTGATTTGCTTGTCGCTCAGCCAACAATACGGTCCCACCTAGGCCGATCACACCGACCCACAAGGCGAGATCGCTTCCTGTTGATCGGGGTGGACATAGTGCCCAATTTCGTGCGCAATCGTAAACCGCCGCCTTCCCGGTTCAGCCACAAGCCGTTTGTTGAGAACGATGAACCCCCGAGGTGTTCCGCGAATTCGAAGGAGAGCGCCATCGAAACTATTCGCATCGATTTCTCTAATCGATAGACCTAGCTTGGCGGCAGTGACCTCCAAGTCTTGCCCGCAGTCAATTCCGAAGCGGCGGAGAAACTCCTCGCTAGTGGACATCACTCACCAGAAGGCTTGGTATCGACGATTTGCGCCTTTAGCTCCTGTTCCAAGGCATCGAGTGCCAGCGCGTCTTCGGTTGAAAGGTTTCCGCTCTTCCGGTATGCCCTCACAACTTGGAGGTCCGCAGGCAGTGCAACTCGACGCGCAAGCTTTTCAGAGAGGTCTGCCAGAAGCATTTTTGCCCTTGAAGAAAGCGAATTCGAATGAGTTTCGGCATGCTTTGAGAGACGACATAAGGCAGCGGGCAGATCGACGTGCGCAGCCCATAAATCGGATTCGAGGCGTTTCGTTTTCGCCAAGAACCGATGCCACGAACCTTCGGGGTCACATCCTGCCGCCCGGAGAACTTCGCGACGCTCTTCGTCGGAAAGGAGCTCGTCAAATCCATCGAGATGATCGCTGAGACGAAGCAACGCCTCAAGATTCGAGTTGCACGTCTTCTTGGCCATCAGGCGGCTCCTGCACTCTCAATGAGGGCCGCTATCCGCGTTCCGATCCGCTTCTTGCGGTTCTCGATATCTGAAACGGTCGTGCTCAACAGAAAGGCGAACTCTTGATTGGTGTATCCCGGGAAGCCTTCTTCGAACATCAATGCCACAATCTCAAAGAGTTCAGGCCATTGTCGAAAGTGCTCAATAACCGTCGTTCTCTGCCGGTTCTTGAGAACCTCGATATCGACAGGCTGCGCGTTGCTCGGGAGATCCTCTGTCCATGAGCGCTCACTGTATTCGCCTTCGTCATCTGAGACAGTTGGGACGGGCCCCGGACCTCGGAAGCGTGCACGCCGCTTTTCGTCGATGAAATCGTTTCGCTGGACTTTCTTCAAGAAGGCGATTGCGCGCCCAACCGTCATGGGCGTCCCATCCGATCTAAGTTTCACCGAGTGAACTCGGGGGTCGAGGAACTGAAGCAGGGTCCTACTCGCCAGGTCTTCTGCGCTCCCACTGCACTCGCCTGCCGTTGCCAGGCGTTCGAACTGCGCCAAACGACTTGATCCAATCAGCCTGTGAGCATGCACGATCAGAGCCTCGTAGACCTTCCGGAAATCTGTGTCGGTAAACGCCAAGTCGCCCATCCGCACCTCGGTGCACTGCGCCTTCTCTGAATAAGGCGATTGGAGACTACACATTTTTCCAGTTGAGTGACGGAAAAACGCAGTCACCTGAAACGCCCTTATCTCAGGGAGCGATCCCCATGTCGTCTGAGCGGATCTCGGTTGATCGAGGGCCATTCCTGGTTCGAGCCTAAGAATTCGAATCGGGGCGGACGGCGAATTTGGCGATCACAAGGTGCTGACGTCGCAGGTGTCTCTTAGGGCTCCCATGCCGAAGGTCTGCCTTGAGGCCGCCGTCAACCCAAGAACGAAGGACAACACATGCCAATCAAACAGACTAGCGACGCAACTTTGGACCTCCCGAGCAAAACGACGGGAGGCACCTCCACCCCGGCACACACAAGTGCAGCCTTGGAAATAGACGCAGTGACTAAGGATCGCAGCGGCGACTACTACGCCTTCTCGATGGACGTCGATGAAGACATGTCCAAAGCGGAGCAAGAGATTCTCAGCGATCGGGCCAAGCGAAGGGCTGGCATCATCGCAGCCTGCGAGAGCGCGACAGTTCGCTGGTTCGTTGAGCAAAGCACCTCCATGCAGCACGGGTGGCCCGTCGGCCATTTTGGGGTCATCCTCTTCCCCGCTGCGCCCGGCATACGTGGATTCTTAAGAGTCCCGAAGCCGTTCATCCCAACGTCGTCACAGCTTTCCATCGCCCAAAACGACTTCACAGTAGAAATCGAAGCCCCAACAGCCCTTTCCAACTTGGTGGGCGAATTGCAATTCAACTTGCGAACATGGAACGTCTGGGTTGCGAACTTCCCGACCGACGCTTCACCGGATAACCACCGGTTGTCGGCGCGCAGCATGAGTAGACAGGAGCGCGACCAACTAAGCGAATACGTTGCGAGTGGTTCGGCGGAAGCACTCGCTTTCTGGAAGGAAACCGAATTCCTGCCACATTCCTTCCATGAATCCTTTCGACGAAATGCCGAAATGGTTTCGGCGTGGAGTTCCATCGATGTCGAGCCACTCCTCGCCCAGGGGATGTCCGCGCGATGAAGGGCTCGCGGGCGTCGCACGAGGAAATCGACGCCAAGAACCATTGGCGAATTCACACAGAGAATGCAGTGCGCGCAATGGAAAGCTGGACATCGCCTCCACCGATCGACGGTGTGTATCGGATTGCCGAACGGTTGGGGGTGACGCCAGGAAAGTTGCGGCTGTGGGCAAAAACTGGGACAACCCCACGTCCGGGATTGGTAGCCCCTCCGTGGATCCACGACTGGGTGAACGACATGGAAGCAGCCGTAAATGGGCAGCGTGCAGCAGCTGCTCACTGGTATAGGGAGAGCCACCGGGTGATACCACTGGACTAGCGGTGACTCCGAAGCCATTCGACGGACGAGTGGCTTCGACTCTCCTTAACGCCTAGATACCTAGGCGTACATCGGCACAGCCGCTCGCCGTCCCATTCGTTTCAGTTCGTTGAGTGGGCGCTTCTGGTGGCATAGACGTGTCGATTCGTAGTGAGTACAAGGCACGAAGTGTCTTTAACGATGGGAATGAAGGAAACCAATGAAAGAAGTGAACTTATGAACCTAGAACAGAAGATGAATCAACTAAGACCAACCAACTACATCATGAATAGAGCCGCTATTGACACCTTCTGTAGATGGTTCAATCAGATGTTTCATGACGACCATGGAAGAGGTCGCTACGTTTCTATCAGTCTCAACAGCCACGATTCACTAAAGGTCCTTGGTGCAAGGATCACCGCTATCTGCTTCAAGATCGCTAATGAATATGGCGATCTAAGAACAGATGACACTCATGCCAATTTTCGAAAGAACGGACTCTTCT
>CAYVDY010000659.1:0-3850 GCA_964450255.1 uncultured Candidatus Solibacter sp. | reverse complement strand
CCTTCCCGACCGGAGGTGATCAATTCGGCCAATTCGACTCGCCGCGTGCGATACCGGCAAGCGCGCCGCCACAGTAGGTGTCCTATTGGACGACACACAATCTGGCGGGACTTCGCAGAGGAAACCTGCAATTGTCGCACCAGTCCGCGAGTGTGCAGCGTCGCGAGCCTGACGACGGACCTACCGGGTGGGCCCATGGTGGAATGCCCCGGACCGTGAATCGGCGTTCGCCGCCCTTCTTCCGGCTATGGGCACTTTCTTGCACTGGAATTGCAGGAAGTCCTTGTACCGACGCCGAGAGCGTTACGGGGACTCGTCAAGACGAAAGAAGGACAAAGGATAATGAATAATACGACAGCTGTGAAGGATCCCGTCTGCGGCATGGACGTAGATCCGGCTACCGCCGCCGGACGAACCGAGCATAAGGGGCAGACGTACTACTTCTGTGGCTCCGCGTGCAAAGAGAAGTTCGATGTTAAGCCGGAGCAATACCTGGGTAAGCCTGCTGGAACGCCGAAAAGCGGCCGTGGCTGCTGCGGCTAAAACGCAATTGATGGCTGGTGTTGTCCGCCGGGTTTCCGGTGTGCCGCCCCGGCGTGCATGGCGACGCCGGGGCCGCTCGCCGTTTCTCGATCCGTCTCAGTCGTCCTTGCGAAGACTGAACTTCTCCATGCGATAGATCAGCATCTTGCGACTGATGTCGAGGCATTCGGCCGCCTTCGTCTGATTCCAGTTAAAGCGCTGCAGCGCACGGAGAACGAGTTCGCGCTCTACTGCCTCGATGCTGATGCCCTGCGGCGGCAACTCCAGTTGAATAGCCTCCATCGCCGGCCGCTCGCGCACCAGGAAATCAGGTAGATCAGCAACGGTCACCTCATCGCCGGGCGTCAGCACAACAAGCCGTTCGACGACGTTTTCGAGCTCCCGCACATTGCCGGGCCATCGATAGGTGGAGAAATACGGAAGCAGCGAGGGCGGCAGTTTCAGACTAGGGCGGTTGAGCCGCTCCTTGAACTTCTCGAAGAAAATGGCCACCAATTCGGGGATGTCGTCGGGGCGTTCCCGCATGGGCGGGAGGGTCAATGGGATTACGGCGAGTCGGTAATACAGGTCCTCCCGGAACGTGCCATCCTCCACCATCGCCTGGAGATTCCGGTGCGTCGCTGCGATGATGCGCACATTGACCTTCGTGGGAGCCGCCGCCCCGATCTTCTCAATCTCACGCTCCTGAATCAGCCGGAGGATCTTGACCTGCAACTCCAAAGGCATCTCGCCGATCTCATCCAGAAACAGCGACCCCTGGTCGGCCATCTCAATCTTGCCCTGCTTGTTGGCCAGCGCACCGGTGAATGATCCCTTCGTGTGTCCGAAGAGCTCGGACTCCAGCAACTCCTTCGGGATCGCGCCGCAGTTGATTACGATGATGGGCCGATCTCTGCGCGGGCTGTTGAAGTGGATTGCTTTCGCCAGTAGTTCCTTACCAGTGCCTGTTTCGCCGCGAATGAGCACGGTGGAGTCGCTCTGCGCGGCTCGCGAAGCGTTGTCGAGTGTCGCCAGCAGATTCTTGGCCTTGCCGACAATGCTCTCAAACCCAAACTTCCTGTCGATGGCACTGCGGAGGTTCCTCACCTCCTCCTGAAGGCGATGATGCTCCAAGGCCCGCGAAACGATCAGCTTCAGCGCTTCAGCGTTCACCGGTTTAATAATGTAGTCGTACGCCCCCAGGCGCATCGCTTCCACCGCCGACTCGATTGTGCCGTACGCCGTGACCACCACGACGATGACCTCCGGGTACTCTTCCTTGATCTTCTGCAGCAAACCGATTCCAGACATTCTCGGCATCTTGAGGTCGGTGAGGACGAGGTCTTGTGGGTGTTTCGAGAGGACTTCCAGGGCCTGGATGCCATCGCGCGCCGTCGCCGCCTCGTAGCCGGCCTGCTGTAGCTTCAGTTGAGTAACCCGGCTAAGATTCTCTTCGTCATCGACAACCAGAATTCTCTTGCCAATCATGCAAGGTCTCCTCGAGGAGACTGCGGGAAGTACAAATTGAACGTCATGCCCATATCCTTGTTTCTGGTTACCGTCACGGTGCCGCCATGTTGCCTGACTATCTGATGGACCACGGACAGGCCAAGTCCAGTCCCCGTATCTTTGGTCGTGAAGAAGGGGTCGAAGATCTTGTCCAGGTTCTGCTCAGGGATTCCCGCGCCCTGATCTCTGACCTGGATCACGATGCCGTCATGCTCTTGCCGCGTGGTAAGCCAGACGTCGCCGCCATCCGGCATCGCTTGCGCGGCGTTTAGTGTCAGATTCAAGATGACTTGGGTCAACTGCTCCTCATCCCCGAGGAGTCCCAGGACACCGGGACCGTTTTCCTTGTGAAAATTGATGCTCTTGCGCGCAGAGTGACTCACCAGGTCGATCACGGAATCCAGCACCTTGGAGAGATCCACCTCACGCCACTCGGGATTCCGGGGCCGTGCGAAATCGAGCAGGCTGGTCAGCAAGCGGTTCAAGCGTGAACACTCCTTGCGAATGATGCCCACCGTCTCCTTCCTCAACTCAGGTTGATCGTCGGCGACGTCCAGCACCTCGGCGGCGCCGTCGATGCTTGCAAGAGGGTTGCGGATTTCGTGCGCCAAGCCCGCCGCCAGTTGACCTATGGCCGAGAGACGGTCAGCCCTTTTGACCTGTTCGAAAGTGTCCTGAAGTTCGCGATAAACATGGGTCAGCTTTTGCGCAGTGACCTGCAACTCGGCGCGCCGCTTGCGTTCCCGGTCCGATAACACCCCGGTCACAAGTCCCACCGCGAGGAACATGAAAATCTCAGCGTACTGCTCCATCGCGTAGTTGTGCTCATGCTGCCACATGGTCAGGATGTGAGGAATATACAAGAGCGCGGCCAGGATGGCAGCCGCAAGCCCACCCACCCAGCCAAAGGCGATTGCAGCGTAGACGACGGGAAGATAGTAGAGCCGCTGGAAGATGCCGTGCCACAGCCTCAGGTCTTGCGGCGTCAAGTAGTGGCCGGCGCTGGTGATGGCGATGCCCGCCAGTACCAGCGCGACGGCCCTCCAATTCAGTTTTTGCCTGTCCGTTTCCATCCTCAGCGTGGCCTCAACTGGTGGCGGCGAATCACCGCGAGAGCGAGAAGGGGGCGAGTTCGATTTTGGCCGCACGCCTGGTTGTGTCGTCATATATCCTTGACCCCTCTTCCGCTACTCTGCCTTCACCAAGAAACTGCGCCGCCAGCACCGCGGGTACATATGCCTGCGTCTCGCGGGGCAGCATTCCGGATGCGGAAAGGCGCCAGAAATCCCTATCCTGCGCTCGTTCAATCGCGCTCTGAACGCGTCTCTCGCCCGCATTGTACGCGGCTAAAGTCAGCGCCCAGTCTCCAAACCTACCATAGAGAAACTTCAGGTAACGCGCCGCGGCGCGGGTGGACTTCTCGGGGTCCGTACGCTCGTCGCGTTGGGCTACGTTCAAGCCGAATGTCATGGCCGTCTCCGGAATCAACTGCCAGATTCCGACAGCGTTCTTGGGCGACCTTGCCACCGAATCATATCCGCTCTCGACGAGCCCGATCCACATCAATTCCGGCGGGAGCCCTTCCTCCCGAAAGACGCGCGCGATCATCGGACGGTACCCATGCAACCGAGTTACGGATGCGCGGTAGCTTCTCGCCCCTGGACCTTGGAAGTACCGGACGAAGTTTCCGATGCTGGGCCGGAGAGCGCGGGCGTCGGACAATTGGATGGCTTCGACAGCAGTTGCTGGTGCATGCCGTGGCGTCGGCGTCGCCTCTTTGATCCGTCGCTCCCGCTCGGCACGCTCCAGGACTTCATTC
>CAYVDY010000658.1:0-3859 GCA_964450255.1 uncultured Candidatus Solibacter sp. | reverse complement strand
GCGGTTCATTCAGTTGTTCCACCGGGGCTGGGATCAGCATGGGAATCTGCCGAGCGATATCCGGCTGCAGTGCGGGCAGACGGATAAGCCGACGGCGGCGTTGATCCGGGATGTGGAGCAGCGGGGGTTGCTGGCGGACACGCTGGTGGTGCGGGGCGGCGAGTTCGGGCGGACGGTGTATTCGCAGGGGACGCTGACGGAGACAAACTACGGGCGGGATCATCATCCGCGGTGCTTCACGGTGTTTCTGGCGGGCGGGGGTGTGCGGCCGGGGGTGTCGCATGGGACGACGGATGATTTCAGCTACAACATCGTGGAGAACCCGGTGGAGGTGCATGACCTGCACGCGACGATGATGCGGTTGATGGGAGTGGATCACAAGCAGTTGACGTTCAAGTTCCAGGGCAGGCATTACCGGCTGACGGACGTGCACGCTCAGGTGGTGGAGGAGATTCTGGGGTCAGTGCGGGCGCACTACGGCCTCGCGAAATTGGGAATTGCGTAGACCGTCCCCGAATTAATCGCCCGGGGCTCCCGAAGGAACCCCGTATTTTTCGAGCTGATCGGGACTAAAACCGGTTTTCTGCGCGCCGTCCTTGACGGCGGCCCGCGTAGGAAACAGCCCCACGAGGTGGGACCGCCGCTCTACTGAAGGCGAAGGGATCAAAGCTGGCCAGCGGGTCATCCCCTAAAACCAGCTTAACGCACGGCGTCAAGTGCACTTATAGTTAAGCCGCTGTAAATACAGGGAAATATGCCTTGTGAACGGCTTTTACTTCGGAACCGAAACGGTGATGTTGCGGAACTTGAGGCCGCCGGTGTGGTCGCCCTGGATGTAGAAGGGGCCGGGTTCGGCTTCGTTGGCATCGAGAGCGCCGCCGGTGATGCCTTCGATCTCCTTCTTGTCGTGAAGGGTGACTCCGTTGCGGACTACGGTGATGGTACGGCCGACGAGGGTGACGTCGAAGACTTCCCAGACGTCCGCCTTGCGGGGGAGTTCGGCGGCGGGGGCGAGGCGGCCGTAGATTGAGCCGATGCGGCGCTCGACGGGGTTGTTGGTGAGGGGCTCGCTTTCGATCTGGACCTCGTAGCGGCCACGGAGATAGAAGCCGCTGTTGCAGTGATCGGGGACGAAGACTTCGAAGTGGAGCTTGAGGTCGTTGAACTTGCGGGTGGACTTGAGGTTGGCGCCCTTGGCGGTGTTGACGATCATGCCGTCCTGGACGATCCAGTGGCTATTGGCGGGGTTGCCCATCGGCTCCCAGCCGGTGAGGTCCTTGCCGTTGAAGAGGGGCTCAGGGGCGCTCCAGGCCTTGGGTTCGGGACGGTTGAGGGCTGGGGCGCGGGTTCCGGTGAGTTCGAGGGCGCTCTGGCCGCGTTTCTGGAAACCGGAGAGCTTGTCGGCGGTGGCGGTGAGCTCCCAGGTGGTGTTGCGGTTGATGGTGAGGACGAGCTTGGCGCCTTCCACTTTGACGTCTTTGATCTGGTAGACGTTGCCTCCGGTGGGCTGGTACTGGACATCGAGGGCTCCGGCTTTTTCGGTGATGCCGAGCCAGGCGGCGCGCTGGCCGATGTTGAAATTCCAGCGGCCAACGAAGGGGCTGGGCTGCTGCATGGGCAGGGCGGGCGCGGCGAGGGCGGCGGCCAGCAGGAGGGCGGAGAAAAACTGAAGCATAGGGGTAGTTTATCGCGGAGGGCGGCCGGAAGGGGTCTGATACGATACAACAGTGATCGGCATTTTTGATTCGGGCGTCGGCGGACTCACCGTGCTGAAGGCGCTGCGGGCCCGGCTCCCCAACAGCGACTTCATCTACGTGGGGGACACCGCGCGTGTGCCGTACGGGCGCAAGCCGAAGGAGATGGTGCGCGGATTCGCCGACGAGATTGCGCGGTTTCTCCAGCACATGGATGTCTCGGCGATTGTGATTGCCTGCAATACGGCTTCGGCGTGCGCACTGCCGGACCTTGCGGATCGCATGCCGATTCCGGTTTGGGGCGTGATCGACCCAGGCGTGGAAGCGGCGCGGCGCGTGACGCGGACCGGGCACGTGGGCGTGATCGGCACGAAGGGGACGATCGCGAGCGGCGTATATCAAGGGAAGCTGATCGCGTGCGGGCTGGACGTGTGGGCGCAGGCTTGCCCGATGTTTGTCCATTTGGTGGAGGAAGGGCTGGCGGATTCGAGCGAGGCGGAAGTGCTGGTCCGGCACTATTTGGCGGGAATGCCTGAGATTGACACGCTGATTATGGGCTGCACGCACTATCCGGTGCTGGCGCCGGTGATCCAACGCGTGGTGGGCGAGGGCGTGCAACTGGTGTCGAGCGCGGAGGTGACGGCGGAAGTGGTGGCGGGTGCGCTGGGGAACGGCGGCGCGGGCAAGGGGCGGGTGACGCACTATGTCACCGGCGCGGTACCGGCGTATCTGCATTCGGCCGGGGTGATTGGCGGGGTGGATGGCCGGGTGATCCCGCTGGATGTGACGAGGCTGGCGGATTCGGGCGTGATCGCGAAGTCGTAACGATCACAAATTGCTATTTGCAAGAGAGTACTTTGTGTTGTAGAGTCGATCTCATGGGATCTACTGACGACGCGGAGAACAGGAAGCCCTTCTGCGTGGAGATCGTGGTGGTTTACGCGCCCCGGTACCGGCATGGGCACGAAGCGAACTTCGTTCCGCCGATCACGGGCATTCATCTGGCGGCCTTGACGCCTCCTGAATACGAAGTTCGTGTGATTCACCAGCAGGTACAAGCGGTTGACTTCGATACCGACGCTGATCTGATCGCCCTTTCGTTCTTCACCGGCTTTGCGGCCGAGGCCTACCGTCTTGCCGGCGAATTCAGAAGACGCGGAAAGCGTGTCGTCGCAGGCGGCCCGCATGTCACGTTCAATGTAGACGAGGCGCTGGAGCATGTGGATAGCGTGGTGGTCGGGGAGGCGGAGTCGGTTTGGACTCAGGTCCTGCTGGACGCCTCAGCGGGCAGGCTCCGCAGCCGGTACATTGGTACGGCCCAGCCACTTGACGGCCTGCGAACTCCGCGATATGACCTGCTAAAGGGCAGCTTCTTCATCCCGCGCGTAGTGCAGGCAACACGCGGATGCCCGTTCACCTGCTCCTTCTGCACGGTGCCCAGTATCAACCCGGGTTTTCGCACGCGCCCGGCCGGGGACGTGATCAGAGACATCCAGTATGACCAGTTCCCCCATTGGTGGCAGCGCAAGGTGGTCTGGTTCTGGGATGACAATCTGACGGTGAAGCGCGCGTATATCCGTGAGCTCCTTGCCGCTATGATTCCTCTCCGGAAATGGTGGCTGACGCAGGCGAGCATGGATATCGGCAATGACGGCGAGCTGCTGGACCTGATGGAGAGATCGGGCTGCATCGGCATTTTCTTCGGCATCGAGTCTTTCGGCGCGGAGTCATTGCAGGACGCGCATAAACCGCAGAACAAGGTCAACACCTATAAAGCGAGAATTCGAGAGCTGCACGAGCGCGGGATCTGCGTCATGGCGGGTTTCATTGCGGGTTTCGACGGCGACACTCCGGAGAGCATTACGGCCATGGCCAGGCAACTCTACGAGACGGGTGTCGATGTTCCGTTCCTGAGCGTGTTGACGCCGTACCGGGGCACGCCGGCCTACAGCAGGCTGGAGGAGGATGGGCGAATCCTGCCGGGCCGGGGCTGGGAGTTCTACAACGGGTACAACGTGGCGTTTCAGCCCAGAGACATGTCGCCGGAGCAACTGATTGAGGCGCACCGGGCTTTGTGGCGTGAGGCCTTTTCGCTGAAGTACTCGGTGCTGCGAGTTGTGAGATCGCTGGGCCGGCTGCGATTCGGGGCATTCCGGAGGGGCCTG
>CAYVDY010000657.1:0-3861 GCA_964450255.1 uncultured Candidatus Solibacter sp. | reverse complement strand
TCCGGCGAGCAACGCATATGGCGTGACGCACGTTCCGTCGATGTATCTGGTGGAGCGGGACAAGCGGATTTCGTGGGAGTGGGCGGGGTTCCACAAGAAGAAGTTGGAGCAGTTGGCGGAGCGGGCGGGGCGAGCGATATTTACTGCGGCGGATCAGGCGCCGGAGTCGAAGCCGGGTTGAGGGTCTAGGAATTAAGCTCCCGTGCTGAGAGTGACTGGGGACTGAATGCCGAAGATCAATGAAATCCTGTCCGGCGCCGCGGCGATTGCCAAGGGCATGAGCGTGACGTTCATGGAGATGCTGAATCCGGTGATCACGGAGTTTTATCCGGATGCGCCGGCGGTGTTCCAGGAGCGGTATCGCGGGCTGCACGTGTTGCAACGCGACGAGAGCGGGTTGGAGAAGTGCGTGGCGTGCTTCCTGTGCTCTGCGGCGTGCCCGGCGCAGTGCATCTACATCGAAGCGGCGGACAACACCGAACAGACGCGGATGAGCGGCGGAGAGCGGTATGCGTCGGTGTACAACATCGACTACAGCCGGTGCATTTTCTGCGGGTATTGTGTAGAGGCGTGCCCGACGGACGCCATCACGCATGGGCACGGATTTGAGCTGGCGAGTTTCAATACGTCAACGCTGATCTACCGGAAAGAGAAGCTGCTGGCGCCGCTGACGGCGGGGAAGACCGGGTTGGTGCAGATCGATCAGCCGGTGACGGCCGGCAGCGGGCACTAATTTCCGAGCGCGCGGAGGGCGGCCAGGACGGCCGCTGGCGACGTGGATTCGAGCTTCGCGGCTGTGTCGAGGATGAGGGCTTTGGCTGCGACGTTGTTGATTGCCGCCTGCGTGTTGCGATTCGATCGGGTGGGCGTGGGGATGGAATCCGCCAATTGCTTGAGATCGGCGCTGGTGGCGGGCGGGGTTTTCTCCAGGCGGGCGATTAACTCACGAGCGGTAGCGAAAGTGTGGCGTCGGCGTTCCTGGAGGATGGTGACTTTCTCGGGGGCTCCGGCACTGGAGCCATCGGCAAAGATGGCCGCCTGGAGCTTCACGTATTCGGGGACGGCGCCCACGGTCATGTTGGTATTGGGGATCTTCTTCTGCCCGCCGGGCGGAATGGGCGCGGCGTTGGTTTCATCCTGCCAGAGCTGATAGAAGCTGCCGGGGTAGTTGACGAGCTCAATGAAATAGCCCGTGAGGGGCTGAGCGGCGGTATTGCGGATGTGGAAGATGGAGCCGCCGTCGGTTGCTTCGGTGCGCAGTTCCGGCAATGGAGGCGCGAGCAGGAGTGCGAAGGCTGATAGCGTGAGCAGCATGGCTGAAGAGTACTATAGTGCTCATGCGATTCGCCATGTTGCTCAGCCTCGCCGCGATGATGGGCCTGACCGCGCAGGTCAAGTTCAATGCGGATGACAAGACCGTCCTCATCGACGGCAAGCCGTTCACCACATTTCACTACGGCGCCGATGCGGGAAAGCCGTTTCTGTCGCCGCTGCGATCTGCTTCTGGGAAGATCGTGTCGCGCATGTTTCCGATGGAGATGGTGCCGGGGGAGAGCCGGGATCACCTGCATCATCGCGGGCTGTGGTTCTCCTACAACGACGTGAATGGCGTGAAGTTCTGGGAGAACGACCCTTCGTACAAGAAGCCGCCGATCGGCCGGATTGTGGTGCGGGATTCGTCATGGAAGGGCGGCGGCAAGACGGGCACGCTGGCGGCCACGATGGAATGGCGCGATCCGGCGGGGAAGGTGCTGCTGGTGGAGAGCCGCGACATGGTGTTCCGGACGGACCCGGCGCTGCGGGTGATCGATTGCCTGATCACGCTGACGGCGGCGGCGGACGTGACTCTTGGCGATACGAAAGAGGGCGCGTTCGCGATCCGGCTGGCGGAGAATTTCACGGAGAAGCGCGGAGGCAAGATCACAGACGCGGACGGGCGGAGCAAGATGGTGAACATCTGGGGGAAGCGCTCGAAGTGGGTGGATTACTCGGGAGAGGTGGATGGGGAGAAGCTGGGCGTGGCGATCTTCGATCATCCGGCGAATCCGCATCACCCGAGTTACTGGCATGCGCGGGACTACGGGCTGTTCTCTTTGAATCCGTTCGGGCAGAATTCGTTTGACGAAACGGCGCCGGAAAATATCGTGAAGCTGAAGACCGGCGAGAAGATCTCGTTCCGGTGGCGCGTGGTAATTCACCCGGGCGATGCGGAGACGGGCAAGGTGGCGGAGCTGTACAAAGAGTTTACGACCGCAAAGTAGGCTGCGCAACTAGGGTATACTGGCTGCCGACATGGCAGATTTTACCCGTCGGACCTTGATGGGGGCAGCGTTGAGCGCCCCGGTTGTTTTGGCTGCGAGCGACAGAGTGCGGATCGGGCTGATCGGATGTGGGGGCATCTCGCAGGCCGATACGAACGCGTTCCTGGCGACGCCCGGGACGGAGATCCCGCTGATCTGCGACGTGGACGAAGCCATGATGCGGAAGACGGCCGACCGGCTGGAGAAACAGACGGGCAAGCGGCCGGCGATGGTGAAGGACTACCGGCGTGTCGTGGATCAAAAAGACATCGACGTGTGCCTGGTGTGCACGCCGGACCACTGGCACGCGCTGCCGACTTTGGCCGCGTTCCAGGCTGGCAAGGACGTGTACGTGGAGAAGCCCCTGGCCACGACGGTGGAAGAGGGGCGGATCATGCGGGACGCGGCGAAGAAGTACGGCCGCATCGCGCAGATGGGAACGCACTGGCGGAGCGGGACCCACTATAAAGAAGCCGTAGAGATGGTGCAGGCGGGGAAGCTTGGGAAGGTGCGGCAGGTGCGGTGCTGGGCGTATCTGGATTGGATCACCGACATCGGGAATCCGGCGGACGGCGCGCCGCCGGCGGGCGTGGACTACGACATGTGGTTGGGGCCGGCTCCGCTGCGCACATTCAATCCGAACCGGTTCCATTTCAACTTCCGGTGGTTCTGGGATTATGCGGGCGGGCTGATGACGGATTGGGGCGTGCATCTGATCAACCTGGCGCTGTGGGCGATGGGGCCGGAGTGGCCGAAGGCGGTGATTTCTTCCGGCGGCAAGTATGCGCTGAAAGACAATTCGGAGACGCCGGATACGCAGATCACCGTTTTTGATTTTCCGTCGTACACGCTGCTCTGGGAGCACCAGGTGCAGTGCGGTTTGGGGCCGGACCGGCGTGAGCACGGCGTGATGTTCACGGGGACCGACGCAACGATGATTCTGGACCAGAAGGGCTGGGAGATCTACGCGGAGCCGAAGAAGAAGGCGAGCGTAATCGAGATGAAGCGGAACGCGGCGGCGCGGGACGACTCGCGGTCGCTGCACGCGGCGAATTTCCTGGAGTGCGTGAAGACGAGGCAGGCTCCGGTGGAGAACCTGGACGTGGGCTATCACGTTTCGGCGGTGTCGCAGTTGGGCAACGTCGCGCTGCGCACGAAGAGCCGGATCGAGTGGGATGCGGCGGCGGGGCGGGTGGTTGCGGTGCGGCTGGCTGGAGCGACCACGGCCAGACGCAGCCCCACCATCGACGGGCTAGGGACACTCAGCACCTCCTCGATTTGGAGGCGGGTCGCCCAATGGACCATGAACGA
This sequence comes from uncultured Candidatus Solibacter sp., assembly GCA_964450255.1. Lineage (GTDB taxonomy): Bacteria > Acidobacteriota > Terriglobia > Bryobacterales > Bryobacteraceae > Paludibaculum. The sequence continues at coordinate 250 of CAYVDY010000657.1, read as the reverse complement.
CGCGCTCGGTTCCGCCCATGCGAGCGGTTCCGCTGGTAGGAAGCCTGCCTTGTAAGGGGGAGACATCGCAGCGGCTGATCCGTATGGTCAGCGGATATCTCAAGTGTCCTCAAAGGAGGTAAACGATCATGAATGAGGCCCTGCGGGTGGCAATGACGGAAACTGGGCACACAATCGACTCCCTTGCCGATGAGATCGGCGTCGACCGAAAGACCGTCGGCCGCTGGTTGTCACCGGGGCGAATTCCACA
>CAYVDY010000656.1:0-3870 GCA_964450255.1 uncultured Candidatus Solibacter sp. | reverse complement strand
TACATTTCTGTATTAGAATGTTTGGGAGATGCCCAAGCATGCTGCGCCTTTGGATTGCTCGGCAGAGGCTCGTGCCGAGTTGACTGAGATGAGCCGAAGCCGGACGCAGGAGGCGCGCATGGTGGAGCGCGCCAGAATTGTTCTGGCTTGCCTGGAATGCAAGGAGATTCAGCAAGTAGCACGGGAGACGGGTACGTCGATCCCCACGGTGAGCAAGTGGCGGAAGCGTTTTGCTCAAAATGGAATTCACGGACTCCACGACCTTCCGCGCTTGGGCAAGCCGGCGACCTACGACGCCGCGTTTCGTGACCGCGTGCTGGCGTTGCTGGAACAAACGCCGCCGGCGGGCATGGGCCATTGGGATGGCCGCGCGGTGGCTGAGGTGCTGGGCGCGAGCGTGCATGCGGTGTGGCGCCTGTTGCGGCGAGAAGGTATCTACCTGCAGCGGCTGCGGACGTGGTGCGTAAGCACCGATCCGGAGTTTGCGCCCAAGGCGGCTGAGGTGGTCGGGTTGTATCTCAATCCGCCGCTGAATGCGCTGGTGGTGAGCGTCGACGAGAAACCCAGCATTCAAGCGCTCCAACGCCCCTCAGGTTACGTGGAGACAGACAGTGGCGCGGTGGTGCGTGCCATGAAAAGCACGTATAAGCGCAATGGCACGCTGAACCTGTTCGCGGCCTTGGAGATCGCCAGCGGCCAGATTCACGCGCAAACCACGGAGCAAAAGAAGCGCGTCGATTTCCAGCGGTTTCTCGACGCCGTTGTCGCCGAACTACCGACCGACAAAGAGATCCATGTCATCCTGGACAACTACTGCACCCACAAACGGAACGACGACTGGCTGGCACGCCACCAAGGCAGGGTGCAATTCCACTTCACTCCGACTTCCGCCAGTTGGCTGAACCAGATCGAAATCTGGTTCGGACTGCTGACGCGCAAGGCGCTGCGCGGAGCCAGTTTCGCGAGCAAAGACCACCTCCGCTCAGCCATCGAAGCCTTTGTTGCCAAGACCAACGAAAACCCGAAGCCGTTCCACTGGCGCAAACGCGAGGTGAAAGGTAGTCAGTTGCGGAATACGATTGTTAACTTACGCAACTAAGCACTAGTTGGTACGGCTCCGGCAACGTCGGCGCACTCTGGGCCCAACTTATACAAAATGAAAAGAGAAATGCCAGCAAAGCGCGAGGAGTCATGCCCGAATCTTAGCATCCTCGCCGCAAAGTGTAGAGTTACCTTGATACGGGTCCGAAACTGCGTCCTGGAAGGCCCCTCATCACTCCGGAGCCTGAAACTGGATGGCGGCAGCCGACGTCACTGTCGCCGGGCCTGTTCTGAAATCTATGCCCCCGAAACAGGGCGATTCAGTCCAACCGCCTCGCCATAAACCGCAGCATCGCATCGGCCGCCAATCGAATCCCAATCCGCGGGGTCACCTCGACTTCCTCCACCGGTGCCCCCTCCAGAATCCGTAGCGGCCCCTGCACCAGATCGCACCCATACTGCGCCAGCGTGATCCCCATCGCCCGAGTCAGCTTCCCCGGCCCGTCGCCCATCCCCTCCACCGCCCGCACCAGCACGCACCCCGGAGTCCCCGCCGGCTCCGTCACCACATTCAAACAGTAGTGCATCCCGTAAATCAGATAGACGTAAGCGTGCCCCGGCTCCCCAAACAGCACCCGAGTCCGCGCCGTCATCCCCCGAAAACTGTGCGCCGCCGGATCCGTAAACGGCAGATACGCCTCCACCTCGGTGATCCGTCCGCGCAGTTCGCCATGCTCCAGCCACTGGCCCAGTAATCCGCGAGCCACCTCCACGGTGGGTCTCGAATAAAACGAACGAGGCAGGACTCGGAGCCGCATGACGGGTTACGCTATGTGAGGGTAACACGCTGCATGCGCCTGTTCATCGGTCTCGACGTCCCCTACGAAATGCGCCGCAATCTCGAGCTCCTCCTCCAGCTCCTGAAGCCCACCGCGCACATTCAATGGAGCCCGATGACCAACCTCCACATCACCACCAAGTTCATCGGCGAATTGCCCGAGGACCAGCTCCCCCAACTGAAAGCCGCTCTCCAATTGATCCCCCGCCCCGGCGACCTCAACATCGCCATCCGCGGGATAGGCTGGTTCCCCAACCCCCATCAGCCCCGCATCCTTTACGCCGGCATCCAGGCCCCGCCCGAACTCGCGCAACTCTCCTCCGACACCGACGCTGCCTGCCAGACCCTCGGCATCGAAGCCGAGCACAAGCCCTTCATGCCCCATCTGACTCTCGCCCGCATCAAAACCCAGGAGGATCTCTTTCCCCTCAAGAAGGCCATCGCCGGTCTCCCCAACGCCGATTTCGGCGCTTTCACGGCCCAGCAATTCCACCTCTACCAGAGCCGACCCACCCCCTCCGGCTCACTTTACACGAAACTCGCCACCTACCCGCTCGAAGCGTCATGACACCATTCCTTACCCTGCTCGCCGCCTACCTGATCGGCGGCATTCCTTTCGGCTATCTGCTGGTCCGCATGAAAAGCGGTCAGGACGTCCGCTCCATGGGCAGCGGCAATATCGGAGCCACCAACGTCCTGCGCACCTCCGGCAAGGGCATCGGCATCCTCACCCTGCTTCTCGACATCGCCAAGGGCTGGTTCTCCGTCTGGCTCGCCGGCCGCCTGACCAATGGCGATCCCAACTGGATGGCCGCCGCCGGAGTCGCCGTCGTCCTCGGCCACGCCTTCCCGGTCTTCCTCAAATTCGAGGGCGGCAAAGCGGTCGCGAGCTTCGTCGGTGTGGCCCTCGCCATCGCCCCCGCCGCACTGCTCGGCGTGGTGATCCTCTTCGTGCTCGTCGTCGCTGCCACCCGCTACATTTCACTGGGCTCCATCCTCGGCGCCGGCCTCTTCCCCCTCGGCGTCTTCCTGATCTACCACCCCGGCTGGCCCGTCATGGCCGCCTGTATCTTCTGCGGTGCTTTCATCATCTGGCGCCACAAATCCAACATCCAGCGCCTCCGCGCCGGCACAGAAAACGAATTCCGCCCCGGAGCCAAAAAGAAGTGAAGCAACTCTCCGTCATCGGCGGCGGCAGTTGGGGCACGGCCCTCGCCGTCGTTCTCGCTCCCCGCTTCGAGCAGGTCCGCCTCTGGGTCTACGAACACGACCTCGCCGCGCGCATGAACGACACGCGCATCAACGACATCTACCTCCCCGATACGCCGCTGCCCGCCAACGTCACCGCCGAGCCCGACCTCCAAGCCGCCGCCACCGGCGCCGATATCCTCCTGGGCGTCATGCCATCCCACCACGCCCGCCGCGTCTACACCCAACTGCTCCCCTCCCTCACCCCGGAAACCCTCTTCGTCAGCGCCACGAAGGGCCTGGAAAACGGCTCCCTTAAGCGCGTCTCCGAAGTCATGGCCGAAGTCATCGGCCCGAGTTTCGCGCCCCGCATCGGAGTCCTCAGCGGCCCCACCTTCGCCAAGGAGATCGGCCGCGGCGAGCCCGCCGCCATCGTCATCTCCTCGCACGATGCCGATCTCGCCCGCACCGTGCAGGCGGCCTTCGCCGGCCCGACTTTCCGCCTCTACACCAACAACGATCCCATCGGCGTCGAAATCGGCGCGTCGCTCAAAAACGTAATCGCCATCGCCGCCGGAGTCTGTGCCGGCCTCGGCCTCGGCGCCAACACTATGGCCGCCCTCATCACCCGCGGCCTGGCCGAGATCACCCGCCTCGCCATCGCCGCCGGTGGCCAGCCCCGCACCCTCTCCGGCCTCGCCGGCCTCGGCGATCTAGTCCTCACCTGCAACGGCACCCTCAGCCGCAACCGCACGGTCGGCTTCGAGCTAGGCCGCGGCCGTTCGCTCGATGAAATCCTCGGC
>CAYVDY010000655.1:0-3879 GCA_964450255.1 uncultured Candidatus Solibacter sp. | reverse complement strand
GCGGAGGGTGCGGACTTCATCGACGCTGATGCCCATGGGCTTCTCGCAGTAGACGTGCAAGCCGCGGTTCATGGCCCAGTTGGCGATGAAGGCGTGGTGGTGATCGGCGGTGCAGATGATGACAGCTTCCACGTCCTTCTGCTCCAGAACGCGGCGCCAGTCCCAATGCAGCTTGGCTTTCGGGAAGAGGATGGCCGCCTCTTTGGTGCGATTGTCGTTGACGTCGCAGAGGGCGACGACGTTCTCGTCACGGAGCACATTGTAGTGGGCGGTACCGCGTCCCCACACGCCGATGAGGGCGACGTTCAGGCGGTTGCTGGGAGCGGTTTGGCCGCGCAGAGAGCCGCTCTTCAGGATGGTCAGGCCGGCGGTGGCGGCGGCCGCTGATTTCAGGAGATCGCGTCGTTGCATGAGATAGTCCTCCCGAACATACTATCCGACCTTTGGGTATGTTTGTTGGGGCTATTCGCTGCGGAGCGCCGTGACTGGGTCCACCGAAGCGGCGCGGCGGGCGGGCACATAGCAGGCCAGCAGCGCTGTTACAGCCAGGCCCGCGGAGACGGCGGCGTATGTGATCGGATCCACCGGGCTTACGCCGAACAGCAAAGTGCTGAGAAGGCGGGTCACGCCCATCGCCGCACCCAGGCCGAGCACGACGCCGATCAGAATCAGCGCCAGGCCCTCGCGCACGAAGAGCCCCTCCACCTGCGTGCGCTTCGCGCCGAGGGCCATGCGAATGCCGATCTCACGCGTGCGCTGCGAGACGGCGTACGAGATGACGCCGTAGATACCGACCACGCCCAGGATCAGCGACACGCCGCCGGCCAGGGCGAGCATCAGCAGGGTAAATGACGTCCGCATCATGGACCGGGCGTAGATCTCTTTCACCGTGCGGACATTGGCGGTGGGCAGTGCCGGATTCACGCTCCACACGGCGGCCTGCACTTCCTTGAAGAACGCGAGGGTGCCCACGCGCGGGCTGCGGAGTTCGTAGGCCATGGAACGGCGCACGGACAGCTTGTCATTCCAGAACTCATCGATCAGCAGCGGCCAGTAGACCACGGCAGGCGCCTTCTCGTGGACGCCGTTGTCGTGTTCGTTGCCGACCACGCCGATGATCTCCAGCCACTGCGATTTCGGCGTTTCGCGTATGCGGCGGCCCAATGCCTTGCCCGGCTCGCCCCAATACTCACGCGCCAGGTTCTCGCTGATGAGCACCACGCGGCGGCGGTTGTGGATGTCGGACCAGGCGATGTCGCGGCCCGCCTTCAAGGGATTGCCCATGGTTTGGAACGCACCTGGGCCGATGAACTTGTAGCGCCGCAGCGCGGGCATCTTGCCTTCGGCGGCCGGAAAATCCTCGACAAAGATCGGATCGTTGCTGGTGTTGCCGTCCATGGTGACGGAGTTGGACAACCCCACGGACCGGACGCCCGGGATGGCCTCGAACTGACGGGCGATCTGTTCGTGGATGCGGGCGACCTGCAAAGGATCCTTCACCTGCGCCTCGGGGATGGAGATGCGAAGCGTGAGGATCTGTTCCGGATTGGTGAAGCCGGGCTGGACCTCGCGAAGTGATTGGAACGTGCGCAGCATCAGGCCGGAGCTGATCAGCAATACGAGGGCCAGCGCGACTTGCGAGACCACGAGGATCTTGCGGGTGCGGTGATGCTGGCGGCCCTGGCTCAGCGAGCGTCCGCCATCGCGCAGAGTCGCCGCGATGTGGGGTGTGGCGTACTTCAGCACCGGGATGAGCCCGAAAAGCAGCCCGGCCAGGACGGAGACACCGACGGTGTAGGCGAGCACGGTGGGGTTGATCGAGATCTCGGCGAGCCTCGGGATATTGGCCGGCGCGAGGTTGACCAGCAGGCGCACTCCGGCCCAGGCCAGACCCAGGCCGAGCGCGCCGCCTGCCACGCCGAGGCAGACACTTTCGATGAGGAGTTGGCGGGCGATGCGCTGCCAATCGGCGCCGAGCGCGGTACGGATGGCGAGTTCCTGCTGGCGGCCCTCGGCGCGGACGAGAAGGAGGTTGGCGACGTTGGCGCAGGCGATGAGCAGAACGACTCCCGCAACCCCAAGCAGCACCCAAAGGACGTTGCCAACATCGCCGACGGCGTCCACCATCAACGGCCTCACGTTGGGCGCGATCTTCGTATCTTTGAGCATCTGCATAGAGAGGCCCGGAGGCAGTGGGTAGTTCTCGAAGACCAGCGGAAGCATGCGGGCGACGTCGGCGTTGGCCTGCTGCAGGGTCACTCCCGGCTTCAAGCGCGCGACGGAGCGATAGCTGAACTGCCCGACGAAGATCTCGGCGCGATTGAATCGCAGTGGGAGGAAGAGTTGGGCTTCCTCGTCGAGGAAGCTGAAATCCCTGGGCGTCACGCCGACGATCTGCATGGGCTCGCCGTCGATGGTGAGGTTGCGGCCGATGGCGTCCGGCGCGCCGCCGAAGCGCTTCTGCCAGTAGGCGTAGCTGAGCATGGCGATCTTGGGGCCGTTGATCTCCATGTCCTTGGCCGTGAAACCACGGCCCGCGACAGGCGGCACGCGCAGAAGTGGCAGAAACCCTTCCGTAATCTGGAGTCCCTCCACCCGTTCCGGTTCGCCGTTGCCGGTGACGGTGAAGGCGGCGCCGCGGTAGAGTCCGATCTGCTGGAAGACGCGCCCTTGTTCGCTGTAGGTGAAGTGCGTGGAGGGGGAGGCGTTCAGGTCGCCGATGCCCAGACCGGGCGCGGAATGCCACATGCCGACCAGTTGCTCCGGCTGGGTGAAGGGCAACGGTTTGAGGAGCACGCCGTGAACGACGCTGAAGATGGAACTGTTCGCCCCAATGGCCAAGGCCAGCGTGAGCACCACCACGACGGTAAAGCCCGGAGCCTTGGCGAGCATGCGCATGGCGAGCCGAAGATCGTTCTGCATTTGTATGGGATACGAATCTGTCGGGCTTCTGTTTGTAAACTCTTCAGTTTTGTGGCAGGTTGGATTTCTAGTGATGATCTACTTCAGAACCGTACTTCTTCTGGCTCTCGCCGCCTCATCCGTGGAGTCAGCCGACCTCTCGCGCGCCGTGGTGGTCGTGAGACCGGGCATGTTGCCCGAAGTTGAACGCACCGCCGCCACCGTGCTGATCGAGGAAGTGGAGAAACGCACCGGAATTCGCATGCCCCTCGCCTCCAGGACGCCAACGGACCGGCCCGCAATTGTGCTGACCACGCAGCCGTACCGCCCTGAGGGCTACCGCCTGACACTTGAGGCGAACGGCCAAGTTCGGATCGCCGGCGGCGACTCGCGCGGCGTCCTGTTCGGCGTTGGCGGATTGCTGCGCGCGATGGACTACGCGCCCGGCCGCGTGAGCCTGGAAGGGCCCCTGGACGTGACCACAGCGCCCGCCTCCCCGATACGCGGTCACCAGATCGGCTATCGCTCCACGGCCAACTCCTGGGACGCGTGGACCATCCCGCAGTTCGAGCAGTACATCCGCGACCTGGCGCTGTTCGGGGTCAATGCCATCGAGAACATCCCGTTTCAGGATGCGCGCGACAGTCCGCTGATGAAGGTCCCGCGTCGCGAGATGAATCGAGCGATGAGCGAGATCTGCCGCCGGTACGGGATCGATTATTGGGTGTGGACTCCAGCAGACTTCGACCTCAACGACAAGGTCAAACGGGCGGAGCTGATGGCGAAGTTCGTCGAGCTGTTCGCGGACAGCACAACGCTGACCGGCATCTTCGTGCCCGGCGGCGATCCGGGGCACAACCCGCCGGACCTGGTGATGGCGTTTCTGGAAGACCTCGCTGTGCGACTGAAGACGCCGCATCCACAGGCGAAGATCTGGCTGTCGCTCATCCCAGCGGCTTCCCACGAGGCGCCGCCAGT
>CAYVDY010000654.1:0-3883 GCA_964450255.1 uncultured Candidatus Solibacter sp. | reverse complement strand
CCTTGTGCCCTCGACCCACGGCCAGCCGCACGAGATGTGGGCCGATGTAGCCGGTGCCGCCAAGGATGAGGATATTCATCGGCGAAGGCGTAGCGCCCCATGCGAGATCCGACAGCGCGCTCTGCGCGATGAGAGCGCTCCCGCCAGCGACAGCGGCGGTGTTCAGAAACTGGCGTCGAGTGGTCATGTGCGAATCTCCATCATGCAGGAACCGAGAAGGTACCGCGGATCTAAGGGTCGGGTTGCTGGGAGCAGCCGTCATCTCGGACGCTCATCGGTGCCCTCAGTCCATCACGTCCGAATGTCCAACTCGAAACAGTCCAATCCGAAGTGTCCTCGGGCGAGCAAATATCGCCCTTGTCGGTAGAAGTCACTCGCTTCGCTGCTGAGTTCAAGGAAGGCGACGACTTCACCGTTGGCTCGCGCGCACAGGAGACGTTGGGGACGTTTCGTTCTAAGAAGAACGATGGCCTGGTCCGCGTACCTCAGGCGAAGCCTCTCGATCCTTTCGTCTGAGCCATAGAGCCACTCGTCGCGAATGGGCGCTTTCGAAAGAGGTTTGTTTCTCAACTCATCAATCGGGGCCTCGATCACGGACCGTCGACCCTTTCCGGTGAATGGGTCGTTCACCTCGTAGACCACACGCCCACGCTCCTCGCGCACGGAATGGTGCCGGCCGCCTGCAAAGAGACCCCCGCCGCCAACGCGCAGTTTGCGGCCTTTTGAACCATCGGAAAGGCGAACAGCGTCCACCATCACCTTCCTTCCCGCCCAGCGAGACAAGCAGCCATGCTCCTCGTCCACGATCGCCGACAGGTGACCAGGCGCGCTCCATGCTTTCGCCCCCGTACGGCTGTAGAAGGCATGCACGATCGGTTCCTGTCCGTGGCGGAGGAAGAGGCGGTTCTTACCAACGGTACAAAGAGCCCATCCCTCCCGAAATGGCATCTTGTGCCAGCGCATGCGCCACAGTGTCCGCGCCGTTCTCACATCGGTCGCCGAGACGAAGGGGTCCGTTTGGAGGAATCCATCGCCACACTGGAACAACACCGGACCATCAGTGCCAAGTAGCGAGCCTGAGACGTTCGGCAGGAGCCGTTCGAGGCCGCCACTCTTGCTGTCGATGACGAAAGTCTCGTTCTGATTACCGGATGCGAGCACATAGTCGGGCGTCGTGAGCACCTCACCCACTGGAAGCGGGAAGCTCCACTGAGCGTGACCATCCGCCCAGGCGAGGGAACGAGCCGTCCAGTTCTCGATGATGGCGACACCCCCGGCATTTGCGGCGAGACGCGGGACCGGTCCGGTCCATCGCCATCGGGGCCGAATCGCGGGTGGGCGCAGCGTCATCGCCTCTCCCCCCACACTACGATCGGCTTCACCTTCTTGGGGGTCCAAACGAGGCCAAGCTTGCGCGCCTTGGCAGCGGAAGCGAGTTTCGCGTTCCCAGAGAGCCAAAAGCCGAGAAACGCCTCGTTGGAGAAGCTGAGGTCAAGGGCGCTCGCAATCGCCGCCTCCGTGGATGGATCGCCCAGTCCTATCAGAGTGCGCCATGCCTGCCGAACCACTTCGGGGTTCGGCTTCTGGGCTGCGGCAATCAGAGCCGGATAGCAGGCGACGATCTGATGCTTCTCGATATAGCCCGCCGCCGAGCTTCGTCCGGCGTGCTTCGATCCGATCAGCCAGGTCAATGTCTTGTGCAGTAGCTCTGCATCACGCGTGGGCGAGAGTTGGTCGAGGAGCGGTTCCGGGTACCAGTGCGCGACGTCACGAATCGTCTTCGCCGCTGCTGCCGCTCCACCCCAGGCATAGATCGCTTTCGCGACGGGGCGCATGTCGATCCAGCGCCCGGCCTCGTCGTGGACCCGCTTCCGGTACAACCCCGCGAGATAGGTGTACGCCGCAGGCTTGCCTGTCTTTCCGATCAACGCCAGGATGTCCGGTCGCGGTGTCTTGCCTGCCGCCGCGATCATCCGCTCCAGCGGAACCTCGTCTGGCTTGCGCGCAAGATGACTGCGCGCTGCTGGAGTCACTTGATAGTCGCCGCTCTCGACCAGTTCGAGCAGTCTGTCCCGATCGATCCGCGCGCGAACCCTGAGTGCCGCCCGCAGCGCTGCCGCTTGGACGTATGTCGAGGGGTCATCGACGCCTGCCAAGACAATCTCCGTCGCGTACTTGTCTTTCGACTGCAAGAGCGGGTAGGCCTCTGCCCGGCGATAGGCGCTTGGGTGCCCGAACACGGAACGTTGTTCATCCCGAGAGAGCGATCGCAGGGCATCCTTCGGAAGGCGCATGTGCGCGCTCTCGCGACCAAAGAAGGCGTGTCGAATCTCCGCGGCAGACTTGGCTTGCTGCTCGCGGTCAGACCCCGCCAACATGTAGGGACCGCGGAAGGAGGTTGCTTGTTCAAGCGCAGTCTTCTCCGAAACGCCAATCGACTTCAAAGCTTGCCGAGCGGCGCGAACCACTTTCGGAGACTCGTCCAGAAGGCCGCGACCCAGCGGGCGTACGCCGCGAGGGTCCTTCAGCTTACCGATCGCTTCGATAGCAGCGACGCGCACGTCCGTCTCAAGGTCATCCAGCGCGGGAAGCAGGTAACCCAACATCACCCGATCCGCGGCGGCGCCAATCTCCTGACAACTCTTGACGCGCACCGCAGCCACTCGATGGTGAAGACGGGCTGCGGCCGGAGTCAGAGGCTCGGGAATGACTCCAAGGTGGCCTTCGTGATCCTCAGAACGCCAGGAGGGCAGAACCGCCATCGTAGGCGCGCCCTTTGACGTCGGCACATCCGCCGACGCCACGAACGCTGTGATCGAGTGTTTGGAGTGGTCTTCGAGGAAACGAAAGAACTCTTGGTTCTCCAACGGAAAGCTCGAGGCTCTATAGATGCTTTCCGGAAGGTGTTGCGCGATGGCCTTGAGCCGTACGATGGCCTTGGGACTGATAGAAGTCTTGGACCGCGGAAGGAACGACTCCACTGGCGATCGAAACTCTTCTCGGCAATCACACACGGCCGTCCACACGCCAGAAATGCTTGGTCGCGGACGCTTTGGACCGGGTAGCGCCGCAACCGCCCGACGGCGAGCCGCGACCTCTCCTTCACCCTCAAGCACGATGGGATGATTGGAATGCCTGACGAAGAAGGTGCGAAGTGTCTCAAGGTCCTGGTGAATCGCCCCGACAGCGTCCAGCGCCTCGAAGATCGCACCAAAAGTCAGAAGACCTGACGAGGAGACGACACCGACCGCCCCCGAGGGGGCGCCGATGTAGCCAAAATCGCCCACCTCTGGCGCCTCCTGCTGGCACTTCTCGCAATACGTTCTGTACGTAACGCCCATGGCGCATCATAGGCCGATGGCTTCCGGTCCCACGCACACGAACAGATCCACCGCCGAGAGCAAACTAGCTCTGCCCAGATCCCGGCGGCCTCAGGCAACCATCCCGACCCTCAGCCCGCTCACGCCCTCGGCCTCCTGCTTCTCGATGACTGAGGTCATGAACTCCCACCAGGCCAGGGGCGTTTCGTCGCCCTCTACTAAGGCCACCCCCCTTGCCTGGGGGCTGAGCCCGCTCGCAAGGGCTTCACAGTAAGCCGCATAGTGTTTGAGGAAGAGGTCGCGGTATGCGATCGGCGTCGTATCGATCGGGAAGGCGAACGAAATGCCTTTCTCTTCCGACGCGCACAGGAGCAACGATCGCCCATCCGGCCCCTGAACCGGATGAATCAAGGGCTCCTGCGGCAGAGTCACAGGCCCCTCTGGATCCCTTTCGAACAGGCAGAGGTCGATAACAGAGGCCCCGAACAGCCAGGGTTCGATTCGATCGGACGCCTTGTAAGCCCTCGTGATGGCTGCGCGGGCTGGCGATTCTGAGAACCTCG